>NZ_CP058532.1 GCF_013401515.1 Halorarum halophilum | reverse complement strand
ATTGTTCGTATCCGTCGTTGCCTCTACGACGTGGGTCCCCTGCGACACCGTAACCGTCCGATCGGCTGTGGTGGCACTGACTGAGCAGTCGTAGATATCAACTGTCGCATCGGCATACGGCGCGTAGATGTACATGTTGATCGGCGGGTACCGGTCGTTCCTCCACGCAAACCGCGTCCCCGACCAGCCGAGCGGGACACCTGGTCGATCTTCGCCTGACGTGATTGGCTTATCCGCAGCGACGATATCTCCAGGGCTACAGCTGACGTTGTACGTGTCCTGGGCGTCGAGCGTCGTTTCGACAGCCCCGTTCAGGTAGACCGTCGTGTCGTCTTCGTACGCCGAGATGAGACAGTTACTGATCGGCACGAAGTACTCGGCCGAGTCCGCACCCCGGCGCTGGGGCGTCTCGATGAGCTCGTGGGCGGATAGCCCGCCGATGTTGTCGAGACTGGCTCTGTTCTCGTAGATGTACGCCGCATCAGCAGGGTCGTCGAGGTACGATGCGTGGAGGCGAACATCGGCCAGTCGCCCGTGGAGCTGCGACGTATAGCCGTTCCCAAGGAGGATGTCGTCGGTCGACTTCGAGGGTTGAATCGCACTATTGTACGTTCGCGTGACGTCGTGCTCGCCGTTGATGTAGTACTCGACCGTGTTGGTCGAGATATCCCGCGTGTAGATGACGTGCGTCCACTCATCCTGTGAGAGTGTGTACGCGGGCGACGGACTGACGTAGTTCTGACCTTCGTCTCCTGCATCTCCGTGGTAGTGGTTCAGGTTCCCGTTGGTCTCGAGCGTGATCGTCAATTCACCACCGTACGCTTTATCGAACGGGTTCTGTCGCTCCGTCCCGATATCAGTCGGGTGAATCCAGTACGCGAGTGTCATGTCCTGATCCGTCTGGAGCGATGGAGCGTTCGGGATGCGAATCGCCCCAGTCCCATCGCCGGTCCACTCGTGGCACTGGGAATTGAGAATCGTGTTACTGGTGGCACTTCCGTCTTCGACCGTCCCGTGGTTGCCGTAGCCGGAGCAGTCGGTCGCAGAGCCGTTGAGCTTCCAGTGGCCGACCTTCGCCAGACTGAGCTCTTTCGCCTCAGCAACCGAGAGCCCGTGGTCGAACAAGCGGGCCTCATCAATGTACCCAACGAACGGGTCACCCGAGATGTCACCGTCGAGCTCAGTATTCCCGCCGATGACGATCGGTCGTGGTGCGGTGCTCGTGACCGCGTAATCCTCTCCGGACGTTACGACAGTGCCGTCGAGCATCAGGAACCATGCTCCGCCATCAGCATCCCATGAGAGGGCAACGTGGTGCCAATCGTTTTCGGCCAACGACACACCGATCCAGCCTGGACGTGGATCGTTCAGCACCGTGTTCACGTCTTGCCCACCACTCTGACTTTGATCTACCAGGACGGTCGGGTGGTCTGAATGGTCCCAGGAGATAACCCGTGCACCACTGTCACCCGTTGTCGTTGTCGAGTTGAACCAGAGCGAGAACCCTCCTGCGTCACGGAGTTGTTCGGCATCAGCCCATTGAACAAGCTCGACGCCCATGTCCCCAGTGTTCCCCGTGAGATCGAGACATTGCCCGACCTTTCCGTCTGCGTACGACGGCGAGCCGTGTTCGATCCCGTTGTACGTCCCGTAGCTATCCGTCGCGTCTCCTTCGAACTGGTAGTGGGCGATCAGGCTCATGATCAGGACCCCGTGTAGTTGAAGTCCAGACTGTTCCGCTCGCTGTTCTCGACGATCTCGAAGTCGCCGGCCTTGTACCCGCCCGTGGCTTCGAGCTGACCCGTCCCGTCTTCGACCGTCACTACTCGCGTTCCGTTGTTGACGATCTGGAAGTTGCCCGCCACGTTCGACAGGTCGTTCGGGGCTTCGTACAGTTGCCAGTTCGACCAGCGAACGCTTCCATCTGGCCCAGGATCTTGGAAGACGAACCCGTTGATGCTGGTGATGTCGTTGTTCCCCATATCCAGAGTCGCATCTGCTGTCCCCAGGTCGGAGACGTTCACATCGCTCTGAGCCATGGCGACGTCAGCCCAGTCGATGTTGGCGAGGTGGACGCCATCCAGCGTATCGGCATCGCCGGAGATGTTCACCGACAGCGTGGTCTCAGCATTCACAGCAGCGACAGCCTCCGTGTCTGTGTACTTCGCGTGGTGCGCCGACGAATCCCCGGTGTGGGAATTGAGCCCCTGAACGCTGGAGGAGGGGACGTGGTGCGCCGATGCATCCCAGATCGTCGCCAGCCCATCAGTGATGTCGCTCTCAACCGTAAGCGACCCAGCAATGGTTGTGTTGCCAGTGTCAGTGACGGTGAACACGCCACCCAATCCCGAGGCGGTGTTGTACACCATGAACGCCCTCGCCGAGCCTGCATCGCGCATCCACTGGATGTTATCGGCGGCACCACTGTCGACGATAGTCACATCGAAGACCGCCCCGGGCGCTCCGGGACCGTGCGACTCGTCGACGTTCGCGACGATGTTGCCTGCTTCGATGAACGAGAGCTGTTCGACGTTGCTGACGTCATTCCCGTTCATGTCCAGGGTCGCGTTTGCCGACCCGAGGTGGGAAACGTTCACGTCCGATTGGGCCATCGCGACATCAGCCCAGTCTATCGAGGCCAGGTGGACGCCGTCGAGCGTGTCGGCGTCACCAGTGATGTCGACAGTGAGTGATGCTTCTGCATTCACGGCCGCCACCGCCTCGCTGTCAGCATATCGGGTGTGGTGGTCAGATGCGCCAATCCCCGTCAGATCGGCGTGTGCGTGGCCGTGCCCATTCGTCGCGAAGTTGCTGTTCGTCCACGTCCGAGTCGCGACGCGATTTCCCTGTTCACGGATTTCTCCGACGAGCGTTTCGAAGTGGTATCCGCTGGAGAATTTGAACGCCGTGAAGGTCCCCGACGAGCGGTCTTCTCGAACCATGAGGGCGCCAGAGGTTGTATCTTCCTCGAGGTACCAGGCGTTCGTATCAGCCGCCCGGTCCGTGAACTTGAGCTGGCTGACCCCAGTGAGCTGCTTCCCGTTCATGTTGAGGTTCGCGTCAGCAGCTCCAAGGTGAGAGACGTTTACCTCACTCTGGTCGAGTGCCGTGTTCCCCCAGTCGATCCCTGCGAGGTGAACGCCATCCAGGGTGTCAGCGTCCCCTGAGATATCGACCGAAAGCGTCGTCTCTGCATTGACCGCGGCGACAGCCTCACTATCGGCGTACCGAGTGTGGTGCGCTGACGAGTCCCCTTCGTGCGTGTTCAGCTCGGCCTGCGTTGCTGGGTCGAACGCAAGGTGGGATGTCGTGATCGACGAGGCCGCCACCCCGAGCGACGGCGTTGCATCATCATACGACAGCGTGCCGTCGACGATGGTCCCGATCGCATCCTGGGCGTTCTCGGTGGTGAAGTAATCGTGCTGGGCCGTCGACCCGTGATCAGCGTCAGCGTTGACCGCCGCGAGCGCCTCCGAATCGGTGTATCGAGCGTGGTGGTCAGCCGAGCCAATACCCGTGAGGTCACTGTGGGCGACGCTCGTGCTCCCGCCCAGCGCGACAACGTTGCCAGCGACTGTGACCGTGTCATTCTGGAGTCGTCCCTGCGGGATGTGGCTACTCACTTCGTCCCAGATCACCTCTCCATCAGTTGCGCGGAGATCGCCGCCGAGCTCAGCGTATGGACCGTCACTGAGACCGCCCCCACCGTCAGCCGTTCCACGCAGCGCCAGCGCCGTCTGGCTGTTCACGGAGAGCGTGTGCCCGACAAGCGTCCCGCCAACCACGTTCGACGTGACTGGCGTATTGATGATCTGGATGTTCGTGTCTTCGGGCGTTTCGATCGTTCCCGACTCGATTCCCTGGATGAACTGCGTAGGCCCGGCCTTCGGCTGTCGGATCAGGTCGATCCCGGTCGTCTCGTCGTGAACGACGAGCTCGTCTTCGACCGAATCATACGCGATCGAGAAGTCGCTATCCGTCCCGTAGAACACCTTGAGGTCGTCTGCATACTCGAACCCCACATCGGCGACGGTGATTGGCCCCGTTCCGTTGTTCGAGGTGATATCCGAGACGTTGAGCGTCCCAACGCTGTTGATCGAATTACTGGCGGCATTGAGCGCCGCTCCCAGTGCGAGCCCGCCACTGAAATCGATCTCCGAGGAGAACGTGAAGTCATAGCTCTCGTCGACACTGAACGTATCTGTCGTATCGGACAACCCATTCCCGGCTGTCGGCCGCGTGTGGTGTGCCGATGCGTCACTCGTGTGAGTGTCGAGCCCCTGTACTCTGGCCGATGGGATATGGCCAGCCGCCTCGTCCCACAGGATCGTCGTTCCCGACTTTAGGTCGACTCCAGGACCCAATTGGAGGTCTGTATTATTGATCGTGGTGTCGATACCGAAGTGAACACGCTGATTCCCTCCTTGGTTGATCGAGAACGAATTCGAACTGACGATGTCGTTTCCATTCAGATCAAAGTTGGTGTCAGCTGGCCCGAGATCGGAGACACTCACATCGCTCTGGGACATGGCGACGTTGGTCCAATCGATTGCCGCCAACTGGACTCCATCCAGTGTATCAGCATCGCCCGTGATGTCTACTGAGAGCGAGGTTTCTGCGTTGACCGCGGCGACTGCTTCTGCATCGGCATATCGCGTGTGGTGGTCACTGGACGAGATGCCCGTCAGATCGGCGTGGGCGTGAGCGTGCCCGCTGGCTGCGAAATTGCTATTCGCCCACGTGCGCGTTGCAACACGGCTTCCTTGCTCGAAGAGCGTCGCATCCGGCGTATCGACTGTCCCACCACCATCGACGGTGAGCAACGTATTCGCGTTCCCCGTGTCGACCACGTCGAACGAGAACGCCGTCCCCGAGTGTTCGACCGCAACCGAGGCCGATCGATCTAAGTTGAGCGTGCCGCCAGCCCCTTCGATCTTGTTCGCACCTGGCGGATTGGTCCCGTCCAGCGAAATCCCGGACCCGAATTGCCCACCACCCGACGTCTCAAACGTTCCGTTGATCGTCAGCCCGCCAGCGAACGTGAGACCGACTTCACTCTCGACGGCACTGACGGCTTCTGTATCCGTGTACTTCGCGTGGTGAGCAGAGGCGCTTCCAGTGTGCGTATCGAACTCGGACTGCGTCGTCGGGTCGAACGAGAGCTCTGACGTTCCGACGCTGTTCGCAGCGATGTGCGTACTGGTGACGGCATCCGTACTATCCGGGATCGCGCCGATCTGCGACACCGTTACCGAGTGAGGGTTGGTTGAATCCCCGGTGTGGCTCGAGAGTTCCGCCTGAGTAGCCGGATCGAACGCGAGGTGGGTGATTGTGATGGAGTTGTCTGCGACCCCGAGAGAGGGCGTAGCGTCGTCGTAGACCAGCGTCCCATCGACCATGGACCCAACTGCGTCCTGTGCCTCCTCGTCCGCGTAGCGGGCGTGGTGGGCCCCAGAATCACCCGTGTGTGGGGAAAGGTCGATCGTGTTCGCGACATCATCGTAGTTGAAGTCCGCCGAGAGAATTGACCCGACAGCATCCCGCGCCTCTTCATCAGCGTACCGGGCGTGGTGATCGGACGAACCGATGCCCGTCAGGTCGCCGTGAGCGTGAACGTGCCCGGCGGTTGCGAACGCGGACGCATGCTGGCCATCCACCGTGTCAGCGTCACCGCTGATGTCCACAGACAGCGTTGTCTCCGCGTTCACAGCTGCGACTGCTTCGGTGTCTGTGTACTTGGCGTGGTGAGCACTCGCGTTGCCTGCGTGCGCCGAGACGTCTACACCGTCGACCGTGGAGACGTTCGTGATCGCGTTCGACCCCATGTTGAGCGATCCAGCCATCGATCTGGCCCCACTCGCCAGGAGGTACTGCGTGTGGTCGTCGTCCCCGAGCCCCTGGAGCGCACCGTGGTCGAGCGTCGAGCCGAACGACACCCAACTCGTCGCGTTGAACACCAGCAGCATGTCGACGTCCTCGACGAACACCGCCCAGCCTTCGTTCGGCGTCTCGAACGTCCAGCCCGACCCATCGTACTCGGCGAGCTCGTCAGCGTGCCCACTCCAATCGCCGGACGGGGCGCTTCCGACCAGGTATCTATCCCCCGTTGAAGGCGTTCCCGGCGGCGTGTTCAGCGTATCGAGGACGGACTCACGGTACTCGATACCTTGCGCGATCGAGTCGACGTAGCTCTTCGTCGCCAGATCCGACGACGTGGATGGGTCGATCCCGGAGACGGGATTCGTGAAGCCCCGACTCGCGTCCGTCGGAACGTACTGCGTGTGGTCGTCGTCACCAATCCCGCTGATCGACCCGTGATCGATACTCCCCTCATCGACATCCAGCGAGACTGTGCCACCAAGAGCGACGAGACCGCCACCCGTGAGGAGCGTCCCAGCCGTGACCGTCACCGAGTCGTTGACGAGCTCGCTCGATCCGACTGCGTCGGGTGCAATATGCGTACTCGTAATACCGCCACTGGCCACACCGAGCGAGGCCGGGGAATCGACGTACGAGAGCGAGCCATCGATGATCGTCCCGATTGCGTCCTGGGCTTCTTCGTCGGCGTATCGAATGTGGTGGTCGTCGACGCCGATCCCGGTCAGGTCACCGTGTGAGTGCGTGTGTGCCGACGTTGAGAAATCGCTGGCGTGGTACCCGTCGACGGTATCTGCATCACCCGTGATGTCGACCGTAAGCGAGCTCTCGCTGTTGATGGCACTGACTGCTTCAGCGTCACTGTACTTGGTGTGGTGAGCCGAGGCGTCGGAGGTGTGGGTATCGAGGCCCTGAACCCGTGCGGACGGGATGTACCCGGCACTGGCGTTCCAGATAGTCGTTGCTCCGTCTGCGAGATCCTGGCCGTTCAGGTCGAGCCCGCGGTCGAGGGTGAAGCTCCCACCAGCCGGAACGTGTGCGATGAGCTCTGATGATGTCCCAGTCTGGTCGATGAGCTCCCACTGGTTGTTTGCCGACGCGAACTGGGTTGCGAAGTCGTCGTCGTCACCCCACGTGAGGAGTGTGTCGTCCGTGTACCCGATTGCTGATGTCGTAGCTTCGTCGAGGACGTTCGTCCAGCCAGCCCCCGTGTCGCGGTAGATAATTCCCTCGTCGGTCGCGAGATAGAGGCGGTCGGACGTGCCGGCGGCTGGCCGGTTCGCCTTCGTCCCCTGGAGCATCAGGTGGACGTCGATGTAGTTGAAGTTCTTCTTCCAGCTCGTAGAGGCGGCGGCGGGCGCGTCGAGATCGTGGTTTGGCGTCGGCATTGGTTACGAGATCAGCGTGTCTGTTCCGTCTTCGTTCGGTTCGTCGGTATCGACGGTCGACCCATCACACCGGCGTAGGTTGTGCGTGTGTTGCTGGACAGCGACGGCGACCGCCTGGGCCAGATCACCGATCTTCACCTGGGTCGCTTCGATATCGATCTCGCCGTTCTTGATCGTGAGCGTCGGTCCAGACGGGTGTTCGAACCTGGTCTCGTTGGTGGTGGCATCCATCGTCCAGGTCTGGCCATTCGAGTCTTCGATGATGACCCGGCCGTCTGGCTTCACGCGAATGAGCGAGTCTGACGGGTGTGCCAGGAGGTACTCGCCCTGTTCGTAATCGCCGACGTTCTGGGCCGGCGTGGTGTCGTTCGCGTTCCAGATGGTCGGGAAGAACACAGCGTCGACGGGGGAGAACTGGCGCTGCTGGGTGATCTCCTGGTGACCGCTGTCGACGATCAGGTCCTCGAGCGGTTCCTTCACGTGGAGGATGAACCCTTCCGTCTCGCCGGGTTCGACCGGGACGACGATCCCGTAGCCGTCACTCCGAGCGAACGTCGATGCGATCGGGACGTTGTCGACGATGACGTCCTGGTCACGTTTCAGCGACACCGTACACCGCATGGCGTCCATGTCGACCGATTCGAGGACGACCATCGAGACCGTGTAGACGCCGCGAAGCTCGTCCTGGATGTACTCACGGATGAGGGCGGGGATGTTCGTCGTCATGATGATTCAACCCTGTAGTTGACCCCGAGCGGGGCGAGGTGGCCGCTGACCTCGTGTTCGCCAGTGGTCGTATCCGACCGGTAGGTGTACTCGGTTAGCTTGTACGCGCCGCTGTAGTCGTCCGTGTCGACGATGACTGCACCACCGCGTCTGAGCAGTGGTTCACACATCGCCGTGAAGTCGAGTCCTGGTTCTTCCGCATCCGTCGACCCGGATGCTTCGCCGATCGACAGCAGGGTGTTCTCATACGAGAGGACGATCGTATCCTCCTTCCGTCCGTCTTTCTGGACGAAGTAGAACTTGCCCGTGTCGACGAACCACTCCCAGGCGTACTCCGAGCGTGCTTCGGCTTCGCGGACGAGCTCGTCGAGCCAGTAGCGTGCAGGGCGGTCACTGGTGACGACCCAGTTGTCGTCGATACGTCCATTCACCACGGGTTCAATCTCTCCTGTCGTGAGTCCGATCTGACCGGCGATTGCGTGAGCGATCTGGTCCGGCCGCTTCCCGCTAAACGTCCGGGAGAACGACCGCTTGACGGACTCGTCAGTCGTATCGACTCCTTTGAGACGGAAACGTGTATCGGTCTTATCAGGCGTTTTGGATTTCTTTTTGACTTCTCCGTGGACGACGCTCTTTCGATCGCCATCCTCCCAGCCGAGGACGACACGACATTCGTCGCCTTCCGAGACGCCTCTCCACGTCGATTCCGTGAGGTTCCAGATGCTCACGTCGAACTCCGTCCCGGCGTTTTCCGCCGAGGTGATCTCGATACTCATGTCGAGCTCTTCGACCGAGATCGCGCCAGCGTCGATGCGACGATACTGGTTCCAGACCATCAGGCGTCCACCTCTTCACCGCGGAACACCCCGAGGACGACGTTGTTCCCGATGTTCTGTGGCGTGATCTTCTCCGCCTGATTCGACGGGTCGAGGAACATGAAATCGACGTAGCCGTCGACACTCATCGGCTGATATAGGGTGGCTGCGCCCGTATGCACAACCGCGTCGGTGTTCAGGTGCGTGATCTCGATGATCCACCGCTCCATGACCGGGTTCCAGTCGAGCGTTACGCGGAAGCGGTGCGTCGGCCAGGCATCGAGGCCCGATACCTCGAGATGGATCGGCTGCTTCGTGCTGGCGTGCTCTTCGTCGATCGGGACGATTTCGATAGCCATGGATCAGAACCCCAGCCAGCTCATGACCTGGTCGGTCTTCGGGTGGTCTCCACCGGGCCCGCCGGACGTTGCTTTATCCTGTGAGCGGACCAGCGTCGGTTCCTTGAGCGCGGCCGAGCCAGCGTGCGTTGAGCCTGACCCGCTATCACCGCTCGAGGCATCGATGACAAGCGTTGCAGTCCCGGACTTCGCTTCGTGGACCTGCGTGACGTCGATGGTCACCTTGTAGTGAGACGTTCGCGTGGCTGTCTGCTCGACTCGGATGTCGTCGACTTTCGACGCGCCGAGTGAGACGAACCCGACCGTGACCGGGACGGGCCGATCGGCGTCGCGAAGATCGGTCAGCTGACCGTACGTCGTTGGCTCGACATACGCTTCGATCGAGACCGAGACAGGCTCGGCGCGAACCTTCGAGGTGTACGAATACCCCACCTCCGTTCGCTTTGTCGGGGCGTTCATCCCACCGCGTTCGGAGACGCCGACGACGCCGTCGAGATACGTCGGCCCGATCTTGATGGGCGTTCGCTCGCCACCGCCGCCTGACCTGATTGGGAATAGTAATGCCATTGGTCTCTCTGTGGATTATGAGTCGCTCGCCATGCCCAGCGAGTCCGCGATCGACTGCTTCGCTTCGTCCGACGCCTCCTTGACGCCTCTCCGGACCTGTTCTTCGACCTTCTGGACGTCGTGGACTTCACCCTGGAAGATGACGCTCATCTGGTTCTGCTGGGAGACACTCGACGAGCTGGAGCCCGTACTCAGGCCAGCCGCCGCACCGACGCCAGGCCCCATTGCGAACGTGGACTGGAGGTCATTGGCCAGCGTCTGTGCCTGTTTGAAGTTGCCACTGAACACCGCGTCCAGCATCGCCGTCCCCATACTGACGAGGCTCGCGATCCAGCCGATCGTCTGGTTCACGTCGGCCGCGAACGAGTCGAAGCCGTTGCGCCCTCTGTCGAGCCAGGTGAGGACGGTCCGGATCTCGTCGCCGATCATGAGCCCGAAGGCCGCCCAGCCCTCCCCGACGTTCTCCTTGAACTCCTCCCAGCTGTCGCCGAGCCTGTCGGTGGCTCGACCAGCGGCATCCATCGCCTTCCCGAGCGCGTACATGATCGGAAGGATCGGCAACAGGATGCCGAGGAGGACCTTCCCGGTCGTGCCCAGCTGTTCGTACCAGTGGTACAGGTCCATGAACCGGGCGACCAGCCAGAGGATCGTGTCCGCGAGGGCGTTGAAGTACGCCATGATCGCAATGTCTGCGAGCTCGACGAGGAGCCCCAGCACCCACATGATGCCGTCGATGAGCATGTACACGGGGGTGAGCAGCCAGTTGATCGTATCGCCGATGCTTCCCAGTACACCGCTCGTCTGATCGGCCGCGCTCGTCCAGCCGATGAACTTGCCCGTGATCTCCCCGACCGTGAGCAGGAGCGCGAGCAGGAGGCCGGCGATAATCGCCAGCTGGCCGATCAGCGGGAGCGCGAGGAACACAACCCAGGCGCCGCTGAGCAACCCAACCGCACCGGCGGCGAGCGCACTTGCCCCAGCGACCATGAACTCCGCGGCTGCGAGGCCGTACGACGCGAGTGCGCTCTTGGTCTTCAGGATCGTCGACAGGCGCTGCGTGTTGTTGAAGCTCAGTTGCTGCATCGCCAGGAACGCGTTCTGTCGTCCGAGGAGGACGTTCGCTGCAACGAGAGCGAGCGTCGCCATCTCGTTCGCCCACTTCGAGGCCGCGTTTGCGTACGTCGCCGCGGTCTCTCGCACCGTTGCGACGAAGACACCGTTCTTCGCCGCGGTGAGGAGATTCGTCGCACCAGTCTGAACTCTCGTCGCCGCAGTTGCAGCGGATGACGCGCCCGTCTGGTTCCAGAACTCGATCGTAGTCAGGTGAGATGAGATCGCCAGCTTTGCGTACACAGCGGTGAGGACGAGGAGCGATGCCGTCAGGAGGGACAGGCCCAGCCCGAGACCGGCAACCACTGCGCGGTTCGAATTGAGCACGTCGAGCAGTCCCTTCGCACCCGCGAAGAACACGTCCAGTGCCGGCTTCGCACCAGCGACCATCTTGAGGACGAGCGATTCGACGGAGCCCTGGAGGTATTCAATCTCGCCCCAGAGGGACTCGACCTGCTTCTGGGCCAGTTCCGCCGAGATCGTCATGTCCTCGATCGACGACGCGAGGTGTGCGGTCCCTTCTCCTGCTCTGATCGCCTGTGCCATCTGCGCCGCACCGTCCTGGTCGAGACCGAACTCAGTCTGGACGCGTTGCTGGAGTGCGGTATCGGAGAGCGAGTCGGCCTGTGCCTGAATCTCCTGGAGTGCAGCGACGTCAGCAGCGAGGATCTCCGCCGTCCGTCCGGAGATGCCATCAAAGGCCATTCCGACGGCGTTCGCGAGATCCGCTTCGTCGACGACTTCGGCCGCCGTAACGAGTTGGGCGAGGACGTCCTGTGTCGAGCTCGCAGCACCGATGCTGAACGAAATGTTCTCGAAGTCGGAGACGATCATGTTGAGCACCTCGTTCGTCCGAGCAAGCTCAGTCTCGTTCATCTCGTTGAGCATCGCCATCGTCGCGTGGATCTCCGCACGGGCGTTGTCGCCGATCTTCACGAGGAACTTGTCGATGTTGTTCGTGAGTGCCGCTCCAGCACGACCACCACGAGCGCCGAAGAGCTCTTGCATGATCTTGAGCGTCTCAGCCCCACCGACGCCAAGTGCGTCGACGCGCTGGTTCAGGAGCTGGACGATGACGCTCAGCTCGAGGAAATCACCGTTCTTGTCGGTGATATCGTCCATCGTCAGCCCCAGCTGGGCCATGGCGTCCTCCGTCTCACCGTTCTGCTTGGCGAGCCGAGTAAACATCCGTTCGAGAGATGTCCCGGCTTTCGTGCCGCTGAGCCCGACGTCGGCGAGCGTCCCGAGTGCGGCGACGACTTCATTGATACTCTGACCGGCCTGTGCAGCCGAGTTCTGCACGTACTCGAGCGACTGGGCGAGTTGCTCGATCGTGAAGGCGGAGTTAGTGAACGTCGCCGCCATCGTATTCGTAACCTGTGAGACCTCATCGGCCTCGAGCCCGAATGCTCGGATCGTCGTGGCTGCAACACGCGCGGCCTGCGCCATTTCGATGTTCCCGGCGATTGCGAGCTCGGTCACATCGTTCGCGGCCGCCAGCTGCTCTTCGACCGTGAAGCCAGCGTAGCTGAGTTGCTCGAACGACTGAGCCGCATCGGACATGAGCACGGGCATCTCGGCGCCGATCTTCTCGGCTTCACCCGTGATCTTCGCCATCTCCTCGGCGGTTGCACCGCTGGTCCCCGAGATACGGGCGAACGTCCGGTCGACCTCAGCGGTCTGGGTCACCATGCGCGCCATCACGCCGGTGAGGATCGCCGCACCGAATCCCGCAGCGACCAGCCGGCGCCGGAACTTCCGGGTGTTCTCAGCCGCCTGGACTTGCGTCCGTGAGAGATCGTCAGTGGTCCGATCGACCTGCTTGAGTTTCCGCGTTGCTTTGTCGGTTGCGTCGAGTGTAATGAACAGATGACGGATTTGCTGGAACACCATGGCTACTCACCCCGGGATTCCAGACGATCATCACCGATAGCCGGGCGGCCATGGCGTACGAACTCCGCCATTCATCTGTACGAACACTATCTGGCGTATATACCAGTTTTCAGGCAAGAAGGAGAAGCGGGCACGGCGGGCGCCACCGTTGGTGGTGGCATGTCCGGTTAGTTGCCGTTCTCGATATGGACGATGTTGCCGTGTTTCGCGACGGAGGGGTGGACGTCACGCCCGGATGGGACGTGCGTCGATGTGGGGGCTGACGCGCCAGCAGGGAGCGAGTTCGCGTCGACAGTCGGGAGCTCGGACGTCGCGTTGTCCGCGTTCTCGACTGCGCCGATCGCGAGTGCGTAGGCCATCTTCCGGCGCCACGGCCACGCCGCGACGCGTTCGATCGGCCAGTTGAATCTGAGGGCGATACTGACGGTGATGCGACCAGCAGGCGACTGCGCCCAGCCTCCTACTCGTCGAGAAAACCCTCGTCGAGCCCCAGGTAGTCAGCCGCCTGGGAGCCGAGCGAGAGCCGGGCGGCGAAGCCCATCCCGTCCCACCGCTCTCGCGTCACGTCGGGCTTCTGGACGACGAGACCGACGAATGCGAACATCTGGTCCCAGCGGTCGCCACCGTCGGCGACTTCGAGCGCGTTGAGGATCTCATCGTCGTCTTCGGGTTCATCGAACAGGAACTTCATGCCGCGAACTTCACGGATCTCTGGGCCACGGGCGTCGTCGAGCGTCCATTCCTGTGCGTCGAAGTCGAAGTTCTCCCACTCGTCGGGCTCGTCGAGCGAGCTGACGGTCACTTCGGTGCTGTCCTCGGTCTGGGCTTCCTCGCGTTCGCGGGCGGCTTCCATGTGGGCTTCGACCTCGGGCCGGAGTTGCGTTTCTCCGTCATCGTCGCGGTCCAGATTGCGTTCTGGGCGCTGGTCGTGTGGAATCCCGAGAAGGTCGTCGACCGCGTCTTCGGTTTCGTCATGGCTGAGATCGGTAACATCTCGCGTGTCCATGACATCGTCTCCAGACTTGTCAGCGTCTGTCATATATCAGATTACTGAGCGTGTAGTAATAACCGTTTTGCTGAGAGGTTTAGCTGTGCGCGACCTCGTCAGCTTCCCAGGACCCCTCGAACGTCGGGAGCCCATCGAGCTCGTAGTCGGACGGCCCCCAGTCGAGGAGCATCGCCCGGGTGAAGATGCTCTCGTTACGGGGTTCAGTACTCGCGTACTGGATGGTGATGTCGAAGACCTCGTCGTTCTGGAACAGGTCCTCGACGTCGGGGATGTTGTCGGACGTCGCCTTCATCACCACGGTGCCGGTGAACTCACCGGTGCCCTTGACCCAGATGGAGCCCTCATCGAGGGTCCGCTGGAGTTCGTGGGCCTTGCTCTGGTCGTAGCCGAACGAGTCCAGGTCGGCGATCGCTACGCCGTTGACCATGATCGATACTTCACGTGCGTCGTATTCGGATTTTGACATATTATTTCACCCCCTTTAGACCTTCACGTTCAGCTTGACACCGAACTCGTGGACGTTGCCGGCGAGCGTGCCGGTCACGTTGATGTTCGGGAACACGCGGTTCGCCTTGTCCGAGTCACTGATCTGGTCGATCGTCGGCGCCGTGATGTCCAGGTCGGACAGCGGCGCACCCTGGCCGGAGACGTACTCCTGGAGCTGGCCTCGGATCGCCCCGATGATCGCCGAGCGTCCCTGCTCGGTGTACGGGATCTGGTCAGTGGACAGTCGGAGCGACGTGAGCGCGTTTTCGACCTCACTCGCGACGAACGATTCCGTCCGGGCGACGTCGAAGAACTGGTAGTTCGAGGACGCGCCGGCCGTGGTCAGCGAGTTGGAGAGGACCTTCGTCCCGTCGACGTTGATGACCACGTTGGTCGCACCCTCGCCGTTCGAGGCGTCGCCACCTTCGAACGTTCCCTTCGAGGAGGGGTCGCCGACGTTCGCGCGGGAGTAGTAGCCCGTCGAGAACGGGTAGCCGTCGCCGTCCCAGAACGGGTCGAACCAGGCTTCGTTGACGCCGAGCTGTCCGGCGATGGTCGCCGCGACGTCGTCGCCGCTCTTGTGGGCGACCTGCATCAGGTCACCGCTTGAGACGTAGGCGGCGACTTCGTGGGCGATGTCCATCGCATCTGATTCCGATGCCTCGTTGTCTCCGTTGACGGAGGCGGCGACGACTGCGGCGTCGTTCGCAGACGCCCAGCTCTGGAGCTCGTCGAGGTTGCCGATCCCGGCGCGGCCGAACTGCGTATCGGCCATGATCGCGAGGTCGATTCCGAGCGGTTCGAGCTCGGTCTTGACGGGGCCCCAGTCGAGGTACGTGTAGTCGACCTCGATTCCGGCGCCGGACCCACTCGTGGTGTCTCCGGTCTTGATCTCGCCGGTGTCGGTGTTCACGTAGGCGGTCCCCGATGCAGGGTTCGCAGAGCTCAGGTCCGAGTCCGTGCGGAACTCGACCGTCTGGTCCGTCCCGTCGAGGGTGATGGTGACGGCTGAGTCGTCGTCATGCATCGGGAAGTTCGTCACCGTACCGAAGTCGACAGCACTCGAGTCTGAGTTGCCGACGACTTCGTCGGAGACGGTCTGTTCATCCGCCACGATGACGCGCCACTCCTGGACGCCCATCTCCGCGAGGGCTTCTGAGGCGGTGTGGACGTCAGAGTTCGCGCCGTGGTCGGATTCTACGTCGTCAGCGGACGTGTACCGTTTGGCGGTGGCATACCCTGGCGTGGGAGCGGACGTGGAGTGACCGATAACGACGATGTCGTTGTAGGTCTCCTTCGCCGTCGCTCCGGTGGAGGAAGACAGGGTGATGTCAACTACACTGGTTGGCATTAGCGGTTCATCAGAGAAAACACTATCTTGCCTATATACCAGTTTTCACGAATGTTCTACCCCGTAGACTCGCCGGAGGTGCCCGCGAAACCCATCATAAGGGCATAATACACGTTCGTCAGATATGGAACCCCGCGGAAGGACATGTTCAGCCCGTAGAGGGTAGGGGTTTTGTGCTCAGGAAGCCGTCTACAGGCGGTTATTGGCCGCTCGAGAACGAACTCGACGAATCGACGCTTCCATCGTCGTTCTGATCGAGCTCCACCGTCCACTGCACTTCGTCGGCGGCGTCGACGGTATCGACGTGCGTGTCCATGTAGTGGAATCGAACCTGGAACTGAGCACGGCGCCGCCGATCGCCGTCCACACGAGACGGCACGACGCTGGGTTCGCCAGTCACCCTGGCGACGACCGGACGTTCGCCGTTCGCCCCCTCACTGTTCTGATCGAACACGAACCGGAAGTGGTCCAGGAGCACACCGCCGAACTCGTTCGACCGAATCGCCGCGGGGACACCGTTCGAATCGAGATCGGCCTCGACCGAGAACTCGACGTACATCTCGTCGTAGACCCGCACGCCTTTCGTGATGTCGACCGTGGAGTCGTTCTCGTTAGGCTCGTACTCGGTGACCTGATTGAGCGATTGCTCATCGTCCTTCTCGACGCCTTGGACGTTCCAGCCGAGGACGATCTCCGGGAGCTCGATATCGTGTGACTGATCGGCCCACCAGATCGGGATGTTGTCGTAGTCGTACTGCTGACCGGCCCAGTCAACCGAGAACGACGTGGGTACCGAGTTATAGATTCGCTGCTGTTCCGCGTGGGTTAACATCTTAGCTCAGCTCCTCGGCGAGTTCGAAGACGGCCAGTCCGTCGTACGGGTCGAGCTCCAGCCCGCGGACCTCGTAGGTGGTCCCCCGGTAGTCGAGCTGGTCGCCAGACGAGACCTGGGCGTCGTCTCTGACGAACATGACGTAGTCGGCCCCGTTCGAGAGTCCTTCGGCAATGACTGCGTACCGAGAGACGTCCGCTGGCCGAATGACCGCCTCGACCTGTACCGTCGCGCCATCCGTTTCGGTCGCGTACCCACCCGTGTTCGAGACCGTCCCACGGGGCGTGACGGTGACAGTCGTCCGCCAGCGGCCGTCGTTCATGATCGCGTCCGAGACGTTGAAATCCGGCATCAGAACGTCACCCCGTCGAGCGCGTTACCGATGACCTCCTTTCCGAGCGGGACGATCAACTTCTGTTCAGCCCACGTCGACGCTGGCTGGAGGATCGGGCGACGCGGCATGTCCTGTGTTCCGAACTCGTGGTATTCGATCAGCGGCGAGTTCGAGCCGACCGCAACCGCGTTCCGACGCTCGTCGACTTGATAGGTGAACGAATCGCGGAAGTCACCGCTATCGATCAGCACGTCGCTGTGTCCCTTCCGGGCGACTGTTTCAGCGTCGAGCTCAGCCCACGGCTGTCCCAGTGCGTCCGTTCCCTTGTCGAAGCCCTGATCGATCTGCTCGAGCATGGCCTTCCCGAGGTGTTCGAGGTACTGCTCCTGGGCTTCGTCCAAGACAATGATCGCTTCCGGGATACGGTTGATGTCTCGGACTGAACTAACCATAGAGGACGGTACGACCCACGTACTTCATACCAGGTTTGGTAAAATCAGTCCCAAACCAGGTCGTCAGCTTCTCTGATGACCCCTTCCGTGTTCCCGACGATTCCCGCAGAGGTGCCACCAGTCGCGCCGCCAGCGGACTCTAACGCGAGGTCCATTTGCCACTTGAGGTTCTCGATGTACGCGTCGACGTTCCACGACGAGCTGGCATCGAGGACTCGCTTCTGCTCCATCGGCGGGCTGGCCGTGAACGCCATGTACGCCGCCGTCTGCGTGACAGCGTAGTCGAACTGGTCGTCGGTGCTCTTCACACCGTGGCCTTCGACGATCGTCTCCGCCTGCTCGATCTTCTGCGTGATGACGGAGTCAGGGATCGCGTCCTCGTCGAGCTCGTTGAGCGCCGTCCGAACGTCACTCACTGCGACTGGCATCGGAGCCTACCCCTTCACGACCTGGAGCTTGTTGCGCCGGATCGCCTTGCGGAGCTTGTCGTCGACGACGAGGTCCTTCACTTCACCCGGCTGGAAGCCGAAGCCAGCGATGTTCGCAGACGTTCGTCCCGGGTTGCGAACGAGGATGCGGTCGCGACCATCGTTCCCGCTGAACGAGAGGTGCTTCGCTTCCTGATCGCGCTCTTCCATCGGGCCGAGCCCGCGGTCTACGGGTTCTTCGTCTTCCGGCTCCGCCGATTCTTCAGCTTCAGCCGAATCATCGTCGGCGTCAGCCGCATCCCCAGAAGCGAGATCTTCATCACCATCATCAGCATCGTCAGCAGCGTTGTCATCGCCTTCGTCTGCGTCTTCAGTCGCCGCTTCAGCGTCAGCTTCGTCCTGGGTGAGTAGGCCACGTGGTCGTGCTTCGGCACGAAGCCCGTCACGAACGTCCGTGATAGCCCCGGTTGCCGTCTTCCGGTCTTTGTTCGCTTGTTCGTATTCGAGCACCGCGGTGACCAGTTCGAGCCGTTCGACGATGTCAGAGTCGGAGAGCTGTTCGAGTCCGTTCGTGTACGGGCTGATAGCTGACTCTACTTCGCCGACGGTCATTTGGTCGTAGTCGTCGATTGGACAGTCGTTCATGTGGTGTCTCCTGTGTGTGGTGGCATGTCAGTCTGTGAGGACCAACGTGCCGTCGTCGATCGCTGACTCGACTCGGCTGGAGTAGGTGATGGTGCGTTCTTCGCGGCCACCATCGAACCACTCGCCGCCGACGTATCCACGACCGGCGCCGTGGTACCGGACCGTCACTTCGTCGCCGAAGTCGGGTCCGTTCGTGGTCATTGCTGGCTCAGGCTCTGTTTCAGCTCGGCGACCGTCGTCGCGACGTTCGTCGTCCGCTGGTTCAGCTCCCGTACTCGACTCAGCGACTCCAGTGTCGTCTTCGTCGACCGGCTCACTGACGCTCCTGGCCGGAGGCGTTGCTTCTGCTCTATCAGTCGTGCGACCTCCATCGGAGTCCGCGTCGTCGGCGTCTCCGTCGGGGTCTGCGGGTTCGAGTTGTTCATCGATGACTTCCAGTAGTGTCACCCTCCCCTTGTGCTGTTCTTCGTACTCTCTGAGCGTGGTGAGCTCGTCGGCGGTCCTGTCATCGAGCCGCTCGACGACCTCGTCCACGGTGAGCGTGTCGTAATCTTCGATAAAATCGATCATGGGAACGTAGGCTGGTGTTAGCCCAGCCGAATCGACCCCACCTCGTGGGGGAGTGCGTCAACCCCGGTGACCGTTTCAACGGCGTTGACTGTGTTGTTCATTGGAACTCAGCAGGTGGACCAGTCCGATTACTGGTTGCTGTTGATGTTCCGGCGGACGGCGATGCGCGGGCTCTCACCGGAGCCGGCACCCTCGTGCTCGACGATCGCGGTGTTGAACCACTGGCTCACGATGTACTCCTCACCGCGGCCGGCGATGCGTTCCTGCTCGACGAGCGGGACGCCAGCCGAGTTCGCGGCCTCGTCGCTGAGGACGCCGTGGATGGCGGTCTCGTCGCCGGGGATCATCATGATCGCCTCGTCCTGGAGGTTGACCTGGTCATCCTCGTGGAGACCCAGCTTCGTCGGGTAGATGCTGAACCCGAACGTGGAGCCGAGGTACTCACGGAGCTGCTGCTGGACGTTGTTGATGAGCTCGACCTGGTTGAGCTCGGCCCAGATCTCGATCGGGAGGACGACCGAGAAGTTGCCGATGTTCGCGTTGTTGATCGGCGCGTTCGTGAGGATGTCGGTCCACATGCCGGTCATCTCCTCGACGATGTCCGCGTTGGCCGTGTCCCACTCGTCGCCACCCGCCTGGGTGTCGTCGTTCGAGGAGGGCGCGCCACCGAGGAGCGTCTCGAGGATGTTCTCGTCCTTCCGGCGGGCGAGCGCCTCACCCTGTCGCTGCTGGGTGAACCGCTGCTGGAGGTCGCCCATGCCCCGGAGCTTCGCGGAGTCGGCGATGAAGTACCGACCCTCACCCTGCTGGAGGGACATGTCGAACTCGTTCCACGTGATCTTCTGGCGATCGACCGTGGTGTCCTGTGCGACCGGGTATTCCGCCGACATCTCGCCGGGGTAGTCGAACTTGACGTCCAGCATGTTGAACGTCGTCGTGTCGACCAGCTGCGTTCCGACGCTGAGGTTGCCCGCCTGCTTGTAGAGCAGTTCGCGGACGACTTCACGGCGAAGTACGTCGTCTTCCGTCGTCTCGCCAAAGGAGGCGATGTTCTCGATAGTGTCGTTAGCCATGATTAGACCCTCCCGTCCACGCGGACCTTCAGGAGAACCGGGTCACTCGCAGACCCGCCCGAGTCGTCGTGGCCTTCGACCACGGTGCCGACTTCGGTGTTCGTGTTGTCCGACGTCGAGGCGACACCAGCGTCCTCCCCGGTCGTCGGGAAGTACAGGGTGTCACCCTGGTTGTAGTCGACGCCGCCCATCGCGAGGACGTTCGCGACGCCGTCCTGGATCACGCCGACCGGCTGGCCGGTGAGAACCTGGGTGCCGTCGTAGTTGTACGTCGACTTGTGGTTCACGCCCATGAAGGCGGTAGTGGTGCCAGTGCCGGCGGCCGCCTTCTTGACGTGGCGGTCGCCGTCGTCGCCGGGGACCAGGACGTACCCCTCAGAGTCGAAGCCGACAGCGCCGTCGGCCGTGAACTTGAGGTTGTCGCCCACTTCTGCTACTCGGGACATCTTACTGCTGTACCCCCTCTGGGTTGACCTCGAAGCCCTGCGGCTTCAGGTTCTCAGCTGCTTCGAGCTGGTCGAGAACACCCATCTCGCGGGCGATCTCGGCCTTCCGGTCTTCGGTCGTGTCCGCCGAGGCGTTCTCAGCGGTGCCGCCGAGATCCTCTTCTTCGGACTCGACGCCGGACGCCTGCTCTGCGGCCTGGGCGGATCGCTCTGCTGCGACCTCGTAGCCCTCGGTGGCCGCTTCGACGGTGGCCTTGGGAGCCTCCTCGAACTCGGCGAGCTTCTCGTCGACCTCCTCATCCTCGGCACCCGTCGCGGCGGCGTATGCCTCGCGGAGTCGGCCCAGCGCCTCTGCGCGCTCGGCCTCACGGATCTCGTTGATGATCTCGGTCTTGGCTTCGAGCTCTTCGTTGAGCTCGTCGATTTCTTCACTGTACTCGGCCGCTTGGTCGTCGAGTGCCGCCTGCTTCTCGTCGTCGAAGCTGTCGACAGTCTCCTCGAGCTGAGTGACCGTGGCTTCCGCCTCGGCCTTCTCGGACTCGAGCGTCTCGACGCGGCCCTCCAGACGGGCGAGCTCCTCGGCGACCTGCTCGTTCTCAGACCGGATCTTCTGAACGGAGAGGTCGGCGAGCGCGACCGTGTGCTGGCTGGGGTTGTCGTCGCTCATGGTAGTTGTAACGTGAAATCCGGGTCAGGTGTGACCATGACCTGGTACCGATCGTCGCCGGCGTCATCGCCGTGCTCGTCGGCTATCGCGTCTGCTTGCTGGTGCTTCTCATCGAATGGTTGGCCGAAGAACTCGTCCGCAGACGATGCGAGCATCGCTGCGTTCGCGTTGACCTCAGCGTCCGCCTCTTCCCACGCTGGAACGTAGACCACCGCGAGGTGGTCGGCTTCTCCAGCATCGTAGAGGGGACCGGCGATCTTGCCGTCAACTTCCTCTCCGCGGTAGTGCTTGCACTCCGCGAAGTTTTCGCCATCGATGGAACAGATGGCATCCTCGTCAGCAGCGGTAATCCCGATGCTAACGCCGTAGTCGCCACCGATCATCAGTCCCTGTTCGAAGTCCTCGGCGTATGCCGGGGAGGTTACTTCAGCTTCGTACTCGGCGGAGTAGCCTCCACCGGACGCAGCCATCATCGCACCTTCGAAGTACTGAACACCGGTACTGGCGACCGTGCCGATGGGTTTGCCGGGTCCGTCGTGGATGGATCTCGTGAATCCATAGCCAACAACGTCAGGATGACCAGCCGTCAGATCTGCACCCTCCAGTGAGGACGCGATCGCCTTGGCACCCTTCTCGGTAAGGCCCCAGGCATTAGCGTTGAGACCGTCTGCGAACATGGTACCAACGAGCTTCACGCTCCTGGTCCCATCCTCAGCAGCCGACTCCACGACTACCTCGGGGGTGTCGAGAAGGATTTCGGCGGTCTGTGGGTCACCCATCAATGAATCGAACACGCAGAGACATATATACCAGTTTTCCCAAATGTTCTATGGCATCCTTCGAGAACAGCCGATACTGGTGGCATGTCCGTGTTCTACCGGAACCTACATGCTAACAGACAGATGATGTATCAGTATGACAGTATTAGCCCTCACAGGATACCCCGCCAGCGGAAAGAGCACCGCCGCCTCGATCCTCGCAGACGCCGACTGGCCCGTCGTCGGCATGGGCGACGTCCTCCGCGACACCGTGAACTGGACCACCGAAGACGAAGTGTGGGACTACGCCCAGCAACTCCGAGACGAACACGGCCCACACGGAGTCGCCGTCGCCTGTGCCGACCACCTCGAAGATCTCCTCGACGACCACGAACTCGTAGTCCTGGAAGGAACGAGGAATCCCGCCGAACTCGAGTACCTGGAGGCCGAATTAGGCGTTGAGACCGTCGTTGTGTGGGTCGCGGCCCCCGACGAATCCCGTGTAGAGTGGTTTGCAGCCCGTACAGGGAGGGGGGAAGGGTACGAAGACCACGACGTCGCCGCCCAGAAACTCGAAGAACGGACCGACCGTGAACACAATGCAGGCATGGGCGAGTACTTCGACCGTGCCGACGCGATCGTTCACAACAACAGGGGACTGGCCGAGCTCGCAAACGAGATCGTCTGGATCGCCTGGGAACTGACGTACTGATCAGTCGACGAGCTCAGCGAGGTGTTCTGCGACGGAGTCTGCATCCAGGAGCTTCACATCCGCATACGAGAGACCACGCTCCCGACCGACGAACTGAACGTCATGGACGAGCTTCACCTTTACCTCATCCGCGTACTGGTCGTTCGGTGACCACACCACGATCACCAGGGGAAGGTCCAGCGCCTCCGCCATTCCCCACAGGTGTTTCCACCGACCGAGATCCTCCGAGAAGTAGCGATTGTTCGAGTGGTTCGCGGGCGACGTGACGTTCGTCGTCTGGTACTCGATCAGGCACCGCACCCGATCACCGTCGTACCAGAACCCGTCGAGGTTCGGCGGCCACGGCGTCCCGTTCGCACGGAGGGCCGCGTCCAGGCTGGGGAACTGCTCGTCGTGGATGAACTCCTTGCTCAGCTCCGTGGTCGAATTGTGCGAGAACACCCACACGCCGAACTCAGGGAACGTGAGCTCGTCCGTCAGGGGCTTGGCCGTGTGTTCGGAAATGAAGTACACCCGAACGCGCTCGTCGTCGTACAACGCGACCGTGTAGTCACAGTCGGCCCGTCGTGCGAGCATGTGCTTGGCGTGAACCTCGTCGTCGTCAGCCATTCCCTGGTACTCGCGCCAGACACGCCCTGGGTTGTAGCCGCGAACGTCGTCGACGCGGACTCTGTCGATCAGGAGCTCGACCGACTCGGTGTCTTCGTCCAGACTGTACCCTTCGATGTCGTAGATGTCGAGACCTGCGCTTCGGAGCTGCGGGTGCAGCCAGTTGGTGGTCGACGACACTTCCGCAGTCTCCTTTTCCATGAGATACCCGGGGAGGTTATCAGAAAGTTGGTACTATCAGTATTTACGTGTTTTGTAGCTTACCACTCCCCCTGCATCGATTCGCAAGCAGTGCCAAAAACAGCAGGTGGTCGATCTACCTGATTACCCGCACTTCGACCAGCCGCACTCTTCTGCACAGGCTGGACAGCCACCGATCATGACGACCGCCGCGCCACAGTCGGCACACGACTGATCGTTCGGATTGTGGTCATCGTACGCGTTGATCTGGAGCGTTGCATCCTGGCGGGACTCGATCGCCCGCTGGAGCGCCGCCGCGATCCCGTCGGGAAGGGAGGCGATCTGCTCGCCGTCGTCGAACGCGATGTCCGGTGAGCTGATCCCGTCCAGCTTCTCGATCACTTCCTCGG
Source organism: Halorarum halophilum (assembly GCF_013401515.1). Taxonomy (NCBI): domain Archaea; kingdom Methanobacteriati; phylum Methanobacteriota; class Halobacteria; order Halobacteriales; family Haloferacaceae; genus Halorarum; species Halorarum halophilum. Next base: position 125,160 of record NZ_CP058532.1, on the reverse strand, counting down.
CTGGGACACCAGCCTGGAGCGCGAGCGAGGACAACTTGCCGATCGCCTCGACCATCGAGTTGGTGAACCCGCCCGACTTCCCGATGTTGCAGATCGTCTCGACCGGGCGTCCTTCCTCGTCGAAGCCGATGTTGACGTACATCTGTCCGTACCCGGTCTTGATGCGTTCTCGCCGAGCCTCCAGCACCTTGCCGGGGTCCCTCGGTTCAGCGACCGCCTCACCGTCGGCATTGACCGTACTCGGGACGAGCGGGATGCCGTGTTCGTCCGCGATCTCATCGATCAGCTCTTCGGCCTCCTCGCGCGAGAGATCACTCGTGTCGGCTCCCATGCCGTGATCCGCGCGAGTCGAGAGCACCTGCTTCGAGCGCGAGCCGTCACGGTAGACGGTTCCGCCCTTGGCACCGTTCTCCCAGAGGTACTCGTACACCTCGGCGACGTCTTCTCGCGTGGCGTCGTTCGGGAAGTTGACCGTCTTCGAGATGGCCGAGTCGACTCCCTCCTGGGCGGCACACTGGATCGCAGCGTGCTCCTTCCCGGTGAGCATGTCCGTGGTGACGAATAGCTCGCCGATCGCGTCTGGAACCGTCTCGAGCGACTGGACACCCTCGAACTCGTTTGCGTTCATCTGGTCGAGCGCCTCCTGCTTGGCCGCCTCGACGTCGATGTCGTTCGCCTCGAGCACGCGCAGGAAGTAGTCGTCGAACTCGACGAGCTGCTCGTCTCCCTGGATGTCCTGACTGACGTTCTTCTTGTACGCGACTTGGTAGATGGGTTCACAGCCGCCGCTGGTGTTACCGATCATCCCGGTCGTCCCCGTGGGCGCGATCGTCGTCGTGTTGTGATTGCGAATCGGGTAGCCGCCTTCGTCGTACCAGTCGCCGGCGCTCTCCCCGGTCTGGCGTTCGAACCAGTCGGCGTGGTTCGCCACGTCAGCGTACTTACTGTGCCGCCAGTTCTCGAACGCGCCCCGGTCACGAGCGAGGTCACGGCTCGCCTTCTTCGACCGCTGGTTGATGTGGCGCATCACCTGACGGGTAACCTCGTTCGACGTGTCGGAGCCGTACTTGGTCCCGAGCTGGACGAACAGCTGAGCCAGCCCCATGACGCCGAGGCCGATCTTGCGGTTCTTCCGGACCGTCTCTTCGATCTCGGGGGTGGGGAACGCCGACATGGTGACGACGTTGTCGAGGAACCGCGTTCCGAGCTCCACGCGTGAGTTGAGCTCGCCCCAGTCGATCGCGTCGTCGAGGAAGTCACGGATCGCCAGCCGGAGCTCTTCGGCGTCGTCCGACATGCCGAAGGGGTACTCGTCGTCCACCCACTCGCGCCAGTCGAGGGCGTCTTCGTCGACGATCGTGCTGAGGTTGATGTGACCGAGGTTGCACGCCTCGTTCTCCATGAGCCACTGCTCGCCACACGGGTTCGTGGTGGACATCTCGAACGGGTCTGCATCCCCGTTCCACGTCGGCGTCGACTCGGTCGGAAACGAGTGGTCGTGGTTCGCAGCATCGATGAACAGGACGCCCGGCTCGCCGTTCTCGTGAGCGCCTTCGATGATGTCTTCCCAGATCTCCCGGGCGGGGATCGCGAGCGGTTCGCCCACGGTGACGTACTCGTCGAGATCGAACCACCCGTACATCTCCTCGGTCTCTGCGGTCGCGATGTGCGGCTCGCCCGTGCGCGGGTTGATGAACGTGTGGATGTCGTCGTTCTTGACGGCCTCCATGAACTCGTCCGTCACGGTGACGCTGATGTTGAAGTTGGCGAGCTGTGCTTCGACCGCGTTCCGGAGGTGCGGGTCGATCTGGCCGTCGTCGGTGGTGAACCGGTCGAGGATCTGGCGTGCTTCCGCGAGTGCCTCGCCGTAGGAGGTGTTCGTGTAGTCCTTCGGGTCGTCCAGGCGGAGCGCCTGGGCCAGACTGACGTCCTTGTTCTTGCTGTGGATGAAGAAGATGACGTCGGGGTGAGTCACGCGCATGACGCCCATCTGCGCCCCACGGCGCATGCCGCCCTGGGCGATCGTCTGGCACATCTGGTCGTACGTCCGCATGAACGTCAGCGGACCAGAGGCGATGCCACCAGTCGAGCCGACCGTGTCACCGTACGGGCGCAGGTACGAGAACGCGTAGCCAACGCCGCCGCCGGACTGGAACGTCAGCGCCGCGTCCGTGAGCGTGTTGTGGATGTCATCGAGATCGTCCTGCGGGCTCATGACGAAGCAGGCGCTGAGCTGCTGGAGCTCGTCGCCGGCGTTCGCGAGCGTCGGGCTGTTCGGAACGAAGTCCAGCTGTTCCATCAGGATCTGGAACTGGGTTTGCATCCCTTCGACGACCTTTGTGGTGGCATCCGGGAGACCGTCGATGAGGGCATCGTAGTCGACCCATTTGGCGTTCTCTTCGGTGAGGGGGACGGACTCGTCGAGCGGGCATCCGTCACCACAGCCGAACACGTCGTCGACGATGTCGGCGCGTCGGGGGTGGTCGGGCTTGATGTGCTTTGGCTGGATCTGGACGTCGTCAGCCGTGTAGACGGCTTCGGCGACGGCGATGTTCTTGGCGACGCGTTCGAACAGATCTTCGGTCTCTTCGAGGAGGTTCCCGTCTGCGTCTTTCTTGAGATAGCGTGGCGGGATGATTCGGTCGTAGGCGTTCTCGGTTAGGTTGTCGGCGAGGGTGGCACCGTTCGTTCGCTTCTTGGGGAGGCGCACACTCATGTCTGGTTTGCTCATATTCGGCTAATCTGATACACTCCGTTCCAGGAGTGGGTACCTTGTGAGTAATCGACGAAGGGTTATAAGTCTATACGTAGCCGCCTGCTTGCGGTTTTACTGGTCGTTGCCGAGAGACCCGCTGGCGGCCGTTACGCCCGTTTTGTTCATGTTGTTTTTCTGCTCATCTCGGTAGTACTCCCACGGGCTGACATCGAGGGAGACCGAGAGCTGGTGGACGGCGACGAGCAGGCGGGCGAGTTCCGTCCCGAGCGCGTCCTCGTCGTGGCGACCGACGCCGCGGATCGCAGCCGACAGGTCGAGCGTCCCCGCCCGGATCGCGTCGAGCTGGAGCTGGTAGTCGTTCTGGCCGGTGTACTCGGGGAGCATCTCCTGCTGGTCGGCGACGACCCAGGCCATCTCCTGGTAGCGGTCGTCGAACGCGGTCTCCCAGCTCATTGTTCCGCCTCCGTGTCCGATGCCGTTCCATTGGTCGACGCTTCGTCGTGCGCCGTGATCTTGACCGTCTCTTCGCGGACGCCGGGCGTTTCTCCCAGCGCGTTGTCGTAGGCGGTCTGGAGGCGAGTCGTCGGTTCTCCTTCGAGCGCGGACGCGATCATCGCCGCGTAGGTGGCCGCGTCGCGGAACGAGTCCACGGCCGCTTCGAAGTTCACGTCGTCGTTGATGACCGCGGTGCTGTAGCCGCGGAGGATCTTGTCGAGCAGGCGGTGAACGTTCCCGTTCACGATGTGGTCGATGTCTGTTTCGAGCGTGACCGGCTCGCTGTGCAGCGCCGAGAGCGCCATCCCCGACACGATCCAGGTGTCGCGGTAGTCGTCGTTCTTGGCGGTGAACATCTCCTTCTGTTCTTCGAGTATGTCGTTGGGTTCGGTGTTCATGGTTCTTCGATGTGGTGACGCTGGCATCCCTCGACGTATCCAGCCCATGCTCCTGCGAGGAGGTGGACACCGCGGTACTTATCGCACCACAGCGTCTGCTCGGGCGAGTGCCGGAGGACGCCACCACAAATCCCATCGATTACTCCCGACTCGGACGCGATGAGGCGCTCGCTGAACCTGTCGTTGCGAAGCGCCTCAGGGGATGACCAGATCGTTCGAGCTCGCTCCTGAATCGCTGAGTGCGAGCTAACCGAACGATCGATCTCGAACTGGACCACGTACTCACTATCGCCAGCGATGGCGGTGGGGCGGACCAGCGGTTTCGTCTCTGCACGGACCGGTGACACCGGTCGTGCATCGGGGGCGGTCGACATCTGGGGAGGTGTGGGTAGCTGTTGCCTGGGTAGGGCAACGACCCCTATCTGAAGGGGTAGTGGTACCTATACGCGAATAGAAGTTAAACCTTCGGATATGTATGAAGTCTTATATTGAAATTCACACTACCGTCTTCGTGATTTTCGATGTCCCATAGAAATTCTGGACATACACGCCGAGGGATATCTCTACCCCGACCTCACACCAAACCGGACGCTCTGGTGCAGAGACACGTTTCCGAGTAAACACACTCTCAGTGAGACACTAAACCTGGGCCTCTACTGTTAGAGCTTTTAAATACCGTATCGGCCCAATTACTGTTTTAGATAATACTCGACGAGCGCCCGTACTCCACGACGAATGCGACCACCCACCGCCCCTTCGGAGACGCCCAGCTCATCTCCGAGCTCCTCGAGCGTCGTCTCTCGAGGCTCTTCGAAGTACCCGGTATCGAGGGCGAGTTCCAACGCCTTCCGCTGTGCAGGTGAGATCTTGAACCGGCCACTCGTGTACGTGTCCGCGTTTGCTACTTCGTCGTAGAGCCCATCTACTTCGATCGTGAGCTCGGGGATGTCGCCCATATCTGCGAGAAATCCCTTGAGTCGATCGCGGTCATGCACACGTGCCCTGGCGTGGATCGTCCCGTTCTCTCCGTGAACATCGGTAAAGACGAGATTGTGCTTCATGACGAGCGCATACGATGAGAGACACATCGCTTCCGGCGTGAACGTCACTCGATACAGTCGATGGTCGGGTGGCACATCAGCGAGGATCTCGTAACTTTCGATGTACCCGTTCGAGCGGAGCCCCTCTTCGAAGCTGTTGAGATTCTCCCCTTCTCCCCAGAATATCACCGTTTCACGCGCATCCCCGACCGAGTTCGTATTGATCGCGAAGTCCTCGAACGTCACACGCGTCCCTGATGACATTTGTCCCGCCTCTCGGAGCAACGGCGTCGTCATCGTAAATTCGGCAATTAATGTCATTAGGTGTCGGTCACCCGTCGATTACACTATACAGACATATAGATACAGGGTAGGTGTCACCCGTATTTAGAATGAATCACAATTGATTAGTATGCTGACTGATCTACTGCAAGGTCGGGCACCGTGGTCAGTCAGTGAAGAACGGGATCGTCTCGATCTCGATCTCCTCAGACCACGGCATCTCCAGGTCGTCTCTCAGGCGGGCTTGCGCCTTCTTCGCCGCGTTGAACGTGAACGCGACACCCTTCGATTCGACGTGTGCACCATCACGCGTGAGGTACAGCACGTACACCTCGTCGACCGTCGCAAGATCCTCACCGACCCGACGCCGATCATCCGAGAGCTTTGCCCCGAGCGTATCGGCCCATCCCTGGAGTTGCCGCGCAGTGAGACCGACTCTGAGTACTTCCCGTCCCGATGCCAACTCCGTGACGGATGCCTTCCGGTACGTGTCCGGGTACTCCTTCTCGTCGTCTTGACTTCGTTCGAAGTACACCGTTCGGTTCCCAGGGTCGAGCGAGTCGTCGAACTCGACCTCCGCATCGTCGTCAGACATCGACTTCCTCCACCTCGTCGGCTTCCGCGTCGATCTCGTCCTGGATCTGCTTGGATCTGGTCTTTCGTTGTTGCTTCGCTATCTCCGTTCGCTCGTCTTCGGTCGATACCAGCCAGAAGAACTCTTCGCAGAGCATCCGCCAGAGCGCGTCGTCGAGCCGCGTCGATAGCGCGTTGTTCTTCGCATCCATTGTCTCCCGTATCTCGTCTTCGTACTGTTGAACGAACCGCTTCATTGCGGCTCGCTCGTCGCCCCAGAGGTACCATACCGACTGGCCCCGACCCCAGGGCGGGTGCAGTCCACCGACGTACCGGCGGGCCTGCGGGGTAAATCGTGCGCCGTTCGGGAGCTCGTCTCCGAGTAGCGGCCCCTTCTCGTGCAGGGCCATGAGCTGTTTGTTCCGGCGAGACTCTACGTAGGGATACGGGCGAGTGTGTTGCGCCATATGTGTTTTTCACCTTGGTACAGGGATTCGATTCAGTTCGGGCCGATCGCGTGAGCGACCAGCACAGTTCAGTCGATTCAGTTCGCGTGGCTGTTGCACCCCGCCCCGGCGGTGAGGGCCGCTGTTCAATGTGTGTCATGGTTACTCGTCCGATCCCAGCTCGTGACCCCGTCCACGGGTGCGAGCCTCGTCGATACACTCGTCACACGACCCGTTAGACGGGCCTGGAGTCGCGTTTCCGCACGCGTCGAAGTTGTAGCACTTGAGCTCGTCCGGCACGGCCTCCGAATCCTCGGTGTCGGCCTCCGGAGGGTGGGAGTCAGGGACCGAATCAGCCGACGCCATCAGCGCCCCATCTTCCATGCTTTGTTGTAGCCGATCAGTCGGTCGCCGTCCTCCTTCCGGCTCTCGTTCTTGTAGCCGAGTCGCCAGGCGTTCGACCAGACGTGACCCCACTCTCCGCCCATACACGAGTTCGGGTTGTACCGGGCGTCGTACGGGTTCGCCGTCTTACTCTCTCCAGCACGGCGAGCCAGTGCGCCCTTCTTGTACGCGCCAGCGAAGTGCGGCGCCATGTTGTCAGGGACGTGGTCGACCGTGTCGTCGGGTTGCTTGTCTGCGGCGTCGTTGACCGACTCGACTTCACCGAACTCGACAGACCCCATTATGCCACCACCCCGTGAGCCGCGGCTGTCTCGTGAGTTGCGAACTCGTACATGGACGGCGGGAGCACTTCTGGAACCTGGCTCGAGGCCGTGTTGACGACGACCGTGTCACCGTCGAGTTGCGGTCGCCCTCGGTATTCCTCATCCGCGATTCCACGAACAGTCGCCAAGTGCGCCTGCGTCGCATACGTGGATTGCCACCACCCGATGAAGGCGATAATCTTCCCGTCGGGCGTGAGCGCCCCGTACAACGCGTGGCTGAAGCCAACGATGAACCCCCAGTCGTCGACCTCCCGACGCTCGACTCGCTGGATGACGTTGCTCATGCCGGTACCTCATCGTCGGGTTCGAACACCGGGTGCTCCGGTGGGTCAGTTCCGAACACAGCATGCTCGGGGAGGGTCTTCTCGCCCGGCGTGTGAACACTGGTGAAGTTGTCGAGCGGGAGTGCGTACGGGTATTCGTCGATGTAGACGATCGGAGCGCCCGCGTCGGGGTAGTCGATCCGCTCGACGATCGCCTCGACCTGTCCCTGTTCCGTCTCACCAGTGACGATATCGCCCACGTCGGGCGTCCTGACCATCGTTGGTTCCGGCGGGGAGTCCGTCTCGGGCTCCGAGCTCTGCTGGTCAGCCTTCGAGGAGTGGGAGTCAGACCCCGAAGAGCCCGTCACCGAGTGCCAGAGCCGAACGAGCAACCCCATCAGTTGAACACCTCGTGGTCGGGCGTCTCTTTGTACTCTGGCGTTTCGATGTCTTCGATGTCGCTGACCAGCACCCTGTCACTGGCCTTCGTGTAGTAGTCGTCGACCATGACGGTGGGCTCACCTCCGTCGAGATCGATCGAGACGACCTCACCCTTGCGGGCGCTGGAGCCATCATGCCAGGTGACGATGTCGAGCATGTCCGGGACCGAGTCCTGGGGCTCAGGGGCCAGCGAAGGCCCATCCCCACCCGCACCAGACGGCTCCGGGGATCGGTGGATCGCGTCGAGGGCGGTCCGGACGTCGAACGAGTTTCCCTCGATATCCTCCGCATCGAACTCAACCCCGTCGACGCGTTCGACGATGCTGAAATCAGTGACGATCGACGGGTGAACGCCTCCGTCGAGCTGATCGATCACCGTGCTTCGGACGATCGACTCTTCGTCTTCTCGCTCGTCGTTCCGCGCCTGAAGGTACGGGACAGCGAGCGTGACGGTCACGATCCCGACGCGCTCCTTCGGGTACTGGTTGTACTCGGCGAGCGCGCGGGCGGCGTTGAGCACGTTGCTGAACGCCTGCTCGGTGTCGCGCAGGTAGAACAGGCTATCACCCTCGTCCGTGACCGAGAGGAGCGTCCACTGGTCGTCGTGCGCCTCCATGTACGCCTCGCACGTGGTCAGCGTCACGTTCGACTCGGGTGCCTCGTCGAGGAGCTCCAGAAGCGGGTCTTCTGCGTTCTGCTCGAGGTTCTCGACGAACTCGTCACCCAACATTCCGTCATCCTCATCAGACGAGCCGAGCTCGACGCGCTTGGCCTCACCCGTCTCGACGTGCGTGACGTACACGCTACTCAGGTCCTCGTCCGGGTGCTCGTCCTGCGCCTGGCGAGCCGCGTGCTCGTGATCGTCGGCACAGTACGTTCCGTAGTTCTCGTTTCCGGGACCGAACTCATCGGCGTCGACCGCGTACTCATCCTCCATTGAGTACTCGAACGGGTCGCCCTCGCTCGGGTCGATGTCGTCTTCCGGCCGGTAACCCTGATCGCCATACTCGGCGTCAGTCACCGGATCGTCGATACCTGTTGCCCGGTCGTGACCGGGCTCGTCGTACGTATCTGGTCCTTCTCTCTCCATAGGAACTCCGTTCCACATCACCCAGGTTCCACGCTGAGTGGTACCTATTAGTAAGCAGGGTGAGAGTAAATAAGTTTCTGTTTTCTTACCTATCTAAATCGCAAGACTGGGCCGGGTGTCCCTCGTTTGTATCAGTCCCCATAGGAGGAGAACGTCTGTTGTGCGACGACATCATCGTCCGCCTCGCCCGCCTCGATCATGTTGAGTGAGTGGTGGACGGTCGCGTAGTAGTCCAGGAACCCACGCGCCTCGTGTTTCCAGGTGTTCGAGACGATGCCACCAGTCGCGATGGAATCGTACATCGGTTTCATCGAATACGCGAGTGTGTCCGCCGAGTCCAGATTCTCGACGACGTCCGGTCGCTCTAACGCCTCTCGCTTGACGCCAAAGCCGTGGATCTTGAAGTCCGGGCCAACGCTATCACGGACGGCCTTGACGATCGTCGCGATCTGACCAACGTCTTCTCGACAGCAGAGCGTTCCGATGCCGATGTACTCCACCTGATCGAGGACACCTGCACGGTACAGCTGGCGCAGATGGTCCTGGTAGTCCGAGGGAGCCCAGCCCTGGACGACCGCGACCGGCATCGCCTGAATCTCGAACTCGTCCATCAACTCCAGGAGGATCTGGGCCTTCTCGGTCGTGAGCTGTTGGTGGCATGTGACGGTCGTGTCCCGTTCATCCAAGATGTCCGGCTCACACGGGTAGTCTCGCAGGGCGAAGTAGTCGGGCTGGGCGCGAGCGACGTATCGCAGGTAGGCTTCGTCGCTTGTCGTGTACTCGCCCTTGGATTCGAAGAACGAGTAGCCACCCGAGTCGATGAACATGGCGTCGACGTTCAGCAGTAGTTCGAGCCCCTTCGGGGTGAGCAACTGGTTGTTCTTCGTCGCGTAGTTCAGCATGACCGCCAGCTCGTCCGGCTCGCGTTCGTCGAACCCATGTGAGAGGACACGGATCGCCTTTCGCTGGGCGCCGGAGGAGACGCCCCAGAACATATCGAACGCCAGCGTCTCCCGAACGAACTCCTCGAGCGTCCGCTGGTAGACGTCGCGGAACAGGAGCTCGCCACACTCCAAACAAAGCGGCTCTTCGATCGGGTCCATGACGATGCGGAGCGTTCCACACGTGGCACACCGGCCGCCGATCTCGTGGACACACTCGTCAACGTCACACTCCTGCTCGTACTCGAGGAGACACTGGTACGCATCCGAGTAGTAGTCGTGTTCGGAGAGAACGTCGCCCGCGGTCAGTCGCGTCCCTGCAAGTCGTTCGAGGACGACCCACGGCTTACTCTCACCCATCCAGAAGCGAGTCACCGCGGCCGGGTCGGGCTCTCGACTCGGCTCAGGCCGATCGTCGACCGGGAGGGCCGGGCGAGCGTCAGTCGTCCCCATTGTCGAACCCGTCGAGATCGGTCTGTCCATCCGGTTCTGGCTCGACCCACTCGTAGTGCTCGTCGAGCATCTCCATCAGCGCCTCCTCTTTCACCCACGGGCTCAGCCAGAAGTTGAGCAGGAGGGCGATCATCGTCGAGGCCACGCCACGGATCGGCGTGATGTTGGCATGGGCTGGCGGGAACAGATATTCGATCTGCGGGTAGAACCGAACGTCCGGGAGCTTGTTCCCACCAGGTGCCGTCTCGGGCGTCGAGAGATCGAACGAGTCGATCACTCCCGGGTTCTTGCGTAAGAACAGGAGCATCTCCGGGCGTGGCGTCGGGGAGAGTGCGTGAACGTGGCTGTCGGGGCCGACCGCGTTCCGGACGGCTTTCAGCGCCGCAATCTGCTCGTGGACGCCCAGGCTCAAGAGCCCGCCAACAGCTACCCCATCGACCGCATCGATCAGGTCGTACGTCAGCGAGAAGTGCTCTACGCCAGCGAGGTACCGTTCTTCTTCGGCCGCCGTCTTCGGGTAGTCGAAGTACGGGTCGTCTTCGAAGCCGAGGATACGCCCTGGGTCCCAGTGACGGAGCTCGTCGACGAAGTGAGTGAACGGCGGGTGAATCGGCATCAACAACCGCGTGTCGATGTCGTCTGTGTACCAGTCCCAGTAGTGCTCGGCCAGCTCTTCAGCGTGCGATTCTGGCGTGAGCTCATCGTACCCGTCGGTGTACGGCGTCGGGTCCGGCGGAATCATCTGATGGGCATGCATGTCGCGAGCCGCTTGCTTGATCTCGCTCATGTTGCCGATCTTGCGCTTGCCCGAGTCGATGATCACCTGGCGAGTCGAATCACGGACGCCAGGCCGCGTCTCGTAGTACGACATGAGCTTGTGTGGGTAGCCCCAGTACGGGTTGATCGACGAGACGTAGATGTCGATGGGGCACGCTTCGATGATGTCCTCGCGAGCGTCGAGCTCCTGGTCGTAGATCGCCCGTTCGAGGCGTTCATCCGGAGTGGCCGCGTTCGCATCCGGCACGTCGTCGACGGCCATCCTACTCCTCCATCGGCGCGATCGAGAGCGTGTTTACCGTGATCCCCTCGTGGTTATCGTCTCGGTGTGCCCATTCGAAGTGATACTCAGTCGTAGGTGGCTTGAGAGGCGTGCCCGGGGACTGCGACCGTATGTTGGGTGTAGTCCCGCTCGCGATGTACGTGAGAGGGCCCAGAGTTGCGAGTTGGCGGTGAAGGTACCTCCAGACCGACGCGACGTTCGCGGCGTACCGAATCTTGAGATACCACCGACCATCGTACACCATCCAGTCTTTACCCCGGTTGTAGTTCCAGCGGACGATCGGCTGGATATACGCGTCTTTCCCGTGTGGTACGTCTACTACGTGTTCTGCGTAGTCGAAAATCCACTCCGGAGGAATGAGCGACCACTTGCTGAGTCTCGGCGACCACTCCACGCCGATCTCCTCGCCGCGAGCGGTGAGACGCTCCACCTCGGCTTCCTGGTGAGAGAAGTCGATGCTCATATCGACCTCACGAGCTCGTCGTGCTCGTTCAGAATGCGGTCCATGATGTACACGCGCTCGAATCGTGCGTTGTCGGTGGCCGGGATGGAGTAATCCAAGTCGCCGTAGTACCCCTCGTCCGTGTCCCAGTCCATGTCGCCGAGACCGTACTCGTGGTACGTCTGGTGGTCGACGTACTCCTGCTCGTCAGTGTCGAAGATGCCCTCGAACTCGTAGACGTATACGAAGCACCGATTGCACACTGGGCACGAGCGAGTGACGTACCAGCCCACGCCGTCCATCTCCTCGATAACCGAGTCTCGGTCCAGGAACGCCTCTTCGCGAACGCACGTCTCCTGGTCGGGGTGACTGAGCTTCCCCTCATGGTCACCATCGAGTGACCGCTGAATCGATTCTACGGCCTCCAGCAGCTGCGCTATGCGCTCCATCTGCTCAGACGAGTCACAGTACTCGGCCGTCTCTCCGAGCTCTCTCGCGGCGCGTACGGCGACCTCGCGGCGGACAGGAACGAACTCGTCGGTCATGCCTCTACTCCGTCGCCATCGAGCGGGCGGAACTCGTCACTCGTGAGCTCGACGATGTACTGCACGTCCTTCTCTCGGATGTACACCTGGCCGTTCGCGCCCGTCGCCTTGTACGTCGGGTACGTCCGGGGGTGACTGTTGCTCGGGAACCAGAAGTCCGAGTAGTAGCTGGCCACCGCGACTCGGCTGGCGGGCTGGTGACCGTACCCGTCTTCGAACACCTCACTGTCGTCGTCCAGGACGAACAGGAAGTTCGGGTCGATCATGACTCGGCCCCCAGGATGGACCGCATCTGGCGAAAGGCGCTCACGTCGTTCGACCGGAGCCGAACGGTATGACCGGCGACCGACGTCAACTGGTCGCCCTCTCGCGGGTTGTACTCGATCACGCACCGGTAGCCGCGGGCGTCGATCACCGCATCCATCCACTCGGCCAGTGGCGCGTCGTACTCCCACACGGCACGGATCTCTCGCCGATCACGGACGACGAACACCGGTTGTCCGGGGTCGAACTGCTCGTCCGGCTCTCCGCGGGGGAGGAGCGCGTCATCGAGCGCCGACGCGGGGAGGACCATGTACTGTAGGTCGAATCGGCCCCACGGATCAGCGTCCGTTACAGCCGACACGCGAAGGACCGGCTCGCCATCATCGTGCCCGAATCCGTCGATCGTGAGCGACCGCACCGTCATGGGCGGTCTCCGTGTTTCGAGCGGAAGCGTAGTTCTTCGAACAGACTATCCATCCGTTCTAATTCGTTCTCGATTCGTTGGTGAGCCCGGGCGTACTCGACGACGAGATCCGCATCGTCCATTTCACGGATGGACAACTCATCTTCCTCGTCGAGCGCGACGGGCTCTGGGGAGTCAGTTTGGGTAGCTGCTTGCATTTCTTTCGTCCATCCCACAGCATTTGGTAGGCGCCTGTGGGGAGCGCACGCCCACCCGAGGAGTCGAACCCCGGCGAAGTCCAAGTGGGTCAGCTGTTGCTGGTGGCATGTCAGGATGCGGTCGCAGTGTCGCTGGACTCGGTGTCGATGCCGAGTGCCTGCTTGAACTGGGCGACCTCCTCCGGGTCGGGAGCGGACTCGACCAGCGTCAGGGCGCCGTCGGTGGGCGCTTCCAAGTCCAGGTCGACGTCCGGATCGTTCGCGTGCTTGTAGATCGTATCCAGGATGTCGTTGTGGACGATCGTCGGCGAGAGCTTGCCCTCGAACGCTTCACGAGCCAACCCGACGAAGCCGAGCTTGACGAGCTGGGTGCCGAGCCAGTCCCAGTCGGGCGAGAGATCGATCGTCTCGGGAAGGTCGCGCAGCTCGTCGGAGTCATCCTGGCCGAGGACGTCGTTCATCATCTCGTCGAGCCCTTCAAACTGGATCTCACCGCCAGCGTCCGCTCGCTTGTTGAGTGCGATCGCTTCGTCGAGCTCGTCAGTCACCGACTCTGACTGGTCGTCACCGTCGTCGACCGTGTTCTCCGGTCGCCACTCGGATTCCAGCCACTCGATATAATCTTCGTCCCGCTTCTCGGCGAAGTAGCGTCGACGGGCTTTGGCCGAAGCGAACGGGCCGGGATCTTCTCCGGTCTCATCGATCGCGACGTCGATCGTCTGTTTCGTAGTCGGTGCTTTGACGGCTGGCGGCTTCGCCGGGAGTGAAACGACGCCCCGACCGATGGGTTGGCCATCGGCCGTCTGCGTCGGCTCACCCGCTCTCTTGAGCGCGCCCCAGCCCTGTTCGTTGAGGTAGTACCGGTACGCTCTGTGCGTGTTCGGGTCGGGCTCTCGCTCGACGATGCCGCGTTCGTCGAACAGATCGCGGCACGTGTACGAAACGTCCTTGGCGTCATCGAACACGCCCTCGGCGGCATCGTACAGTTCTCTGGTCGTCGCGCCGTCTCCGTTCGCGTCCTGATAGAGCGCGAGACAGAGGAGCGCCCAGTGGCGCTTGCTGTTCTCCACGACGGAAGTTTGGGTGGACATTTTTCTTTACCTATAGTTGACAGGGAGCGATTATATAAGTTTCTTTTAGCTGATAAGTCAGACTCTATACTGTTCTCGAAACCGTGAGGCTCCGCCTCTTCGGTGTATGATTCGTGGCCGCATTCGTATGTGTATGAAACGTGAGGGGTTCGCCCTTAGCCGAACTGCGGTGGCGAAGGGCGCGACCCGTCCTGGTACACCAGGTCCGTACACTGGGCGTAGCCGGCCTGATCGAGGTGGGTGTCGCGGTCAGGCGACCCCGTCTTCGTCCGCCCGATCTTGGCGAGCTGCATCATCTGGCTGTAGTCGTACGCCGTGATCTCGATGCCCAGGTAGCCAGACCACATGTCCGCGATCACCTGGAAGTTCTCCGTGGGCGGGCCGTACTCCCTGGCGCGTTGACCGACCGTCTCGTCCGCCTTCGCGAGGATCGACGGCTCGGGTTCGTCCTCACTCATCGTCGTCGAAGCCCTCGACCTGGCGGATCGTCACGTGCTCGGCACCGCCCAGTAGCGCCCCCGCGACGAAGTGCGTCGCATCGTACTCGGCGAACTCGCTGTTCGTCGTCCACGAGCGGTCGTCGTCCACACGGATCTCGTACTGCGGGTCGCTCATGCGTTCTTCCAGTCGTCGAAGTCGTCCTGGAGCTGGTTGGCGATCTCGACGTACTCGTCGTAGTTGCGCTTCAGGTCGTCCCCACCGTATTCCTCGGCTGCGTCCTGGAGGGCTTCGAGCGCCTCGATCGCGTCGGTGAACGCGTCCGGGAGCGGGTTCTCGTCGATGTCGTACTCGCGGAGCCAGTTGCGGACCGTGTTCTCGGTGACGGGCCACTGCTCGGCCAGCTCTTCGACGGTCACCCCGTTCTCGATCTGTTCGCGGAGATACTCCGCGTCCTTCCAGCCCTTCTTGATACCGTACATCGATGCGAAGATCCCGATCTGACGGGGGCTGAACTCCGTGATGTGGCGCTCCGCGATGTCTTCATTCGTGAGTCCCTGGTTGCGGCGAAGCTCGACGAGCTCGTCGCGGTCCGGGATGTCGTCTCTGCTGTCGATCGTTGCGTCAGTTGCTGTGTTACTCATTGGTTTCGTGTCTCCGTTATGGTGTGAGCGGCATCGGGAGCATCTCGTCGTATCGAGTGAACGTGTACGGCATCCACTGCTTGCACTCGTTGAAGCAGCCGTCCACGATCTCGCGGGCTTCTCCCTGCACGTTCGCTTTCCCGCGGATATTGATCAGGTGCATCCAGGCGCGAGCGTTCCCGCTCACGACCATGTTCACCTTCGTCGCCATCGGGAGGATCTTCCGTGCTTCCTCCTGCGGCACCTTCCAGTCGACGAGCTCGTTGTAGACGTCCGCCGCCTGGCTGTAGGCGTGGTTCACTGCGCGGAGGCGCATCTCTGCGGTGGCTTCGACCTTCTCGACGCCGTGGCGCGTTGCCACCTCGTCGGCGGTGAACGCCTCCGGGTACTCGAACAGGTCCTCGAACGGCTTGGGGTCGTGTTCGAAGTCCAGCGTCTCCAGGAGCTCGCCCGTGTCGACGCGGACGTACCGGAGCGACATCACGTCGAACGTGAAGTGCCGGTGCGTCCGGAGCTGGGCCATCGCCGTTCGCGAGATCCCCTCGATCGCGATCGTACACGCCGGGTGTTCGAACGGGCCCCAGTGCCCACCCTGCATCAGGTGGTCGAGGAGCGTCTTCTGGCGAGCTCGCGTCCGCACGCCCGAGTCAGAGACCCAGTAGCGGTGCGTCTCGTACTCGTCCTCGCCATTCTTCTCACGCTTCTCGACGACACCCTCCGCCTTTGGTGGGATCGAGTCGTCGACGAGCACGACCTGGCCGGCGTCGGATGCCTCGTCGTACAGGTGGTCGAGATTGCAGGACGCGCCGTCCATGATCTCGGCGTACTCGTACTCGAGGACGCCCTCGTCGCGGTAGTCGTTGCGTGCGCCGACGCAGACGAGCTCTTCGGGCGTGTACCGGTCGTCGATTCGACCGACACTCACCGAGCTCATAGCTCGTCCTCGTGCTCGAACAGCTTCTCCTGGTTTTCGAGCTTCTTCATGGTCTGTTCGTGGCGGTTCTCAGCCCGCTGGTTCATGTGTCGGTACAGCACGACACCGACGATCAGCAGCGAGACCCAGAACAGGATCAGGCCAACGTAGACGAACGCGGACATGACTTACTCGTCCTCGTCTGTGTTCACGTCGAGGTGCGTTGGGAGGCCGTCAGCGCCAACGGGGATGTAGACCGTGTCCGTCTCATCGAGCTTCTCGATGTACATCGCCTCGATCACGCCCTCGTGCTGGTACGCCTCGGCGCGCTCGAGCGCCGCTTCCTTGTCACCACGGGCTTCGATCAGCTTCCGCTCGGCTTCGAGCTCGGCGATCTCGATCTCCTTCTGCTTGGCGACCTTCTGCTGCTCCATCGCCTGGGCCTGGGCCGCTGCGTGGGTGATGTCGCTCGGAAGGTTGACCTTCTTGATCGACACCGACATGATCACGGCACCCGTTCCTTCGGCTCGCTCCTGGAGCTCATCGAAGGCTGCTTTGCGCATCACGGATCGCCCTTCGTCAGTTGCGATCACAGTCGACTCAGTGCCACCACCGACTTCGAGCACGCCGTCCTCGACGCCGGGGTAGAGGACACGAGCACGGAAGTTTTCGTGTGTTTGCCAGGTCTCGTAGAACTGGCGAGCATCGGTGACCTTGTACGTGACTTGCAGATTGACCGGGACACGAACGTCGTCGTGCGTGATCACTTTGATCGAATCGTCCCGGTTTTTCTCACCCTCACCCGGTTGGTCCGAGAACGTCATCTTCTGTGGCCGAGTGTTGATACTGACCGTGCTCTGGGTGGCTGGATTGATGAAGTACCAGTCGCCGGGCGTGAACGTCCCGCGGGCTTCACCTTTGTACTTGACCACTTTCACGTGACCCTCGTCGACAGTTTCGATCGAGGCGGCGCCGACCGCCGATACAACCAGGCCGATCACGACCAGAATCGTGAACCCTCCTCGCAGAACGTCGAACGTCTCCATTAGCGGTACCTCCGTTCCGAACCGTGTCGATCTCCTTTCATTGATTACTCCGTTCCGCGCGTCAAGCGCGGGGCCCACTGGGTAGCTGTGGGTATTCTAATGTAAACTGTAAGCGTTATTAAGTATTTCCATCTACATCAGATTTCTTATACAAGAAAAACCCAGTTACGTGGGCGACCTTGCAAGCCTATTATTCGGATGGCCTTCATAGAATACCTGAAGAAACGCTGGTGGTGGCATGAGTGAGAATGTGTCATGAAGAATACTCTGGGCCATCCGAGATGAATGGTTCGTGGGAGGAAACCTCTCGGGTAACGTCGAAGGTTCGCTCAACATTGCGTATTCAGGAGGTAGGAGGCTTGAGGCGCTCGTGTATGGGCCAATTTCGGGCGAAACGCGTGGAAGGGCATGTTACCCCCGTGTAGGGTGGGGGTTATGGCGTCAGAAGTGGGTCGTCGAGGCCCTGGTAGTGTCTGAACCTCTACAGCGGGCCTGTCGGTATTCAAAACTTTTTGCACGTACGTACATACGCGTATGTACGTACATACAGGGGTTCGGAAGGGGTCAGTCCCGATTAGCCCATCAGCCTGAACAGCTTCTTGGCGAAGTTCTCCTTCACGATGAGGACGATCTCGCGGGAGGATTCGAACGCTGGTTTCTCTGCTGGGACGACGATCGTCCCCTCCGGGATCGAGCTCTCGGGGTACACCGGGAGGTGGACGTTCGTGTTCCGGTGTTCCTTCACGAGGAGCGGGTGGTTACTGCATCCATAGACGAACTCGGCGAGCGCGGCGTGGTCGGCGGTGTCCATCACCGCGTATTCGTCGTCCCACTCCACGACGTCGAGTTCCGTCACCCAGTAGCCGGGAGACAGGTGTTCGACGTACACTATCAGGCGATACGTATCAAATAGGTTATATCAGTTTTCCCGATACTGGACCCACACACTGACACAGGCGAACGCGCCAGCCCCATACAGCGCCGCGAGGAGCATTCCCACTGGCGTCTGGTAGAACGCGACTGCGACCAGCGCGTAGCCGGCTGCGAACAAGAGTAGGTCGCGTCCCATCAGTTCAGACCGTCTCGCCGGGATCGACAGTGAGCCCAGTGTCGACCGTCGTCCCTCGGCGGATGGTGACGCCCGCCTGGACCGTCGCGCCCGGACCGACGATCGCGCCGAACTCAGTCCGCCCCGTGTCGATCCGCTCACCGTCGAACTCAGCGACGATCGTCTCGCCACTGGCCGCTCGCGTGTTCGTGGTGACGTTCTGCTCGACCGTTGCCCCCTCGCCGATCACCGAGTGGCCGACGTACGAGCCAGCCCCGATGGTGGCACCGTCGAGGATGACGGATGATTCGACGATCGCCCCGGGTTCGATGGTCACGTCCTCCCCGATCACACACGGGCCCGTGATGACGCAGTTCTGAGCGAGCCCCTCGTCGAGGCTGGACTCCGCCCAGACGATGTCGCCACCCTCCTGGCGAGCGGCGAACGCGAGGTTCGCCTCCAGGTAGTCGTTCGGGTTCGTGATCGGCGTCCAGTCGACGAGCACCGCCTCCGGGCTGTGCGTGTCTGCGAGCTCGATCGTCATGGGGTCGATGCCGTAGTCCCACTCGTGAGCCTCAGCCGGGAACTTGTACGCGTACGCCATGTGCGCTCCCGAGTGTTCGATATCCCCAGGCCGAGCGCGGACGCGGTCACCGTTGAACTCGAGGCGTCCGTGAACACCGGCTGTCGGGAGGTTCACGTGACCGATCGCCGCGTCGTGTTCGGCGAGCTCGGCGAGCGACTCCTGGTCGTACAGGATGTCGCCGCGGACCCAGAGGAACCCCGAGTCACTGGCGAGTCCGTTCGTCTTCGCGGCTCGGTCGACGTAGTAGTGCTTGACGAAACACAGCTCGACGTCTTCGGTTGCGAGCCGGTCGACACCGCGTTCTGCGCCGAAGACGGTCCGGAGTGAATCCTCGTCAGTGACGATGGCGATTCGTTCGACGCCGATCTCGACGAGAGTGTCGACGACGTGTTCGATCACGGTCTTTCCAGCCACGGGGAGGGTGAAGTGCGACCGCCGGTCGTTGATCGGGGACAGCGAGGACACGTTGCCCGTCGCATCTATAACAGCCTGCATGAATAAACAGATAGCTTACACAACCATAAGGGTACCTGTAAGCCAGTCGGACTTGAACGTATCAGTGACAGGTAATAGCTACTCGCGCAGGTCGACTTCGAATCCCCACGTGCAGAGGACGTCGTCGATCTCGCTGAGCTCCTCCCAGTACAGCTGTGGGTCCATGAGCTCACCTTCGTGGACGACGACCGCGTGCCACTCCACTTCGGGGTTCGGCGATTCGACGGTCAGGATCAGGGTTCGCTCATCGAACGGTCGGTCGTCGGCGAACAGGTCAGCATGATCACGGAGCTCGCCGACGGGGAGCGGGTCCAGAATCGTAATCAGGCGGGACCCGTTCGTGTGGCGAAGCAGGAATCCGTGGATCTCTGCGTGCGACGTTGGAACCGATACTTCATCCCTGACGGTCGCGAGCGGGAGATCGGTCACCATCGCCAAACACGCCGGAGCGCAGTCGTTCCAGCTCTCCTGGGGGACGTGGTTCATTCGTCGTTCGAGGACCCGTTTCCGACGAACTCGCGAGCCGCCTGCACCGTCCCTTTCCCGAACAGGGTGATTCCGCCGGCCATGGCGAACGTGAGGACCAGCGTCTTGACGGCGAAGTCGACTTCGACGCCGGGAGTGAGCGTCTGGTGGAGCCAGACCGCAGTCAGGGCGCCGACCAGGACGACACTTGCGACATCCTTCATCCGAGGTGCCATCAGATGCGCCCCCGGTCCTGGCTGAGTCCGTCCGCGACGACGTCGTCGAGGATCGCCATTGCCGCCTCGCTCACGAGCGGGTCACCGTACTCGTCGGTGACACCCACGTCGAGTGAGCGGCCTTCGTCTTTCATCTGATTGCGGTACTTCCGGACGGCCCACACGGAGCACTCGGCTTTCTTCGCGACCGAGCGGTTGCCGCGGTACGGCGCGGCGGCCATGATGATGATCTTTTGCCAGTCTGCGAGTGGTTTATTCGGCATGGCTGGGGAGGTATTGGTCGAGGTTGCGCGGGAGCAACTGTCGGTAGATGAACTCCACGTTGTGCTCGGAGAGGTCGACTGGCTCGTCCGCCCAGTCGTCCGAGAGGAGCTCACCCTTCTGCATCCGCGAGTAGTTCACGAACCAGCGTTCGCGCTGGTCCACGAGCTCATCTACACTGGGGAGCTGTTCGGCCGGGCCCGACCCCGCCTGGAACAGTGGCCACACGCGTGACCGACCGTGCTCCGTCACGGGTGGGTAGAACGGAACGCCGTCGCGTCCGTACGTTTCGCCGTGGAGTCGGGCGGCCATGGGCGTCGTCGACTCGTCGAGCGGGTCGACCCATACGTGGCCCATGACTTCCTCGCACTCCAGCTGAATCGCGACACGGCCGACGTTCCGTGCCTCGATGACCGCGATCGCCGTCGCCCAGTCGTAGTACGTCTCGGGCGTGACGGTCAGCAGGTAGAACACCTCGCGGTCCTGGAGCACCGCAGATCCGTCCGGGTTCACCCACTTGATCTCCTCCGACTCTCCACGTCGGTCGACAGTGAGCCCATCGTCGTACAGGGACGCGAGCGTCTCGTAGGCGCTCTCATCGTCCGAGTCGACGTTGTCGAGGACAGCCGTCCGGAGCGCCTCATCGTACCATTCGACGCGAGCCTGCGTCCGGTAGCGGATGCGCTCGAGTGCGCCATCGGGGTCGGGCGTCGGGTTCGACAGCTGAGCGCCGAGGTTCCGAAGCCAGACTGCTTCGTGGTACAGCCCTTCGTCGTAGGCCGCGCGAACGTACTCGTCGATCTGCTCTTCGTGCGTTGCTCGTAGTTCGTCGAGGTGGTCCTCGAGCCGATCTTCCAGCGCCATCTTAGGTGTCCTCCTGGCTCAGCGTCGCGGTCAGTTTCGTCACGGCATCGTCGAGTGCCACCACCAGGTCATCGCGGAACGGCCCGTTGAGCTGATCACCCCGGCGCGTGCTCGCTTCTTCCGGGCGAGTGCTTGCGACCCGAGCGAGACTGGCTTCGTCCTCATCAGAGTCGTCATCGGTCTCGTCGGGCTCGTTCTCCTGCTGGCGTTCCTGCTGGCGGCGGTTGAACTCGTCCTGGATCTCCATGTTCATCCGCTGGTCCTGGAACATCCGGTCGAGCTGCTCGTCCGGGACCGGGTCGAGTCCGATCATTTCCCGGCCTTCGTTCCGGGTAATGAGCTTCGCTTCGTACGCCTTCGTCGCGGAGTTGACGATCCGTTCAACGTCGCCATCTTCCAGATTCGACCACTCGACCGTCGGGAGAACGATGTCGTCGCGGAGCTTCCACGTCGAGATGTCCTCCTTATCGGGCATCTCCGCCCGCCACTCGGGGTGCTTGAGCAGGAGGTGCATCCGGAACAGCTTGCGGAGCTGACGCCCCATCGTCTCGCGAAGGTGACGAACGTTGTTGAGCGAGGAGTCCTTCGCCGGGCGGTTCCCAATGTAGGGCCCACCAGCGTCGCGCCCGACGCCACTCACGTTGAACGTGAGCGCGTGCATGATGGAATCGTTCATCAGGTCGAGGAAGTCGCCGTGTTCTTTCGCCTTCCCCTCGGGGCCCTGAACGTCGACGGTCACTTCGTTCGGAAGGATCGGCTTCTCGTCGGGCTTCATGCCCTCGAGCGTCTCCTTCAGGTCGGACGCGTACTTCTTGGCCTTATCTTCACGCAGGTCGTCGTTGCTGATGTGACCGAACAGCGTGGCGACGTCGATGTGGTAGATCTCCCGGGCGATCAGGGAGTCGTCCATCGCGACCTTGTTCGTGAGCGTGTTGTGCTTCGCCTGAAGTGCGAACTTGGTCGGCTCGATGCGGGGAGCGCCCCACACACCGTACGTCTTCCGACCGAACTTGTCCGTGAACCAGTTGCCACGGCGCTCGGTCCCGAGGTGAAGGATCTTCCACGCCTCGATCGTCTTCATATCCTCCGTGCCCTCGTTGAGCAGGTAGTAGTCGGCCGACTGGACGACTGCGTCCGGGATGTTGTCCGTGTACGTGGTGAGATCGATTTCGTCGTCGGCGTCCGCGGTCTTGGCCTCCTTCTTCGCGGCCGCGAACGCACGCTCTATCTCAGGCTTCGTCTTCTCGTCGATGATCGTGAGCGACCGAAGGGGAAGTGACTGGAGGCCGGTAATCCCGGTCCCGTCCTTGTAGACGATCTTGGAGACGTCGTTCCCCATGGCGATCATGTACTTGAACATCGACGGCTGCGAAAGGTCGAGGTCGAGGTCCTGGACCATCTGTTGACAGTCCTTGAGCGCCTCAGCGTCGTCTTCAGTCGGCTCCTCCTGATCACCCTCAGTGGTGGGGTGCGTCAGGTGGAAACCGGACGCCATCTGTGCCTGTGCACGAACAGTTCCTGCGAGCTCCGGGTCGATTTCGAGCAGCCGCTCGTACAGATCGAAGTCTGTCTCGAACTTTTGCTTCTCGAGGATTTCACGCGGCTCGGAGACGACCTCGGCGAGCGAGGCTGATCTGGCGACCGTCGCACTGGTCGAGTCGACTGAATCGACTTCCGCGGTTATCTCGACCCCGTCCGAGCTCTCGTCTGGGGGTGTCTCTGACTCACTCATTCACGTGATCTCCTACCTACTCGTGGTCGTCGCACTCGTGTTCGTCATCAGCCGCCTCGACCTCGGCACCACAGCGAACGCACTGGCCGTCTTGCCGGAGGTCTTCAGGGCGCTGCGTGACTGCGCCAGTCTCTACCGAAGTTCCCATATCACAAATCTGGTACTACCAACGCTTAAGTGTATTGATGAATTGGTAATACCAGTTTTGTGGTATATTCGGGGGCGACTCAGTAGCCGACGTTGAACGAACCGAGCACCGGGGTCGGCGACGTCATGTGCTTCTGGTCGATGTTGTAGTCGGCGTCCTGGACCCACATGGCGAGCGCGGCCGAGTCCGGGAAGTCGTCGTGCCCGCCCTCCTTCGCCTCGACCTTCATCCGCGACCCGTTGTAATCCTTGATCAGCTCGAGCCACTGCTGCTCCATCTTCCGCATGGGTACCTCCAGGTGCTCGTACTCGTGGATCTGCTTCGGGATCACGAAGTCGCAGTAGTCCCACTCCTCCTCGACCTTGATCTTCCGCTCGACGTGCTTGTACAGGTCGTGCTTCGACGACGAGCTGAACTTGATACCTTCGACGTGCTGGCTCAGCTCCCGCTTGAGCATGTCCGTCATCGGGTCACCCACGCCGTTCGAGTCCACCCCGACGACGTCCGCTCCCCATCGGTCGAGTTCCGCTTTGATCACGTCCATCTGGTCGGGATACTCGACGTTCTGCATCTCCACGATGTCCAGGAGCACGATCGTCTCGGTGCTGAAGTTGTCGTGGTACGGGTCCCACGAACCGAAGTACTTGCCCGTGACCGTCAGTACGGTCGAGTCCTGCGTCTTCGCGAGGTCCAGTCCGGCGCGGATTTGCCACTTGTCCTGAAGGGACCCATCCCGGTGCAAGTCATCCTTGGTGACGTAGGGTGCCATCAGCGGCGGTGGGTTCATCCGCCGCCAGTCCTCGTACGTGATGAACATCCCGGCCTCCAGAATCCACTCGAGCTCGTACTGGGTCCGGAACTCGTCGGACTCTGGGCTCATCTGCTCGAGCTGTCTCGCGATCGAGCGCCGGTAGTTCTTCGAGTACTTCGCGGGCGTCCGCCAGTCGTAGATCATGCAGAACGGCGTTCCCTTGAGCCGTTCGAGCTGCTCGCGGAACCAGCAGTCCTGGAAGTGCGGCGTGCCGATACAGCACTTCGTTGCGTTCGTCTCAGCGCCCATCGGCCAGATCTCGGCAAGCAGCATCCGCCGGCTGATCTTCTGCGTCTCGTCGATCAGGATCAGGTCGAACGTCTCCCCCTCAATGTTCCCTGAGCCCGCGGTGATTGCCTGGACCACAGAACCGGACGACAATTTGAACGTGTTCCCGCCGTACGTCTCGATCTCGAGCCCGAGCCCGTCAAGGAGCCGCTGGTTGTACCGTTCCTTGACGCGGTCCCACATGATCTCGGCCTGACGCTGCTTCGGGCCGAAAATCCCGATGCGGATGGGAGCGAACAGGACGGAGATCGCATACGCCGTCGACGCGAGCGTCTCCGTCTTCCCTGACTGACGAGCCCACTCAGCGAAGAACGTCTGTCCGTCCTTGCGGACGACGCTCTTGACGATGCGGTCGGAGAACTCCTTCTGGTACGGCCGGAGTGTGATGCCGGACGCTTCGATCAACTGGTCTTTGACCCGGCAACACCAGTTCTCGAACGTCTTGTGCGCCTCGACCGGGTCAGCGATCCCGGCTGTGAAATGCGGCTTGTAGTTTCGAAGGTCGATCGCGCCTTTGCCCTCGACCAACTCGGACATCCGAGCACGAGAGGCGGCACCGGGGACGTTGCCAAACCGACCGGCTTTGGCGTTCAGTATGTCTGCTTGCGTCATGGGGAGGGGCTGGGTAGCGGGGGCGGGCCGGGGGTGTCAGAGGGCGTACGTACGTACGTACGGATATGTACGTGCAGACGAGTGTGGTGGCACAGGTCTACTCGTCCGGGAGGTCGTCGAAGGTGATCTCGTCGGGGTCTTTGTCCATCCAGGCGTCCTCTTCTTCGCCCTCGTCGTACTCGTCGTCCGACTCCGCCAGATTGCGGATGTCGTCGTCGTCACGGTAGTCCGAGTGTTCGTCGTCGCTGGGGTCTGCGAGCTCGATCTCGAGCGATTCGGCGAGCATCTTGCTGAACGGGTCAGCCTGCACCTGGTTGACGTCGATGTCGATCTGGCTCGTGGACTGGAGGACGCCAAGTCGTTCGTAGTCCTTCGAGAGCGATTCCAGCAGTTTGTCCTTGAGGACGATCTGCTCGTTCACCTGGTCGAGGAGCATGCCGCCCATCTGCTCTTCAGTCTCGACGGCCTTGCCGAGCCGCGACTCCTGAAGTTCAACGAGGTCCTGGCGCTTCGCGGCGATATCGATCGTCTCGCGTCGCTTCTCCAGTTCCTGTTGTGCCTCTTTCGCGGGCATCATCTCCTCGGGGAGGATCTCCTTGTTCATGTAGTCGCGAAGCTGGCGGACGGTGAACTCCTCGCCGTACCGCTCCAGGATCTGCTCACGGAGCTCGTCGTACGTCGGGTCGTGCGACCGGCCCTTGTTCTTGAGGAGCATCCGGATCTCATCGCGGAAGGGAGATCTGTCGATGTCCGGACGGCGACCACTACTCATTCAATTGATAATTGGGCTGTTCTATCAGAAAAGTGTTCCGGTGCCCTTAAGTACGATTGAAGCCGATCGAGACGGGAACGTTCGACGTGAAAGTGCCAGACGACGTCGAGTCTGTGGCGGTCCACGCCTTGCTAATCTCCGAGCGTTCCATTCTGAGGACGCGCTCATCCATCAGTTCATCTACTATGTCAGCATCGAAGTACTCCCGGTGCTCTCCCTCCTCTACCTTGAACGTATAGCCGATCACCGATCCGTCTACACGGTGGATCTCGTCGACGACCCATCGGATCACAGCATCCTCGAGCTCGCGGTGTTCAGTGAGTGTACACCCGCGCGAGAGGGTAAGCCGGACGCTCTCGATAGCGTGCGTCGACGTTCCCGCGTCCGTAGTGACGGTCAGCGAGATATCGCTGGCGGTGCTACTCGGCGTGTGTATCTGGTCCCCCGACGACGACGAGTCCATCGTTGAATCCAGTACGCACCACGTTATGTTCAACCTTTCGACGTGTCGCACCGCGAGAGAGGATTAAGCTCTCGCTATCTATCGATTCAATGACCCACGTGACACTGTGGCCGAACAACGTACGTTCGCGAAGGATGTCACCACGGGCAACGATCACCGACCCGTCGGGACCGGGAACGTCGTACTCGTACCAGGCGATGTGATCACCCGAGCTGTGGGGCCCGCCCATCATCGATACCGTCCAGGTCGTCTCGGCCCTCCATATACTCCTGGGTCGCGTACATGATGTCGCCGTCGAAGACGATCCCCTCGATCGTCGTCCCTGACATGGTCACCTCCATGTGGTGCCACCGGTCGTCGTCCGGGACTTCGAACTGGTCGAAGCCGATGATCGTCTTACTCATCCAGTCCGATGGTCTCATCGAGGCGTTCGCTCAGCAGGAACCGCGCGAGCTCGAGCGGCCGGAAGTCGCGCGGGTCGTACCCGTACGCTTCGGCGAAGACGTTCGCGATGTCTTCGTTCGTGGTGGTCACGCCGTGGGGCTGACGCCGGTCTCCCAGCTTCACGAAGCGCCCGGCGGCCAGGTACGCCAGGAACTGCTGCATCGGCTCGGTGTGCATGCTCTCGACGTCGTTCTCGACCGCATACGTGACGAAGTCTTCATCGTCGTCGACGTCGCGCACCGTGATCGTCTCGTCTTTGAGCTTGTCGAAGTAGACGATCTTCTCGGACGGCATCTTGACGTTGTACTCCCGCTCTTGTGCCGGGGCGACCCCGTGCGTAGTTGGTTGTTCGTCGTCCATCGTAGATTCCTCACCCAGACACGGGTGACGCTCGCGTCCTGAATCGAACAGGAGTCACAGACACCAGTCTCGCGAGTTGAGTTGTGTTGTCCAACAACGACGGCTGTTGGATTCAAGAGTTGGATTACAAAAGCCGAAAGCGAGATTGATCTGAGACCTCCCCAGGTACCCAGATCGTTTCCCAGAGTGGGGTCGCTTACAGCTACCCAGTTGCACGGGTTCTTGAGCCGGTATGTTAACCAGCCGGTCAATCTCCCCGTATATGACCACATGGAGGCTAAGTACTTAGTTAGTATGCCTAAAAGGATAGGCACGGTGACATTAACTTGGGACCATTGGCAAAAAACGCCAGGAATAATGTTGATTCGTGAAGGATAGTTATATCTAACCTCCGGATTCGTCATTGTCTCCACGTCGAGGGTAGGGGTCATATCGTCGAGAGCTGGTCGACAGGCGACAGATGTTACGATGCGAGGCCCACGACCGTGACGGTGCCCTCGTGGTGGGCTCGGCCGAACTCGAGCAGCTGGTAGTGCGTCCGAAGATCGAACGACCGTGGCCGGATGACCATCGTGTTCACGAGGTAGTCGTCAAGGTGCATATTCGCCTATCTTACACAGAGCACCACAGACCATTATAACTTTCGAAGGTTCAACAGATAGCGCGCACAGACAGGTCTCCACGGCTGTACCCACAGCCCTGTACCCACACAGGGGCAATTATGTAAGAATTATTAATACCGACCTATCTCGAACATGCCACCACAGGCGACCTGCTTCCGTTACGGGTGGCACAGCCAGATCATCCCGCCGATCTTGAGCTTGTCCTGGTCCGGGTCCGCCCCGATCGCCTCCAAGACGTCGGGCCAGACGCTCGCTGGAAACGAGAGCACAGTAAACTCGTTCCCATCGTCGTCCGTCGCGATACGCGTCCAGATCTCAGCGTTCGAACTCGCACAGTAGAGCTCGACCGACCGGCGCGTCCCATCGTCGATCTCGACCAGTGCGCCCCGAGTGAGTGCCCCGAGCTGTGCCGGTGAGAGTGCGGCTCGTTTCGTCATTCACCCTCGTTCTGGCGCTGCTCTTCTGCGAACTCCGACCGGCGGAGCATCTCGCGACCGAGAAGCGTGATCTGGTACTTGTAGGCGGGCTGTTGCATTCCCTCTCGTTCCGCACGTTCGACGATCTCCTTGTCGGCGTACTTGCCGAACGACGAACTGACCGACGCGTGCGGGATGTCGAGCTGGTCGGCGATCTCTCCCGGGATCGCCCACTCACCCTCGTCAGTCAGCTTCTCCGCGTGTTTCAGGATGGCGTACCGCTGTGAGCCGTATTCGACCGTCGGCACGTCGGCGTACGGAGCCACGTTCAACGCGACCTCCGCCTGCGGCTCCGGTTGTTCTGTCTCCGACTGCTTGGCATCGGTGTCGTCGGCCACGTCCGCCATGTCCGCTTCGAAGTCGTCGATCGTGTATCGCGTGTGCTGCGATTTGGTATCGATCCCATCGAGCTGGTCGGCTTCGCCGAGGGTCGGGAGTCCACTCTGATCGACGAACTCGATCGAGATGTGGGCGCTGACGATCTGATCATCGTCGATCCCAGCGGCCTCGAGCATGGTCATCAGCTGTTCCATTGGTTCGTGCTTGTCGAGCGTCAGATTGAGCTCGTTGACGCGGGCTATCGGCTCGGTTGCTTCCATCTGGGTGGGATTCTGGGTCATTCGGTTGTGGTGGCACCTGCTCGGTCTGAGTCAGTGCTGGGTGTTTTCGGTTCGAACATCGTGATCTGACTCTTCGGGAGCCAGAGATCGCCGACCGGGTACCGCATCGAAACACCGCTCGGGGTGCCGACGCCGAACTGGTCGACGAGGATCGCGTTGTCCGTTCGGTGTCCGACCGTGAGGTAGACGCAGTCTTGCTGGAGCACCGCCGACTTGAGCCCCTTCTCGTCGACCAGCCAGTTGTCGCCCTCATCGTTCCTGAGCTGGACGAGCATCTCATCGTCGCGCTGGCCGAGCAGCTGCGTACACAGCACCCAGGCGTCGGCGGCATAGCCGTCACGAACGAGTGAATCGGGCTTCGTGACCAGCTTCGGGCTCTGACCGTAGGCCGTTACGACGAGCTCCATTACTCCTCCACGTAGAGATCTTCGAGCTCGGCCGAGTCGATCTCCCCGCCGTCGTCGTCGACCAGCGGCTCCGTGAACGTCTGGACTTCCTCGACGAACAGGGCGAAGAACTCGCGGGTCGACTCTTCGCTGATCCCGTTCTTGTGCTTGCTCGTGATGTTCTTCACCAGCGAGTTGAACAGCGAGTCGTCGTCCTCCAGGACTTCTACGCTGTCAGCCAGCTGGCTGTACTTTACCATCTTCTGGAACCCCTGCGTGTTGATCACCTTCTCGATCAACTCGTCGGGGATGTCGTCGATGTCTTTCGCTTCCATTGGGTTACACTCCGTTCACGCCTCGTTTGTAGAGCGCCGGCGTGGGGACGCTGAAATCCCGGACGGGAATCGAACACCGTCTACTCCAACGGGACACAGCTCAGGTGAGGGGGTCGAAGTCGACGATCACCATCCCTTCTTCAGCATCGAACTCCGCGTCGAGCGAGAGCGACTCGTCCGGTCGCGTGCATTCAAGATCGCGAAGCAGCTTCTTCACCTGGAGGAGCTTGCCCGTGTACGACCCGGTCGTGTGCAGGACGTACACGTTGGTCTCGCCCGCGTGCTCCTCGGTCGTCGCCGCGAAGCCGACCCACGGTTCCGTGCTGTGGGTGAACAGCGCGACGTACTCCGCATCGCCGAACCAGTCGTCGACGGCCGCCTCGTTGAAGGCGATCTTGCCCGACGCCCACATCTTGACGCCGGGCTGATGGGTCACCTTCCGGCCCCTGCTCGACCCATCGTATTTTTCGAAACTCATATCTGACATTTCATCTCACGGAGATATTACCCTTTCCCCTCAGTAGGACTCCAGGTATCCATCCGGCACGTCCGGACACTCGTACAGTAGATGTCCCTCGAGCGTGTACTGCGCCGCCATCGGGCCGTTCGCGGCCATGGCTGTCCCTTCTCGATTCAGGTTCCCATTGCAGTATGGACATCGGCCAGAGTCCTCTACGGATTTCCCGACAGGAAGTACTCTATCTCCCGACGAACGTTGTTCAGCGAGTGGTACGGGTACGACTGGCCGTGGATCGCATCACACTCGGCCTCGAGGATCTTCATCAGAAGCTCCAGCCCGTCATCGTCCAGCTGCGGGTAGTTCAACTGTGGCGGGTCGATATCCGAGAGCTCGGCGACCATCCACTCCCAGAGCTCCCGCTCATCGTCAGTCTTGGCGTTCCGATGGACGGCGCCGACCGCCTCCCAGACTTCACCACGACCGACGTTCCATTGGAGATGCCCGGAGTTGAGACGCTCCATCAGAGTCCCTCCAGGAAGTCGGCGAGCGCCTCCAGGTTCTCGATCTGTTCGTCGTTGGTGGCACACCACGGTCGCTCGCCACAGATCTTCACGAGCCAGGACTTCCAGGCCCGATCGTTGTAGTTCGTCTCGACCTTCACGACGTCCGATCGCTCGTGATTCGCCTCCTTGATGCCGTAGTACAGCGCGTCGGCCATGATGTCCGAGCAGCGGTTCTTGGACTCACGGAACACGAAGTACGCGTCGAGTGCGACGTCCATCGGGATCTCCAGATCGAGCTCGACCTTGCTGAACCGGGACGTGGTCGGCTTCGCCTGACCGCGCATCCGCGTGTGAGCAGCGTTACTCATCGTCCATCATCTCCTCGAGCGTCGGGCCGTCGTAGTTGATTGTCTCCCCTTTCACCATGCGATTGTACTCGTCTACCAGATCGTCGTCGACCGCCGCGAGTTTCTCGAGCTCGTCCTCCGTGAACCGGTAGCCTCCGGCGACCGCCGCGCGGACCATCGCCTTCGACTCGGTCGGCCAGTCCCGGTCAGTCGACTGGCGAGCCTTGAGCAGCTGGATGAAGATCTTCCGAGAGACCCGCCCAGCCGCCTCCAGCTTCTCATCGTCTGTCTGCTGGCGTTCGTCGTCACTCATCGACAGCCTCCACGTCGGTGTTCGCGTCGTCGGGGATCTTCTCGAGCAGTGTCTCGATCACGCCAGCCGCCGAGAGGTACACGGGGCGGGATGCCCCGCCGTCGACGCCCTGGACGATGCCGACCTCCAGGCCGACCGTCTCCAGGACCGCGTCGATCGCTTCCCCGTAGGTGTCGTATGCCTGTACCTCCGTTCCATCGTTGAAGATCACGAACTCGGTCTCCTCCTCGGCGCTGAGGAGCTCGACCAGCGTGATCGGGTCTTCATCTTCCATTGTCCTTCACCGATGATGGGCCATAGTTGAGGATGGCCGTCATTGAAACCTGCATCCGCTCTGCACTCCGCAGGCGGTGCTTATCGCAGTGTTTCTCCACGATCTCCTGCTGGCGATCGCCGTCGAGATAGTGCTCTGAGTACCAGCCGTCGCCGTACTCCTCCGGGTTGTCGAGTACGTCGTCGAAGTCCAGCGACGGTTCCGCCTCTGCGTACATCTCGCGGAGTGCGTCGAACGCCGCCGTCTCAGCGGCCTCACTCATCGTCATCCTCCACGATCTCACAGATCGCGTCGAACGGCACCTCGTCGACGGTGTCACCCTCCTGGTGCTCACCGTTCACTTCGTCGACCAGCACCAGGAACCGTACCTCTCCGTCTTGTTCGGTGACACCGAACATGAGACCAAGTCGGTCCTGCTCGCCAACGTGGTACGACACGCGCTCGGTGAACTCGAACCGGTGTTCATCCGACTCGACCGCAGTCCGCTCGACGAACGCCAGCTCCAACTCTGACGGCGGAACATTCGGCTCGGCCTCAAGTGCCTTCTCGACCGCCATCTCGTGGAGCACGTCGTCGTCGCACTCGAGTGGCGCCTCGACAGTCGTCTGGTACCAAATCGTCACGTCCGCGTCGGTGTACCGATTCAGCTCGACGTCGTACGTTGCCGTCCACTCAGACATCGAGCTCACCCTCCTTGAGCCGGCTGAGGTAGTCGATACGCGTCTGCATCGACTCGGCGAACCGCTTGGCCTGTCCCAGCGTGAGAAACTCCCCGCCGGGATCGGTCTTGACGACGATCTCCTGTTCTTCCTCCCTGACGTAGGTTTCAGGCATCGTCGTCCTCCTGCGGGCGGTCGAGGAACCACACGTCGATCGTGTCGCCCGAAACCTGCGGGTCGTGCAGCCGAACCTTCACCTGGTCCTCGTCGACGATCACCACCGATGCGGCCAGCTCTCCGTCGATGCGAACGTCGGCGTACTCCTCGCCGTTCACGTCGACCGTGATCGGATCGTCACTCATCGCGACGCTCCGTCAATCTCCTGGTCGTAGGTCTCCCAGGCGTCCGAGTCGGGATCGTGCCACTCCTCGGCCAGGTCACGGATTCCCGTGAGCGCGTCTTCGACTCGGTCAACGTCGTCGATGGCCATTGCCACCAAGCCGGCGTCGGCGAGACCGTAGATCACGTCCAGATCTTCGAACGCCCGCTGCTCGAGCGAGTCGTCCGTCTCGACCGGGAAGACGTAGGTACACTCACCCGCCGTCGTGGACGTACAGCCGTACTCGGCGAGGAGCTGGTCGAACGTGATGCCCGGATTCTCGGTGAGGTACGGGTCCTCGTGCGGGATCTCCAGCGCCGCCGTGTCGAACGGAAGCCGCGAGACCGACGTGTACGGGAGGATACCGTCTCCACCCGGACGAACGCTGACCAGTCCGAGCCGGTTGTCATTCTTCAAGTCCTGGAGCTGTTGCGGAAGCTCGGACATGCTCTGTGCGAGCGTCATCGTAACACTCCAACGTTTGGGGTCATGTCAGACTTCTTACCTTTGTTTATCATGTTTAATCGTGACAGTTCCTACATCTCGGAGTAGGAGTCCTCCGCGATCGCCTCGAGCTCCTTCTGGATCGCGCGCTTGAGACGGATTGTCGACTCCCAGGCACGGGCACCGTCACCATTCCCGTCGGCCTCGATGGTTACCTCGAACCGGTCGGGCCGAATGAGGCCGGCACTGGTGACTCGCTCTTCGATCTTCACGGGGGCACCTGCGCGTTCTCCAGCTTGTCGAGCAGGTCCTCCCAGGCGTCCACCCGATTCGGGTGGAGCTGGTCGTTCTCGTGGGCGATCTTGTCCTCGACGATCGAGATCGCTCGGGATCGCTCGGGCTCTTCGAGCTTCAGCTCGCCTGAGTCGCCCCAGTCCAGTCGTCGGAACAGGGACTCTGACTCGTACTTCACCCAGTTCGAGTACGGGTGACTGTTGAGCGTAGCTGCGTGGTGCAGATCGTACGCCTGCTCTCGCGAGACATCCTGGGCAACGAGCCGAGTCACGGCCGATCGCCTCCAGAATGAACTGCGGTCGATTCGTCTATCGTTTGCTGGCCGGGTCTCCAGGCCGGCCGGTCCTCCGTTCGCTTCATGCGTTGACGTCACCTCCGTCCCACGCCATGGGTCGAAGTGACATATGTAACTTCTCAGGGTAAAGAGATATAGTTTTCGTATTTCGTAGTCATTAGGGTTCATCCGGGTCTATGGGTTATTTCTATTACTACCAGACTACCGATATACTCAGTCTATCAGATGCCACCACAGGCGACAGCCTGAAAGCGGGTGTGTGCGTCACAGGAGGGCTGATCCTGGCGGAGCCTGACGAAACTGGGTTGTGGGGCGCTGATCGGGAGGGGGTTCGATACTTTCAAGTCAGGTGCATAGGTAATCAAAACTATCGTGGGTGCGCTCCACGCGACCTGTACGGTCCATAGGATAACCGAAGTATCTCACCGGGCGAAGGCCCGGGTGGAGACGATTTTCCGTCGCCTCCGTAATTGGGATCTCCGTACTGAGGAGCCCGTGAGACGGGACAACTGTCGACAACCGGGAGCTTCTCCAATACCGATCGAGGGCCTCGTCAGAAACCCTATTGCAGGGGGCACGGATGATTTCCATCGTGCTACCGCAGGATGGGCGGACGACACCTGGAGGGCCGGCCAGTCGGGACAGGTCAGTTAAACGCGTCCGAAAACCCTCGTCCTAAGGACGGGGGGTAGTAGGCGTTCAGTGAGAGAGTGATAGAATGCATAGTGAGCGGTACACACCTCTCGACAACGTGTGCCCTATAATTGAGGTCGTTCTCGGACGTACCTCACAAAAAGCTCTTTTAGGGGCTCCAATCAGGGGGGTGCAATTAAACCCACCCGGCTCTGCATGGAAACTGACAACATCGCGCACCGGCAACGGCGACGATCGACACCAGCATCACGCGCCATCGACGGACACCAGCACCGAGCTCCAGCGGACCGGTCGGAGTGGAAACGTCAGTCGGCGCATACGGCGCGCTTAACCGTCAACTCGTGACACTACACTTGAAAAACGGTGTCGGCTACAGCTGGTCTCAGTACCCGCCCCAGCGTCGCTTCTCCTCTCTGTGGCGCAGGTCCTCGAGCGACGGCATCGCTTCGTCTCGGCACTCGAAAGAGCAGTACTTGTCGAACCCGCGTCCCTGGTTCTCCACGCTACTCGCGAAACTGTTCGTGCAGCCCGCTCGCTTGCACTCGACTTCCATCAGTACTCGCCCTCCGCGAGCCGCTCCGCCGCCGCGCCGTTCGGCGAGACTGAGACGACGATCTCGTCGAGCTGCTGCTTGTACCGCGCCATATCGAAGCCGTTCGAGTTGGATTTTTGTTCCATCTCATCCTAATCTTGTCACGTAGCAGATATATAGGTTCTGGTCGTAATCGGCCCGTAGACAGCGTGAGACGTGCGTTTGTGAATTGCATAGCTGATTACGTGCAGAATAGTGGCGTGGACTGACGGCTGTGGTGGCACTGAACTCCTGTTCGGGGTCAGGGCATCTGTACGTACTGACACGTACATACGTACCCACACGTTACCGGGATGCAGCGACTTGCCGCGCGGGGTATCGGGCGAGAGCCGGTCAGTCCAGAACGGTCACGTTCGTTCCGAACTCCGGGACAGCGACGTTCCCACTCTCCGACTCCAGCGTCAGCGTCCCATCGGGCATCAGGTGAAACGACGGTCCCCCGGTCCGCACGGTCTCGAACGATCGATCCGCACCCAGCCGCGGTTCGACCTCCTCACACTCATCCACGCGTCCATCGTCGACGACGGTATCGAACTGCAACTCCATGGCGGTACGGGCCCGCGAAGGCCCTACTGCACCTCCAGCGTGAATCGGTCGCGGTAGCCTTGCATCGACTTCCCGTCAGGGCGCATGTTCACGATCTCGAGCTCCAGGTCGGCGGCGATCTGCTCGAGCTTCTCCTGCTGTCGCTCTGGCACGGACATCTCGATCCGGCGCTCCTTCTCGACTGGCACGGAGAACGGGAACTCGTTCACGAGGCTGCGGCGTTTCTTGGCGAGCTCGGCTCGGGTTGGGATTTTTTGTCCCATACTTCTTACTTCTCATCTGACAGATATATAGGTTTCTTTATCAGCGTTAGGCATGGAAACGAACGTGACGATCATCGGCGATCGGCGGGGCCCGGCGCTGAACCGACACACGACAACGTCGCCCGACGGCGACGCTACCCGCTCTACATCACTTCACATCTCTCCACCATCCACACTTCCCCCTTCCACTCGACATCTTCGACAGCGACTTGCTCCTTCGGCACCGGCATCTCCGACTTCCCGCGCGCTTCCCACATCTCCTCCCACTCGCGCTTCAGCACCACCGCGACACAGGCTGCATCTTCTTCGCCCGCGTCGTCAACAAGATCCACGCACACACTCGCCCAACTCACTTCACGACCCAACGCTTCGACTGGACCCTCCACAAAAGACTGGGTCGCCCACGCTCGCACTGCTTCTTCGTCATCCCGCAGCATCAACGACACGACGGCGGCGACGACATCATCGCTTCTCCACATCTGCTTCAGCGGCTCCGCGCTCTCGACTTCGCTCATCACGACATCGTCATCGCGCTCTGAATTGATTTTCCACGACGCTTCATCGCACTGCAACGCGACGACGACGTCATCTCTCACTTCTACTTCTTCTCCGTCTGGGTGGGATTTTGGTCCCATATCTTGAACTTCTCAGGGTACAATAATAAAGGTATGTCAGATTGCTGTAACTGCTGGTAATCTCCGGGCGTCGCATGGAGATCCGGGCGGTCGGTGGCGGGGCGCTGCGCGAAAGCGGAACTGCTCCGCCTACCCGTCGAACTCCTCGTACCGCAGCGACTCGCCGAAGCACGAGAACGGGGCACAGCTCATCCCGCTCGGCCCCTCGACTGTCGCACTGTTTCGGTTCACGCTCACGACTCGCACGACCTCCTCGTACTCCTCGTCGTACCACAGCGAGTCCTTGACTACCCGCTCGTCCGTTGGGTGGGATTTTTGTCCCATACTTCTATCTTCTCAGTATGCAGATATAAAGATTCTGATAACATTCCTCAGTCGAGGCGGGCCAGCAGTTTCCCGCGCGATCGCGTGCTGAACTGGGCTTGCTTCCCGTACGCCTCCTCCACCAGGTCAGTCCGGACCATCGCCGTCGCCCAGTACTCCTCGAGGCCCCGCGACGTCTCCCGCTCCGTGAACTCGTAGTCGTCGTGCTCCAGCCCGAACACGTGGCCGACCTCGTGCATGGCGGTGACGAGCTGATTCTCTCCGCGCGAGTACGCCTTCCCGATTCGGCGCCACTTGAGCTCGGCAATGCGTCCTGCTTCCGACACCCCGAGGCCCTGCTTGCCGTGTCCTGCGAGCTCCGGGTCGACGTCGCCCGTCAGGACGAGCACCCCATCCGCGTCGACGTCCTGGACACCCTGCTCGTACAGGTCGTCCCAGGTCTCGTGCATCCCGCCAGGCTCCTCGTACTCCAGCGTCCCACCGCGGCGCGTGCGGAATGCGTACGGCTCCGCCAGCTCGAGGTGCATGCGGACGAGGTCGATAGGCATGCTCTCCGGGACGCCCTGTTCGGCTGCTGTCTCGGCGACCGCGCTCGTCTGGTACACCACGACCTCGAACTTCGTCCGTCCCGGCTTCGGCTCGCTCCAGGCGTACTCGCTCGTGCTACGCTCGGCGTCGCGCAGCTCCAGCGAGTCGGCGTCCGTCGGCGATCCGCACGTCCTCCCACGCGGTACTCCCAGCAGTCCCGGCTCAGCCGCCGCGGGAACGCTCCCCGCCAGCGTCGCCGCCAGGCCAGCGCCGACTCCTCCCAGGA
Organism: Halorarum halophilum; assembly: GCF_013401515.1. NCBI lineage: Archaea > Methanobacteriati > Methanobacteriota > Halobacteria > Halobacteriales > Haloferacaceae > Halorarum > Halorarum halophilum. The sequence continues at coordinate 88,409 of NZ_CP058532.1, read as the reverse complement.
ATCGGCGTCGCGTCGTTCGGGTGGGGATTTTTTGTCCCATATCTTAACCTACTCAGGATGCAAGTATAAAGATTCTGATAACAAGCGTACCGGAAACAAGGGTCGCGATCGACGGGGCGCGGCGGAAAAACGGAACGCGGGGCGACTACAGCAGCTCGCCTCGCAGGAACGCCTCGTGGAGCTCGGCATCGCGGTCACTCCACGTCAGTACTTCGACGGTGCCACGCTCGAGGCGGTCCTCGAGTTCCGCGAGGCCCATGACGATGCACTCGCCCTCTCGCACGATATCGACGCGGGTCACCAGCTGTTCACGGTTCACGACGATCCCCTCGTCGCGCTGCTCGAGGGGGTAGCCCACGTTGACGCTATCCACGACTCCCTCGCCCGCGCCCTCGAGGTGCAGGTGCTGACCCCGCGTGATTCGGGGGCGCAGGTCGATGGGCGGCTCGCTGTATTCCTCTCGGGTGGGATTTTTGGTTCCCATATTTTATCCTACTCTGGATACGATAATAAGTGTTGCTTTATCAACATGATGCATGCAGCGATCGCGCCGGGATACCGCGCCACGCCGCGCGGGGTAACGGCCTATCCGAGCGGGTGGCCCGCCCTGGCGCTCACTCCTCGACCGACGTCTCTGCGCTGGACATCCCGGACGGAACTCGGCTCGGCCAGGCGCCAGCCCTCCCACATGCGCCACTCGCTCTCGACCCAGTCGTACCACAGTCGGCCGGTCGTCCCGCACTTGCACTCCCAGCGGACGTCGGGCCCGATCTCCTTCTCCTCGCCCGGCCGCCGGCCCTCGAGCTCGTACGCGATCCGCGTCGCTCTGTCACAGCCGCCACACACCGCACTCTTCACCGGCATGCTCACCGCTCCTCCGTCGGGTGGCCTTTTCGTGCCATACTTTATCTTGGAGCCAAGCGAATGTAAATATGCCCTGACCGGCAAGAGCAGCCCGTGAACGGGGCGATCGTCGGTCGTCCGTACGTACACACGCGTCGGTACGTACGTACGCTGATCCGCAAGGCGACGGGGCCCGGCCCTAAACCGACCCACGACGACGGCGGCGACGACGCGTCGCGCGCTACTCGTCGCCCAACACGTCGCTCTCGCTCAGCCCGGCTTCGCTCAACACTTCTCTTTGCCACTCGCCCGTCGCTACCCACACGTCGTCTTCACTCAACGTCTCGCGCGTCACGACCCACTCTCGCCCTCCCGCTTCGACTTCGCCCATCTCGCTCGCCCACCCACTCACGTCTCCGCCCCACGGCTCCAACGACGTCGACATCGTCACGACGACGCTTCCCGCCCACGTCCCATCGACGGCGACGACGTCGACCCACATCTGCGCCCACGCGTCGCCCTCTACGCACTCCATCTGCGGCTTCGTCGCTCGCCCGACTTCTTCGTCCCGCAGCCCGACTTCACACGCTCGTCGCACGACGTCTTCGTCTTCCCACAACGACTTCAGCAGCGGCGCGTCGTCGCACAACGACAGCTTCTCGGCTTCGCTCACGTCGTCGCGACGCGCTACCCACACGTCACCGACTTCGACGTCGACTCGCTCGTCCCGCTCAGATGGATTTTTTGAATCCATAATTGATGATTGGTGTAAGCAGGTATAAGTGTATCTTTATCAACATGAAGCATCTCACCGGGTAACCGCGCCACGGCACGCGGGAGCCGGGCGGGTTACATCACCTCGGCCGCCACGGTGAACATCTTCAGTCCGCATGCCAGCACCAGCATGGCGACGACGATCGTTATCACACGCGCACCTCATCGACCTTCCCGTCGACGAGCACGACCGTTCCCATCACGGCCCCATCATCGAGCGCCTCGCGGATCGCGGCCTTCGCCCGGCGCATCCCCCTCGGCCCCTCCATCGCGTACGCGACTTCCTCGTCCCACACCAGCTCTCCCTCGCGCGGCTCCTCGAACCCGACGTACGTCCTCATGCGATCACCCGGACCCGGCGGACCCCATCGAGGCGCTCGACACCCTTCGCGCAGGGCGGGCACATGCGGAGCTCGTCGTGCTCCCACTGCGCCGGGTCGAACTCGACGACCCGCGTCCCCTCTTCCGAGCAGAACGGGTCGGCATTGCAACTCGCCATCAGTACAGCTCCTCCTTCCGCTCGCAGTCGTTGCACGTGACTGGCCCGTCGACCGCGGCTTCCTCGGCTACCGTCAGCGACTTCCCGCATCCAGCGTCGCACGAGACCGTCACCAGGTGCGCTTCCCCCGTCCACTCGACAGGGCTGTCTCGGTCGTACATCTCAGGCCCTCCGCTCCTCGCGCCATTCGCTGTACACTCGCTGGAACTCCTCGCTCGCCCCGCGGCAAATCGCCGCGTGCAGCTCGTGCACTGGCTGGCGGTTCGGGACGTCCGTCTCCGCGCACTCCTCCAGCTCGCGGGCCTTCTCGGCCAGCGCCAGGGCCAACTCGCCCGACTCGGCCACGTGGCCCAGCGTTATCTCGACAGTCGCGGTGGCCTCGTTGCCGTCGCTCTCCGCTCGGGATGGAATTTTTGGTTCCATACTTCTTGATAGGATGCATACAAGTATAAGTGTTTCTTTATCATCATAACTCATGTCCGCCACGTCGTGCGATTAGCGGCGTGCGTGCCGGATAGCCGAGCGGTGTCGCGCGGGGTGCGGAGCGGAAACAGGGGATATGGGCCCGGTCACAACCCGCAGACAGGGTCGAAATCCGCATCGAGTGTAGGGGTCATGCGGTGAGACGATGCTCGTCGAGCTCGCGATCGGAGTGGAAGCAATGGTCACGAGCGGCGGGGCGGTGCGGAAAAGCGTAACACGAGCCACCGTCCGTGGTGGCATGTGAGCCGTGTTAGGTCACGGCGTGAGGTAGCAATACCCGAAGTCGCCTTCCTCCATGTACTCTTTGATGACCGTGAGTCCCTCCCTCGACAGCAGCACGTAGGATTGGTGGTCCTTCCCCTCCGGCACGTCCCAGAGTTGTTGGTTGCGTGGGAGCCACGGCTCTTGGGCCTGCTTCATCGTCCGCTTCCGAAAGAATTGACCCGCTTTGGTGAGGGTCACTTCCCCGTCCTCCCACACCTCGTAGACGTGGGATGAGTCCGCGATTTTCGCTTGCCCCTCGTCGCTTGAGATGGGGGCAAGGTGATCCGCGAGGCGCTCCGCCAGCTCGTGGGTAGGTGTGAAGCTCATCGCTCGTCGTCCTCGTTGAGGTCCGAAGGCCACACACACTCGTCTCGCGCTCGCGCCATTTTCCGTTGCCGTAGGTGGGTCACGTAGTCCATTGTTCCGTTGGGTGAGGATTTTGGTCCTCATTCTATGATAGGAGGGAAGCGAGTATAAGTGTTTCTTTATCAACATGACTCATGAGAGAAACGCCGACGATCACCGGGTTGCCGCGCCGGGTCGCGGAGTGGAAATGGGGGTTCGAGCCGGCAAATATGAGACGCCCGAATCCGCGCGTGTGAGACGGTGAGCACAGGGCTCGAACGATCCGAATGTGGCCACAGGGGGTAGGAGTCATGCCGTCTGAAACTCGTCGACGTGTAGTGCCTGTGGATCTCACGTAGGCGAGTTGTATTCGCGTCCCAGTTCGTGCAGATAGTAAAATCCTCTACTAATCCGCGTTGGAGGTGACGGAGTGGACGGAGAGGAAACGACAGTCGACGGGGACGCGGCGGGAATGCGGAAGACGTCCGTACGTACAGACACGTACGTACATACACACGCGTCGCCGGAGGGGGCCCGAGCCGTCAGAGGTGCCGCGCCAGCACCCAGAAGGCCCCGAGCCCCGCACCGCACACGCCGAGCGCGATGAGAAGGCTTAGCATGAGCCCGCTTACCAGTGCAACTGGCCCATCTCGATCTCTTTTATTTCACCCACTCTCCACTCGTCGAAGAAGTCCGCGTCTTCCGCGACCTCGACGAGGCCAAATTCTCCGTCGGGTGAGATGTCCGTGAGGTGGCACTTGACTGACTCGAGGGCGATGCGCTTCTCGAGATCCGCGTCCCATTTCCAGAGGCCCACATTCACTTTCACTGGGGCCGCGAGGTTGCCGCTACTGCTCGAACCGCATTCCGCTGGGTGGGATTTTTGTCCCATATCTTATCCTTCGTTGGGTAGGGTAATAAGTGTTTACAGTTTAACATGAGGCATGTCGATGCCGTCTGTCGATTAGCGTGAGGAATTGCCGGGATGCCGCGCGTGGGCGCTTGATGCGGCAATAGTTTCTTACTTGACACAATTGATGTGCGAAGGGCTCGTACCTCTACTGGGGGAGTGGACTTGCGGTAACCGCAAGGGATACTCGAGCCTGGATAACAAGAACGCACTAACGCGGGCCCGGGATACGCGATTCTACACTAACGAGAACGCTCGACGTCAGTCCCACTTGTCGCGGTACTTCGACCCGACGTACGCGTGGCGCAGCGGGTCGAGCGGCACGAGATTGCTCGGACGGTTGTCTATCTTCCCGCCGTTGCGGTGATGCACTTCGGCGTCCTTCACAGCGTCGAACCCCCAGTACGCGACCATCACGAGGCGGTGGATTCGCACCGCCTTCCGCTCTATCTTCACGAGCTCACCCGTCTCATCGCGAACGGGACAGAACGACTCGACGATCTCGTAGCCCTCGTCGTCCTCGAGCACGTGGTTCGGCGGCTCGGTGTCTTCCCACGACGGGCGCCGGCCCTGGCGCTGGACTTCGATTTCGTCGTGCTTGTGCAGCCACGTCCGAATCGTCCGTTCACTACAACCCCACGCCTCGGCGACTCCTTCTGCTGACCCGTACTTCTCGTACGCCCTGGCGAGCGTTACGACGTTGCGCCACGGCTCTTCCATCAGTCTACTGGTACTATCTACGGAGCGATAACTCCGTCGGGCACGGGGCGGCGCGCAAAAGCGGAGCGCGCTCAATCCCAGTGCTCCTCCATCGGCGTTCCCGCGTACTTCGCGCGCATCTGCTGCTTCCAGTCGTCAATCACACCGACCACGATCTCATCGAGCGGGTCGTCGATGTGCGCGACTTCAGCCAGCTCACGCTGCGGGTCGAACACGGCGACCATCCCGTCCTCGGTGAGCTCGAGCTTCCCGTTCGGGAGCAGGCACATCTCGCCCTCGTCAGCGCGGCCCGCCTTCACCCGCGCCTTGAACCGGCGAATCTGCTCTTCGCGGTGGTACTCCGACGCGATCTCGCCGAACTGGTCGAACGCGTCCTCACCCTCGACCTCGCCGCGCACCGTCCCCTCGGGGTCACGGACCGCGAACCCTTCGTCGCCGTCGTACTCGAACCACCACACCGTGTCTTCCTCCCATAGCGGGTCGGGGTGCAGCAGCGCCTTCTCGACGACCTCGAACGTCGCTCCATCGTCCAGAACGTCGGCGTCGTATGCGAGGCTCTCGACTTCTTCGCGCAGCATCTCTATCTGGTGCTCGGGGTCGAACTCGGGCTCGACGTGCAGCAACTCCTCCAGCTCGGCGGGCGACATGTCGTTGAACGAGTCCATCGCCTCTTCCCGGTCGTCCTCGAAGCTCATCGGCCGAGCACCTCCACTTCGTAGACGCGGTTGCGCGGAATCTTCTTCACCGGGTTCTCGTTCTTGTCGTAGCCGACGATCCAGCCCGGGCTCAGGCTGTGGTGGACGAACTCGCGGGTCCGGACGTCGCCGCCGGGTCCCTCCCAGCGGACGAGCACGGGGCCGAACAGCTTACTCATCGTCCTCACCCCGCAGGACCCACTCGCCGTCTTCCTTCCGCCAGTTGCGGTCGTCGTTCGGGTTCGGCCGCTCGGTCCCACAGTCCGAGCAGCGTCGTCGGGACGGGACGTCGTGCGGGACCGTCGGGACGCGCCGGGCGGTCGTCGATCCGCACTCCGCACACCGACGCGGGGTGGCCCGCATCGCTCGGACCAGCGCCAGCTCAGTCATCGTCGTCCTCCTGCTGTTCGCGCATCTCCTTCAGCCGCGCGAGCTCGGTGCTCAGGTCCAGGCTCGTCGACTCGCTCCCCTCGTACCGCTGGCTGTTCACGCGTTCCGTCTCGGAATGGGTTTTTTGTCCCATATCTTATCCTTGGACTGGGGCGATAATAAATATATGTATTATCTGATAGGACTGCTGGTAATCAACAGACGTCGCAGGGTCGGCTTGTGTAGGATACTCTACTGACGATAACAAGCACTCGTGCCGGGAAGCCGCGCCACGGCGCACCGAAGCCGATGGCTCAGAACTGTGAAAGGGCGCCGGACCCCCAAACTGGGGGCCGGCACGGGTCTGCACGAGCCTCTGACCCGACTCACGTGACGCCGAAGCGCCTTGCCGAGCAGCCCGACGCGTGCTATCCCACCCGAACGGAACGGCACCATCTGGTGCCAGGCGACGGTAGGCTCCTTCACCCTATCAACCCATCGACTGGGCTAACGGGCGTCGAAGCCATGCGCCGTCGGGGAGTCGAACCCCGTACCCGTGACTACGGGCACCACCAAGGCGGCGTAACGATCCGGCGGGCTGGGTCAGGCTGTCGCGCCGGCCTGCTCCTTCGCCAGGTCGTTCAGCGGGACGATCCGCACGATCTCGGTGTCGGTCTGGTCACGCGCGTTCTCCTTCAGCTCGTCCCAGCGTGCCCGGACGTCGGCCTCGGTCTCGCCGTCGACGAGCACCCAGTCGTTCTCGTGCACATCCGACTCGTAGTGGACTTGCCACCACGGAGTCTCCGGGTGCGCTTCGGCGATCGCGCCGTACAGCTGGTGGATGGCGTGGCGGGACAGTCCCATCACTCCTCACCCCCGGACAGCGTGTAGACGATTTCATCTGGGTCGACGGTCACGTCCTTGAACGCCCCGAGCGCCCGGAAGATGTCGTCCTGCAACGGGTCGATGCGACTCGTCTCGGACCCGGTCACGTCGGCCACGCCCTCGAGGAGCTCGACCGCGTACTCGAGGCCCGCCCGCTTCCCCCGGCCGAAGTCGGACTGGCCGCCGACGTCCAGGCTCTCCGCCTCGGACTCGAGCGCGAGCTTCAGCATCGCCAGGGGCGTCATCGACTCCTCGACGATGTCGTACTCCGGGACGTCGAACCCGGCATCGCCACCCGTCTGGCGGATGAGGATATCGAGCTCGCGCCGGGCGACCTCCGCCGCGTCGGTCGGGACCGGCACGGGGTCGGTCATGTCGGTGGGCGCGATCACGACCTGCGCGATGTCGCCACCCCAGGTCTCGACGCGCTCGTCTCCCTTGTCGTAGACGTGGACCACGCGGCCGTCCGCGTCGACCAGCGCGAACTGCTCACTCATCGACGCTCACCTCGTGGTCGCAGTCGAGCACTTCATACGCGTGCCCGACCGCCCGTTCGAGCTCGTTCGTCTCCTGGCCGCCGGCTGCATCGTTCACCTCGTCCGCCAGGCACGCCAGCTCGCGGCGGCTGACCACGACCTGGTCGCCCCGGAGGAACACGCGGCGGCGGAACATCAGGTCGTCCCACATCCACGCGCCCCAGAGCTCCGCGATGTCCTCGTCGAACCCGCGCCCGTCGTACGAGTCACGCAGGTACGCCTTGCCGACCTCGATGTCGATGGACGTCACCTCCATCACTTCGCCGGTCTCGCCCGCCACGAAGGTCGGGTTCGCCGGGGAGACGTCGCCCAGGCCAAGGTCTTCGACCATCTGCTCATAGTTCAGTTCTCCACCGTCTGTCGTCGGGTAGTCGTCACTCATCGGTTTCTCCATTCGGGTGGACCGTGTTTTGCCGAGGTCCATTCTATTAGAGGTGTGATACGATATTAAGTGTTGCTATTTCGATACTATCGCTGATAATCGACAGACCCGGGTGAGACGAACGGTGGCCGCGGTCTGACACGGCGCAGGGCGGTGCGGAAAAGCGGCGTTACGGTCGCGGGGTCGACGCCTGTGGTGGCATGAGCTGGTCGGTGCCATAGTCCACCATCTCGATACAGGTCTGGACGGCTTCCGAGGCGGCATCGAGCGAGGCGTGCTCGTCGTCGAGCCACGTCTCTACGTCGCCGTCGGCATCCCACAGCTGGACGGTGTGTCCGGGCTCGGCGCTCCACATGACGATCGCGCCGGAGGCGTGTCGATACATCGCGGTTGCTGTGGCTGTCTTCTCGATAACGACGTCGTCGAGCTCCCACTCGGTCGAGAGGCGATCCGCGATGCAGCCCATCCGTTCGATGGCACCCATTGGTACTCACTCGCACGGTAGGCGACGGACACTTCATACAAGTTTTCGCGCGTCACCAGTCGAGGTACTCGAGCGCGGCGAAAAAGCCAGCGAGCCCGAGCGCGACGACGGTGAGCGCGATCGCGAGCTCGACTATAACGCTTCGGCCCTCTCCTGGCGTGCCCAGGCGGTGCGGATCTCGTCGAGCTCCATCGTCAGTTCGGCCGACGTCTTCTCTTCGGGCTGGATGCGTGCTCGCCGGATGCCGTCGGGGTCGAACACTTCGATAGCGGGGTGGCGACGACTGCGGGCGTGCTCGTCGTGCTTGCGAATCGTCATCCCGCGGTACGCGAACTCCTTCCCGCTGGGCACTCCGGGGAGCTGGCCCAGGATGTTTCGGACTTCTTGCACTCGGTCGGTCGGGTCACTCCAGGCCGTAATCGTCAGGTTGGCTGTTTCAGTCATGTCTCCAGATGGCCTCTGTTTCTGAGGTCCGTCCTATCCTTCTCTGGTATGGATAATAAGTATTTCTACTGTCTGACAAGTCAGGGATGTGAAAGTGCGTCTGTACATACACACGCGTCTGTACGTACGTACACGAATCGGTGACACGGGGCCGAAGCCCCGCCGCCGTCCGCCACTTACACCGAGTGGTGCAGCCCGACGAGCGGCGAGTGGCCACCTGGAGTGGGACGAGCTTACGGCCCGTCCAGGCGGTGATAGGCGACATCCGTACTTCACTCCAACGGAAGCACGGGTCGCCACGGCGTCGGGGCGGTTCGACCGCCAGCGTCACGCTGTCGATCCGACGCTCGTTCCGGATTGCTGCGCCACGGCCCGCCCGGAGGCGGAGCCGGTTCAGGCCCGGGCGTGCGGGACCCCGTGGTCGTACCGGCTGAACACGTCGGTCACGCCGTCCTTGCGAATCTCGTTCATCAGGTCGACGGCCGCCGGCTGGGTCGCGTCCAGGATGGCGCGGAACCGGCGGTGGAAGCCCGTCCCGTGGTTCGGCTCGCCGGTCGAGTCGTCCGTGTGCGCGAACTCGTGCGCCAGGATGCGCCAGAGCTCGAGAACGAGGACTTCCGACGCCAGCGCGCTGTAGGCGGTGTCGGTGATCGCGACGTACGTGTCGTAGTCGCTGTCTATCGAGTCGAGGTACTTCTGCGCGGCGGGCGAGACCTTGTCGGGGTCGGGGAGCGTCCAGGCGTTCGCGCTCGAGTCGTCGCCCGGCACGATCTCCCGGTTCAGGCTGTACGGGCTGTAGCCCGCCATCTTCTCGCGCAGGATGCGAGCCATCACCAGCGGCTTCGAGTGGAACTCCTCGAGCGGGAGCAGGTCGTAGCCGTTGCTGATGCCCTGGCTCGCCGCGGTCGCCTGCACGTTCTTCTCGGGCGGGAGCGTCAGCTGCTCGCGCTCGGCGCCGGCAATCAGCTCCTGGGTCGCCTTGTCGGTGACCATCAGGACTTGCTCGCCGTGGTCGGCCAGCTTCCCGCCCGCCTTGTCCGACTGGTCGGCGAACATCACGCGCTCGGCGCTCAGCACGTCGTCGATGGTCGTCATCTCGCCGTTCGCCTTCTTCAGCACTTCCCGGTCGCGGAACTCGTCGTGCCCTTCCCGGAACATGCGGACGATGGCGCGACGCCCGGCCTTCGAAATCTTGTCGTCGCCCACGTCGCTGAGGATGGACGCCCGCGCCTCGGCGAGCTCCTCTTCGACGTCGGCCCACACCTCACAGCCCGACGTAATCGAGTTGCGCGCGGTGTTCAGCGTCAGGTTCTTCTTCGTCACGACGGTGCCCGCCAGCCCCAGCCCGGAGTTCTCGGTGACGAAGAGCCCGGCGCTGTAGATGCGGACCCAGTCGAAGCCGGAGTGCTTCAGCACCATGTACGCGACGTCGGTGTCGACGATCTCGTAGTTGCCGTCCTGCTCGTCCTCGGGGCGCTTGTCCGAGATGCGCTCGCCGTTGACGTGGACTTCGGTGTCCTTCACCAGCTCCATGAACTGGAACCGGTCGACGAGGTCCTCCACGTAGTCGTCCCACTCGCTCGAGTCGGCGGCGGGCACTTCGTCCTCGTAGTGCTCTATCTCGACGCGGAAGCCCGAGACCGAGTCGTCCGTCTCGTACAGGCGGTAGTCGCGGTACCAGTTCTTCGCGTCGAACTCGACCTTCGAGCTCCCGCTCTGGGCGGTGACCTTGCCCTTCGCGAGGGCCTGACCGAAGCCGATTCCGAACTGGCCGATGGTCTCGTCGTCGCCGCGCTTCGTGCTCTTGCCGAGGTGGGTCAGGAACTCCCGGACCTTCTCGTCGGTCAGGTCCATGCCATCACCGTCGTCGGTGACCACCGTCCGCTCGGGCGTCACGTCGATTTCGACGCGGGTCGAGCCGGGCGCATCGAGCCCGTTCTGGGCCACCTCCCGGATGCCGTCCGGGAGCCCCTCGGCCTGGCTGAAAATCAGCTCGTCGATGATGCGCTCTTCGTCGACGCCAATCTGTCCCGTGCTGTACTCCGTCGTCTCTGCGTTGTCACTTGCCATCTTCTTCACTCCAGGTGACCTGAGTTTCCCCAGGGCCTATCCTATCATAGGGGAGATACGATATTAAAGATTTCTATTATCTGTCATGCGCCGGATTGCCGCACCACGGCGCGGTGAGGGGGCGACATGACAGGCGCGTGGGACGCCGATCCGCAGGACGACGGGGCCCGACGCAAAAGCGGAAGCCGGCTACTGGTGCGGCCCGAACAGCGGGTCCTCGTGCCAGCGCCGGTGGTGGCACTCCTGACTGCGTTGCCAGCGCCATGCCCGGACGAACTGGCTGAGCAGGGTCACGACGCGTAGTCGCGAATCACTTCGTGCTTCACCGGGTCCTGACCGAGCTCGCTCATCGCCTTCAGCGCAGCGTAGCGCGAGATGAATCCGCTGGCGACCTGGCGTTCATCGGCGGTCCCCGGGTGCTCGACGATCGCGAACTTCATCAGTCGACCCTCCGCGCGGTGACGTGCGATCCGCAGCCCTCGCACTTCATGTTCACACCCCACGGCCCGGGTGTCCCCCGCCACGTCTGGCGTTCTCCGCAGCAGGTGATTTCGTACGTGCCCACGCGACCGCCGCCAAGAACGGGCATCAGTTCTCCTCCTCGTCCTTCCGCTCCGGCGGGAAGACGGCCAGCACCTGGTCGAACGTCCCGTACGCGGCCTGGTCCTGTGCGTACTCGATGGCTTCGTCCAGCTGGTCGGGGCCGAACTCGCGCATCTGGTCCTGGTTCCACGCGTTGATTACCTCGTACCCGTCGTGCATCCCACGGTGCGGGCGCACCACGATGTAGCGCACCCGGCCGAGCGACAGCACGTTCTTGATGCCGTCGATGCTCGAAGCCATCAGTTCTCGACCTCCTCGTACAGCTCGCTCAGTTCAGGTACGGCGTTGTACCGCACAATCGCGACCTCCACGTCATCGTTGGTGAGCACCCAGCTCCCGCCGGCCCACCGCAGGTCGTCGAACTTGACCGTGACGTCGTCACCACGCAGGGCGTAGCGCGCGTCGTCGTCGAGTGACTCGGCGACTTCCATCAGTTCTCACCACCGTCGCGCTTCACCTGGCGCACTGTCCGGACGATCGCTTCGTTCCGAGCGTACGCGAGCGCGTGCTTGCACACGCGGTACTCGCCGTCGGCGATGAGGTCCTCGGTGTCCTTGCCCGTCGCACGGTTCTTCGGCGCCGCGTGGAACGCCATCGCTGGGCACGGCTCCCAGTCGTCGTCGACGTCGTCTTCGAGCGCGTGGAGGCACCACTTCGGGTTGCCCGATGCGTCGGTCACCACGTGGTACACGTGCGCGTCTGCGTCGTCCCCGTGCGAGGCGTTCCGCACCTCGACGTTGCCGCTCTCGAGGACGGTGAACTCGAACTCCTCCCACTTCGCGCGCTTCATCGTCGCGGCGTTGAACCCCACGACGTGCTGGGTCGGGTCGAAGTCGTCGACCTGCGTCAGCGGCTTCTGGGTGGTCTGTGCGTCAGTCGCCTGGGTCTGCTGTGTCATCTCTGGTCACTCTCCAGATGGCCACCGTTTTTCCTCGGTGTCCATTCTTTCATAGGAGTGATACGATATTAAGTATTTCTATTATCTTACATGACGGGGCACAACGACTCGGCGGACAACCAGGAGACGGCGTGAGGCCCTCGTGTATACACGCCCGTGTACCCACAGATTCAACGACTGTCCAGATAACTGATTAGTGTGGGAGTCATGGCCCGAACCGGCCGACGACAGTGCCCTACAAGATCCACGCAGGGGGCTGCATCAGGCGCGGGGCGGCGCGCAAAAGCGGAGCGCGGGAGTCAGTACTCGACGTGCTCCCACTCGTCGATGGTCTTCGTCAGGTGGCCCAGGTGGTTCCGCGCGAGCTCCTCGCCCACGTTCTCCGCCAGCGTCGGTCCGAACACCTCGCGACATTCGTAGCAGTACGCCACCAGCACGGTGTAGCGGTGCGGGCCCGGCTCGGGCGGTTCGGGCGGGTCCATCCTCGGGGTTCTTCGGCGCCGCATCAGCACACCTTCTCCTGCATCGACTCGAGTCGGTCGACGAGCTCGTCCACCTGCTCGCTACTCAGTGAGACGAACAGCGCCTTCTCGTCGCGATCGTCTGGCCGTATCGACAGCTCGACCTCGGCGAGGTTCGGGAACCCAACCAGGTGGATGCGAGCGTCGCTCTCCGTTTCGAGGAACGCCATCAGGCCGCCTCCTCGAGCTCATCGCCGTGCTTGTCTTCTACTGCGTGTGTCGTCATTGCTGTAACATATCGTCTACCGTTGCGGTCAGCGCCCTGTAGATCGCGACGCAGAGCAGGAACCCGCCGAGCCACACGATGAGTGCGGTCAGCAGGTACGCCACTACCACTTCACCCCTCCACCTGATTGCTGCGACGGGCCGCGCATCCTATCGCACCTGGAAGCGCGCCCACGTCTTCTCGGAGCTGAGCGCCGGCTTCGTTCGAACCCACACTTCACGAGTCTCCGTCAGCAGCTTCGCGTACGTCGGGCACTCCTCGACTTGCAGCACGACCATCGGCGCCCGGTACGGCGCGTCGGTCACGTACACGTTCTGCACGTTCTCGACATCGACGACGTCCATCGGATGCATGTAGTCGTCACCCGCGCCTTCGCCCTCTTCTTCGTCCCACTCCATCGACGCCTGCGTCACCATCGTGCACAGGACGTCCATCGCGGCCTCGACGAACGAGTCACGGTACTGCTCCTCGGGCACATCCTCGGCGATCTTCACCTCGGCGATCTCCTCGAGCGCCCGCGCCTTGCGGTCGGCGATGTCGGCCATCAGGCGGCCCCCCGAATCTCCGCCTGGCGATCCGCGACGTCTTCTGGGAACACCATCGTCGACGACCACTCGGTCGGTGGCGTCTCGTCGCACTCGGGGCACGAGCCGTAGTGCCGCTTCTCGCCGTGCTCCGCGCCGCAGTGCCGGCACAGGAACACGTAGTCGGTGCGACCACCATCGCTGGTTCGCGCCGCCTCGCGCATGTTCGCCCGCTCGCGCAGCCCTTCGGCGTGGACTCGGCGCATCACGCCACCTCCTCGACGTCGGTGTCGAAGACCCAGCCACGGCGGTCGGGTCCCTCGATTCGCAGCATGCGCTTGTCGTAGTGCGTCTCTTCGTCGACGACCTCGCACTCGACCCCGTCGTGCACGACGGTGGCCATCAGCGGTCACCTCCCGACCGCGCGCAGTCGCCGTGTTCGACGCCGGCCTCGCACGCACCGCAGAACGCCCGACGGCGTGCTTCTGCGAGCCAGGGCGACATCAGCGCACCTCCTCGGCGAGGTCACGGATGCGACGCAGCGCCTCGTTCTTCGAGTCGACGTCGAACATCTCGATGCCGTCCTGTGCGAGCTGCTCGATGTCTTCGAGCGCGTTCTCGTAGCGCGAGTGCTCGCGCTCGACCTCGAACTCCTTCCCGACGCTCATCAGAACCCAGCCTCCTCGAGATCCGCGGAGATCATGCGGTACTCCTCGAGCAGCCCTTCGACGCGGCGCTTCTGGCGGTTCAGGTACAGCATCTTGTCGCCCAGCAGCTCGTCCAGCATCTCGACCGCCAGGTCGACGTCTTCGAGCGAGCCTTCGTCTTCGTCGACGAACTCGAGCTCGGCGGCTACGTCAGCGGCGGTCATCTCGACGCCTGAGACGAGGTCGTACAGGTCGACCGCGTCTTCGACGATCGTCGCCTCCATCTCGTCGAGGTGTTCTCTCGCGCTCTCGGCCTCTTCCGGTTCGTACAGACTTGCCATTGCGTTGTCACTCTCCATTCGGGTGGGCCAGTTTTCCTGACCTACTTCTTCTTTGGTGGGGTGCGATAGTAAGTGTTTCTATTATCTGACATGCGTGTAATCGCGTGACGTGGGCGAGGTCGGCGGCGCGCGTGCCGGGTTTCTGCGACGTGGCGCGCTGGGTCCGTTTCGGGTAGAGCGTCGCGTGTGAGTGTGTGACGTGAGCCCGGGATAGGCTCCAGGAGATAACAGGAACGATCGGGCCCGGGATAGCGCGAGAACAGTAACGAGCTCTGGGATAGCGCGACGGCGATAACGAGAGCCCTTCCCGGACACCAGATCCGCTCTGGTCATGAAAAGCAGCGCAGGGGACTTCGTCTGGGGTCATGGATCTGCGAGCTCGAGGTCATAGCCTGAAGACAGGGATAGGCTCGACAGGATAACGAGCACGGCGGGGTCGCGCGCGAAACCGGTAGTCTCGTTGACAGCGCACGTCACAGGGATAGGCGTGTAACGGTAACGAGCACTCCGCGCAGGTGCCACCACCAGTTCGGGTATGGAGACAGACCGCCAAATATCGCGTCGAAAAGCATCGTAAGGAACTTCTCCAGTCGAAATCAGGGGCTACGAGGCTCGTATGTGCCCAATTCATGGGTTTCCAAGTGCCCACAGAGTGTACGTAGGAGGCTCGTATCCACTGTTTAGCGGTCTCTCAAAACGAGAATCTCGCGAATTTGCCCGCTAATCTATCCTATCCAATTCCACCTCCATCTATCGATTCTCCCTACCTCAGCAAATCGAGTCAGTCCTCCGGACAGGTACGCAACCCAACTTGCGCCTATTCCCACTCAGTTGGTACTACTCAGCCTCACTTCGTTCGGCTAAAACCGCCGCACCGCACCGAGTTACGCCATGCCGAGCATATCCGGCGCCCATCTCGCCCAGATCGACTCCTCTCCATCCGTGATCTCGAGACAGTTCGAGTACCAGATCTCGTGGGCATTACCATCCTCGATCGGCATTTCTCTGGCGTTCCCTCGGCTTACGAGCGTCTCCGCGCACTGGGCGCACGCGAGGCGCACCTGGCCTCGATCCAACCGAAGCCATGTCTCGGTGTTCCTGTATGCCAGATCCTCGTCGACTCCGAGAATACAGGACGCGTTGAACCGATTACACAGCTCACAGACGGGCATCAAGTAGTGCTACGCACTATCCAGGTCATACCAGTTTTCCCACATCTCGCTCACGCTCAAGGATCAGTCGAAACGCCCTTCGAAGAGGAAGGGCGGGCGTGGAACGGAGTGTCGGTCCGACGCTGGAAACGCCGGCATCAAAGCGGGCGGAGGACCCGTTTGACATGCGTAACTACTCCGTTCCACTACATAAACATTTCGCACTCATTCGCATTCCAATCGTCCCATGTAAGCGCCCTGAGAGTCGTACTAACGTATACTAAACTTAAATCTTTGGCTCATTCTGGTCTATATGGTCAATCCAGGGCGGAGCCGTCAGGCGGTCGCCCTGGCGATATGGTCTATCTGGGTCAATGCCGCGAACCCCCGTAACATGTCACGGGTTTGTGCACGTACATATGTGCGCGTACGTACGTACGTGCAGTACTTCTTGACATGTACATCCTCTCAACCACCTGCTCGCCCAGCCGATTGTGGTGGCATTCAATCCTGAGTGCTGATTGCCTGGAGCTCTGCTTCCAATCCTCTCACGTCCCCAGGATCATCCAGCCTGTCCCGATGCTCGTGGATCGCGTGCAGGATGAACCGGGCGAGCTCCGGCGTCACGTCGATCTCGGTTCGTCCCATGGCGTCGATGACGTCCTGTCCAGTGTACGTCCGGCCGTTGATCTCCTCGGTGTATCCGCCAACGAGCAATCCCAGGTAGAACGATCGTGAATCGTCGAGTTCCATACTGCGTACTCCTTCTGCTGGCACTTCAAGGTCAGTACATATTGACGTCGTCCCGTACGTCCGGACGCGAGTCCGGAAGCTTGCCGCTCTCGACTCGACCGTGGCACCTGGAGCAGAGCGCGATCAGGTTCTCGGGGTAGTGAGCGTCTTCGATTCGAGGGAACAGTCTCGCCTTCACTTTGTGGTGGACGTGGATCTTGACTCCGTTCTCATCGTCCAGCGTCTCGGGATCGTGTTCGCGTCCGCACCCCTGACAGGTGTAGTCGCATCGCTCGAGCTCGCCCAGTCGTGCAGCGTCCCAGGTCGGACCGTAGTCGACCATCACTTCTTCGCCAGTTTGAGCCACTCGTATCCATGTTCGACGACACGGAGCATCGAGTAGAACCAGATGACCATGCCGATCTGGGCTTCGATGGGTGTCATTCGATTACGGCCCGTCCACAGCGGAAGCACTCATCACCGATGATCTCGCAGCCGAAGGTGATGCAGAACTCGTGCTCGGACGATTCTGATGGCATTCGAACGGATCGGGCGTCGAGGTAGGGGTACAGGCTGAAGGGGACCATGCGGGTGTTGGGGTCATGTCAGTTCTCGTTCAGATAGCCGATGTCCTCCACCGTGGCGAAGAACATGTCGTTCGGGTTCCCGGGTCGCTCGACGTCGACCATCTGGAACACGCCGATCCGTCCGCTGTCCATCTGGATGCCGAACATATCGCCTTCTCGGGCGCGGGGTGTGAGCCAGCCGTACACACGCCGGTCTGGGTAGTTAGCGAAGACGATTCGGTGACCCCAGGTGCCGTCGCGGGGGAACACCCCACGAAGCTCGACCGAGGAGGGGACTTGAGGCACTCCGTCCTCGCCCGTTGGGTAGTCGGTGTCCGCAGCGTCGAGTCCATCATCCGGCGGAAGGCCGAATAGCCGCCGTATCCGCTTGATCATTCGTTGTCAGCCTCCGAGGGGTGGGGGTCATGTGCTTGGGACTCGCCCGTCGGCTGACTATCGATCGTGATCGTCATCGGCGCGATCCTGGCCGAGTCGAGTGTTGCACCGCACCGGTTGCATGTGGCTGGACATGGGAAGTTGAACTCGACGTCGTCCTCGGTGATGATCCCACACGTGGGGCATTCACCGATTTCCGCTCCTTCGTCGACGGTGAGCTCACCCATGGCGCTCGATCTCCCATTCGACGTAGGCCGCGATCATGATCATGAACCGGAAGTACAGGATCGGGCTCGCCAGGAGCGCGATCGCGAGGCCGAGGAACAGGCCAACCACGCCGCTGAACAGGACCCCCGTGACCCCGCCGACGACGATCCAGAGGAGCAGGAACGCGCCGCCGGTCATGGCTGCTGCTGCGAAGATGATCTCGTCGTTCGAGTCGAGCAGCGCCCGATGGCTGTTACGCATGCTCGTCTCCCAGGTCGCTTGCGTGCCCGTTGATCAGTGCTCGCTCTTCCGCGTCGGTGAGGGGCTCGCCGTCACGGTGGCCGTACTTCTTGACGTGCTCTTCCCAGCTGAGTGGTTCTGGCGGTGGTGGCATCTCGGCCAGCCGTCCTTTCGCAAGCCCGTACTCCTCGTCTGGGTTCCGGTACCTGTGGATGGCGACGCCCAGCATCACGACAAAGCCGATACCGACCAGCCCGTGTCCCATCGCGACTGTGATGACGATGCCGGCGAAGCCGATTCCGATAGCGATCCCGTCCCAGAGGGCGATCCACCGTTGGGCGTCGACGTACGCTCGTCGGCCCTCCGGTTCCAGGTCGTCGAGCTCGACGTCGGCGTTGATCAGCCTACTCACCATCGGCTTCCTCCTGGAGGAACTCGACCGCGTCTCGCAGGGTCGACGACATGATGTCGTGGTTCCCGAGCTCGAACTGGCTGATCGTCGTCTGTGTTGAACCGACGGCGGTCGCCAGCTGGGTCTGTGTTACGCCGAGATCCCGGCGGAGCATCCGTAGCTCGTCGGGGGTCGGGACGCGATATCCATCGATTGTGGTGGCATGTACTGGATCTGTCTGTGCTTCACTCATTGTCTTCTTCCTCTTTGATTGTCTGTAGCGCGTAGTTGGTCGCCTCCAGCCGGTTGAGGAGCTCACTCATCGTCGAACTCCGTGATCACATCGCGGACGCGAGGTGCGTTCTTGTCGGCGAACTTCACCCACGGGATGGTCGCCGCCCGTTCGAGCAGCTCTTGCGTGATCGCGAGCTCGAGATTGTCGTCGTCGACGAGGTGGTGACTGGGCTTGACCCAGACGACCAGCGGGATGTACTTCTCGGCGACGAGCCGGCGGCGCTTCTCCGCCTCTCGGATGTGGTAGTCCTTGAACGGGTCACCCATCGGTCTCCTCCCAGTCGAACGCGTCGACGAACAGGTCCGTGTACTCCTCGACGAAGTCCATGAACTCGTCTTCCCGCCAGACCGGTGGGAAGAACGAATGGCACTTCAGGTGGATCTGGTAGAAGCCGAGCTCTCCCCAGTGGGGATCATACCCGAGCTTCACGTCGATCTCGTCCTCTGCTTCGACGTCGGGGATTCTGTCGGGGTCGAGCCCGTACTCATCCACTTCCTCGTCGATGATCTTCTGGCGCTCGGCCCGGTGTCGAGTCCGGGGCAAGTCCGCCTGTCGGAGGATCTCCTCCATCGTCTCACGGATCTCGTCGGCCGTGTACTGTTCCTGTGAGAGCAGGCCAAGCCGGAGCTCGAAGTCGTCGACGAGTCCGTCTTTCATGGTGGCGCTACTCTTCAAGTCCTCGTGGGGTGCCTTCGGAACGTCGAGCCGGAAGTCGAGCGAGACTTTCCCACTCGGGTACTCGTACCGGTGTCGGTCGTAGATTCTACTCATTGGCTTCCTCCTGGGACATGTCCCGGATCATCCGGCGGGCCTTCCAGCTACAGCTGCTGCACAGGTCCATCGCCGACCAATGGCCACCGATCTTCCCTTTCTTATCCGCCCAGAGCCGCCAGATGATTGGCGGGCCGAGCAGCCAGCTGAAGAACCGGTACCTGAGCGGGACGAAGATGCGGGCCGAGTCGCGGCCCTTTCTGACTTGCCCGCTCGGGAGACCGTGCGTTTTCTTGATCTCCGAGTCGCAGATGTCGCAGTGACGCCGTCTACTCATTGGCGATCACCCGCAGGTCTGCACTCATCAGCAGGTCGTCGTAGTCGGTCTTCGCGGGCTCTTCCACACGGGTGACGAACGCTCTGAGCTCGTCCCAGCCGACCGTGTTCGGAAGGTCCCACTTCGCTTCCTCCGGGTCCTCTTCGAAGAACCGGCGCTCATCGTAGTGCGATTCCCCCTTGTCAGGGTACTTGTGCTTGGCGAGGACGTACGCCGCGTCTGCGACACTGATCTCGAACACTTCACCGTTGTCGAGCGCGATACGGATGCGGTCATCTCGTGCCATCAGCTCCCTCCGAAGAAGCCCGCCCACAGTGCGAGGATGCACAGGGCGCCGACTACGTTTCCGTTGGCGAGGCATCCGATGAACACGATCGGCGAGGCCAGGAGCAGACATCCGGCCATCGCCGCAGCGAGCGGCGTCATGATGATAGGAGCCCGATCAGGAGCAGGATCAGTCCGAGTGCCACGCCGACCTCGGGGCCGAGCAGCCACGTGACGAAGATAACGATCAGTATCCCGCCGAGGATTGCTCCCATCTTACTGCTCCTCCTGGCGTTCGATCTCGGCACGACCACGTTCGAGCAGTTCGTCGACGATGGTCGCGACCTCCTCGTGGACTACTTCATCGGGCACTTCTCCGACGTAGTCGAGCGCGAGCGCGAGGTGCACACCCGGCTGGCCGTGCGTGTACGACCCGGTCGATGCGGTCACTCGCTCTGGCTCATCGTAGATGTCGATCGGTACTCCTTCTCGTTCCGTTCTCGTTGTCGGGTTCATTGTTCGTCCTCATCGTCGTCGACTCGTTCGATCGCCACGATGGTGGCATCCTGGATGTCGAACGTGCCGTCTACCATTCGCTTGACCGCGGACTTGGCGACCGTTGCCGCAGCGTTCATCGTCAGGTCGTGGAGATTGTCGTCTGGGTTCTCGAGCTCGACCTCGACTGTCGCGGTGAACTTACTCATCGCGTCCCCACTCGAGATCGCCGTTGATGTCGTCGATGTTGAACCGGATGCCGCAGTCGTCACACGACACGCTCGCGATCCGCTCGGTCGCCATGAAGCCGCCGACGTTCTCCGAACCGCAGGAGATGCAGTGGTTGAGCGCGTACTCACACATCCTGCTCACCCGATACGATCGCGTTGATCCGCAGGGTCGTCTCCGGCGTGACGAGGCCCTCGGCCATGACGAGCTTGCGCTTGGCGCGGCTCATCCCGACGTAGATGACTCGGCGCTCTTCGTCCGAGATCGTCGAGCCAGTCATGCGGTAGGCCGGCGCACCGTGTTCGGTGTCGTCGACTTCCATGTTGCGAAGGATCGTCCCGGTCGAATCCGTTCCGAGGATGACCGTGTCCGCCTCCTTCCCCTTGGCCGAGTGAATGGTCCCGATGCGGACCTGCTCCGGAACCCGGTCAGTGAGACCGTGTCGGAGGTTGCCCGCGATCGCGTTCGTCTGGTACCAGTTCAGGTCCGAGTCGGCCTCTCGCTTGCCGCAGCGGTCGAGGTACCAGAGACAGAACTGCTTCTGGTCGAACGACGGGACCTTGAAGAAGTCGAGGACGTCGACCGCCTCGTACTCGGGCTCGTCGACGAGGTACTTCACCATCCCGGGGTTGCTCGCGTCGATCATCCCCTCGTCGGCCACTTCGATCAGGCGCTTCACCTCATCGGCGGTGAGTGTCTCGCCGTTCCAGACGGACGCGAGGATGTCGCGCATCTTCACGACGGTCCCGTTCCACGTGTTGTACGTGGACATGTTCTTGTACGGGATGCCCTGGTCGTGGAGCGTCTTGCGGAACTCGTCGATGTGGAACTTGGCGCGGAACAGGATCAGCGTGTCATCACTCTCGGTGATGTGTTCGCACACCTGCGCCGGGTACGGATTCGAGAGGGCGACGAACTCTCCTTCGTCGTCCACGGGCTCGATATCCTTGTCCTGGCGGACGTCGACCTGCTCGATGCAAGCCTGACACGCACTCCAGACTTGCGCCGGAATGCGGTACGTCTTCTCCAGGACGTCGACGTCGCCTTCCTCGCCGAGCAGTTGCTCGGGGTCGGCTCCCGCCCAGCCGTAGATCGCCTGGTCGTCGTCGCCGCCGAGGAAGACCTTCTCGCATGCCAACTTCTGGCACAGGTACCAGTCCCACTGGAGGTAGGTCAGGTCCTGACACTCGTCGACGTACATGACCGGCTCGTCGATGAACGCCGGGTGGTTCCGAATCGCCTTGGGCGAGAGGTCCTCGTCCCAGCGGCACGTTTCGAGGTACTCGCGATCGCTCTCGATGTCAGGGTCGCCGTATCCGCCCTCACGGAGGACGGAGACGCACTCCTGGACGACACCTTCGATCATGTCGTCGAACTCGAGCTTGTCGTACTCTTCTTTGAACGTGTTCCAGTCGTGGAGAAGCATCTCCAGGTTCTGGTGGCCTGTCCAGTCAGCGGGACACTCCGGGTGGTCCTCGGGGCCGAGCCGGTGGGCGTTGAGCCAGCTGTTGATCTGGAAGAACGCGTTGCCATCGGCGACGCCCTCGGAGCCCATCAGGTCGTCCGACCCGTCGTCGTACTCGAACTCGAGGTTGTGGCGTTCGCACCACTTCTTCTTGTTTCGCCAGCTGACGAGCTGACCGTTCTCGACGCCCATCTTCTGATAGGCGTGGCTGTGAATCGTTCGGATCTGTTTCTTGAGGTCCTTCTTGGGGATGCCCAGCATCTTCTTGAGCCGAGTGGCGGCCTCATCGACGCCAGCTTTGGTGAACGTCACCAGGAGCTGCTCGCCGAGACTGTATTCGTCCATGTGCTGGACGAACAGGCCGTCGATCTCGAGCTCCGGGTTCCCGACCACGGCGGTCGTCTTCCCGGTGCCAGGGCCCCCGATCACTTTCGTGACCGTGAGACGGTCCTCAGGGGGTAGTTTCTGATTCTGTGACATGGGTAGCTGTTGCTCAGCACACATCCGGTCTACCGATTTGGTCCGACACTCCGGTTCCGTATGTGTGGTTCTTGATAGGAAGGGTGGAGTATTAAAATTTCTGATAGCTACAGATGTTTGGTACGTTCACAGTGCGCTCATCAGAAGCCAGAGGAACGCCGCGACCGCGGCCAGTATCGAGAAGAACATCGACCCGAAGATATCGCGGTACACGACCAGGACGAACACCGAGTAGGTGAACAGTACGATGCTCAGGAACGACCAGAACAGAGTTAGTTCGTTCATCAGTCGGGCTACGTACCATGGTGAACATACCAGTTTTCCTGAACTTCTCGGGCACCCGCTGGTGGTGGCATGTCAGAGTCGAGATCTGTGAGGGAGCTTCGGATCTTTCACGTGGATTCATGGAGGATGGAGGCGGCTGGAGACCGTTGCTGGACGGGCGAGGGCGGCGCGTAGAACCGGTAAGCGGGACGACGTGAGTGGTTGGAGGGGTTGCGTCAGCGACGGCCTGGAGATGGCTCGTGGTTCGTCGAGGACTCCTCGAGATAGAACCTGAGTAGTCTGGCGATCTGGTCAGCGTCGTCGCGTCCACTCTCCGTGTATGCGGTGTGCTTGCTCTGGATCGCATCTCCGAGCATCTGGCGAACCATCCATCGGGGCATCTCCATCTCGACCAGGTCGTCGCTCATGACCACGTCCTCAGGAGATCGTCGGAGATATCACTCAGCTCGTGATCGGTGAACGGGTCTCCTCCATCGAGATGGTCATCTAATGCGATACCGTATCGTAGCGATAGTTCTCTCCACGTTGCTGGGCCCTTCTTACTTGGTCCGTCTGAGTCCGCACCGTACTGATCGACGATCTCGTGGGCAAAGACCGTGTAATCGTTTTCATCAGCACGATAGAACACGAGGTACATGTCCCATTCCGTTGCGGCCTCGACAGCACGGGTAATGAACGACGCTTTCCCTCGGTGGGCGTATCGTTTCGCGACGACCACATAGTGCTGTCTTCGTCGGGAGAGCCACATTCCAACCATCCCATCGTCATCGGTGATCGAACCTCTGACTCTGAACCCACGGCGTTCGAGCCGTTCTACTGCGGTGGGGAGAATCAGGCTCATCCCCATGCCCCCAGGCCGGTCTGCTCGGTCCCAGTGATGATGTCGTCCCAGGAGAGCCCGAGCGGTTCCGTGATCCGCTCAATCGGGCCCTTGAGCGTCTTGTCCAGCTGGACATCCCAGTCGATGATGAAATCGTCCGGGATCTCCTCGGGGTACTCGAAGCAGATGGCGCCCTCCTTCGGGTCCTTGCTGGCGACCTCCTGCTTGAACTGGCGGTACCAGTCGTCGCGTTCGAGCTCCCACTTCCGGCGCCGCTCGATTTTGAAGTAGAACTGGTCGAGGACGCGCTCGAGGTAGACCCGCTTCGGCTTCGATCCCTTCCCCAGGTTCGTCCCCAGCAGCAGGTTCGCGTAGATCGCGCCCTTGATGTGGACGTTCGGCGGGTTGTAGCCCTCCAGCTTCTTGCCGATCCCGCCGGGGATACCGATCTCGTCGAGCGGGACTTCCTCGTTCTTCACCTTGTCGACCTGGTCCTTGATGTAGTCCCTGATGGCATCGACCTCTTCACCGCGGACGATCATGTCCAGGACTTCCTTCTGCGTCTCTTTGACGAATCGCGGGGTGTCCGAGCGTTTGTACTCGAACCCGGTGATGTCGACGGAGTCGACGTCCTTCCCTTCCTTCCAGGTGATGTGGCCGGCGTACCGCTTCTTTTTGCCGCCCTGGAAGTATCGCTTGTACAGCTTCTCGAACTCGATCTGGAACCGGTGTTCGTCGGCGTTGAGCGTCTCCGCGTACTCGTCGTAGCGAGCGTTGATCTCCTTCTCCAGCTGGAACCCGATCTCGATCGCCTCCTCCTTGGAGACGTCTTTCCCGAGCTCGAGCATGACCGAGTCAGTGTCGCCGTACGTCACTTCCCAGCCCAGGTCTTCGACGACCTCCTCGGTGAACTGGATCACGCCCCGTCCGGTGGCGGTGACCGCGGCGCCCATGTCCTTGTCGTAGAGGCGGAACTGCTCCCACCCCAGGACACCGTACAGGCTGTTCATCACGACCTTCACCGCCACTTGCTGGCGATCGAGGCGCTTGTACGCATCCGAGTCGGGGTGGTGCTCGTCGCGCTCGGACTTCTTCGCTTCCCGCTCGCCGAGGAGCTCGTCGACGATCTCTCGGATGATTCCGTCCGGTTCCTTGCGGAAGTGGAGCCCGTTCGGTGACTCGTAGGTGTCTCCCTCGTACACGTCGGGGTCGACCGACGTCTCGGGGGAGAGGTTCATCGAGACCATGCACATCGGGTACAGCGACTTCAAGTCGAGTACCGCCACCATGTCGGCGATACCACTGTACGCGTCGAATACAGCGCCGCCACTGTATTCCTCGGAGTCCTCAGAGCCCTTCGACGGGAGGACGAATCTCCCACGCGCTTTGTGCAGGATGTACATGTCGCAGACTTCGTTCGCGACGATCGAGTCCTCGATACGGGAGCCGACGAACCGGCGTTGCGAGTCGATGTACTCGATGGTCTCCGTCTTCTTGTCGATCTCGACTGTGAGCACGACGTCTTGGAGCGAGTACTCGAGCAGTTTGTCTGGGTCCTCTTCCCACAGGTCGCCGATCTTCCCAGTGTACGTCTCCTTGCCGAAGCCGACCACCTTCTGACCGATCGCCTCGAGCCGGTAGCTCTCCTCTTCACTGAAGTGCGTGAACTTGTACGCACGGAGCAAGTCGAAGACGACGCGGCCCTTGATGTTCGGCACGTCGCGGCCGCCCCACACCTCATCGATGCGTGAGAGGCGATCTCTCGAGAGATTCCGCATTGACGTGGCGTCGAGCTTCTTGAGCCGGTCGACGATGTACGGCATGTCGAAAGGGATGTTCCACGCCGTCATCAGGTCGGGATCAGTCTCCTCGACGTAGTCGAGGTACTCATCCAGCATCTTCGCCTCGTCCGTGTACGACCGGAGTGAGACGGTCCCCGCGTCCTGGTCGGTGAGTAGCTCGGCCTTCCGGTCGGGGTCGAGCTCCTGGTCGGCGTTCTCCTTACACCACCATACGATATATGATTCGTCGTACGAGTCGTAGGTGGTGAAACAGAGGATCGGCTCTTCACCCTTCTCGGGGAAGCCGTTCCGATCGTTCACCTCAATGTCCACGTGGTGGATACGGAGCTCCGCCTCTGTAGGCGGCGTGCATGGCTCGATCTCTTCGGGGCTATCGAACGTGTGATGCGTCCCACGATCGGGGATCAGCATCCCGTCCTTGAGCTCGTAGTCGACCATGAGCCGGTTCGGGAACACGACGTCCGCCTCGTAGTGTTCGTAGTCGTCCCTGATTCTCGTGACTTCCTTCGGGATGTGCGTGTAGACCCGAGAGAGCTCACGACCGCGGATGGATGTGTACCCTGGCTGGACCGATACGATCTCTTCTGAGCCGAAGCCGGGCTCTTCGGTCGCCTCCGTCGGGATGTAGAAGTACGGCTCGTGACCGTACACGTCGACCTGATGGACGATGTTCTCTGCATCACGACCGAAGATGTGCATCACCGGCTCCGGCGTCTCCCCACGAGTGGTCGTGGTGGTGTAATCGACCTGCGTGATCAACATCGGCTTCATCCCGGAATCCTCCACGGGTGTAACCTCGATGTCGGCCGTGTCAGGGTGGGAGTCATGGCCCGAGGAGCTCGTCGACACCGGTTCCTCGGTCATAGGAACACCGCCCCGAGTATGAGGCCGATTACGGTGCCACCGAGGAGCATCACCAGGTCATTGATGAAATACCGCACGAGAGTGACACGGCGAGGGTTGATGAGGGATGGCCGTTTCATGATTGAACGACCTCAGCGTCAACGGGGTCGATCGCGGTGATTCGCAGAATCGCCTCTCGTGCTTTCGATTTGATCGTCGCGCCAGTCATGACCGTGACCATCGTCCGCGGGGTCTCCTCGTCGACGTCGTCGTCTTTCGCGACCAGGAGGACGACGTTCGCGGGTTCGAAGTAGCGCGCTTCGTCACAGTAGAGCCCGTGGTCGCCGGTGATTGACTCGGCCATGTTCCAGGCGATGATCGGGCCGACTCCGGGCGAGTCCGTCCACTGACTCCAGCGCGTCCAGGCGTGGATGCTCATCTCGATCCACTCCAACTCGTCGGCCGGCGGGATCTCCTCACGCATCGGAGAAGACTCCTTCCGGCGGTGTCCGCTCCATCGTCTCGCAGCACTCCTCCGCACTGATCCGCATCCGCATGTCGTGTTGCTCGAGCTCTTCGGAGAGGAACCGTGCCCCGTCGGAGCTGATCATCTGCTTGAGCTCGGCGAGCGTCAGCGAGTACATCGTACACGCATCAGCGTAGTCGAACCAGCGACCGGCCTCGAACGAGTGGCCGCAGGGCTTGACCATGACCATCTCGTCGACTTCTTGCACCGGGGTCTCCGATCCCGGGTACTGGGCGTCTTCCGGCGTCACGTCGGGAAGGTCGATCTCGGGAGCATCCCGGTACCAGTAGCGTGTCCGTTCGATGCGGTCGAAACAGTAGGGACAGTACCGCGGGGTTCCCATCACACATCACCTCCTGTGCCACCATCAGCGGTTGCCGTGAGCCGAAGCTGAACCGTATCATCCGAACATGCCGGACACAGTCCGGTATCCCAGTGCTCGGTTCCGTCCGAGATCTCCGCGCACTCGCGACACACGTCCTGGCCCGGTTCGAGCTCCAGGATCTGTCGCAAGAGCTTGTATTCGATATGGCGTTGACGATTCGCACCAATTGAGCTATCTTCAAAGCCGGCGTTCCGCCGATTCGCCAGCATTCTCTTTATCTGACCATTCGTCTTCATAGATCTATCACATACTACCTCCGTTCCACGCCAGTAGCCCAGAGGTTAGTGTATAGAAATAGTCATCATACTGTAATAAATGTTACTGGTTAGCAGACCTACCAGCTCTCTGATGTTGAAAAACGGAGGAACCTTGACCAGTCAGCAGTACCCAACCTGTCGTCGCTCAGGGAGTCGTCGTCAGAACCCACCCGGGTCGACGAGCCGGACGAACCACCGATTTGTCATGGCCTCGCGAGAGGTATCGGTGGTTGAAAACGGGGCTCCGGCGTCGCCGTCAGTGCTTGGCACCGCCATCGTATGGTAATGGGTGACGCACGTATATACCAGTTTTCGAAACTTAACAGGTACCGTATCTACCGTGTCGAAGGTAGGGGGTATGGCCCGAAGACCCCGGCGTCGGACCCCGATTAGGCGCTCAGGATCTTATCCAGTGAGTCGGCTTCGTCCTTGTCAGCCCGGAATCCCTCGAGGCTGGGGAACCTGAGTGCGTACGTTCCGTCGTCGTTCTCCTGGAGCTCGCGCCACGATACCTCGACGATCTTGTCGATGATGTCGTCCCGCTCCTCCCATGGAATGCCGCTGTGACCTTCCATGCCACCACCGACGTGACCGACCGGTACCCCATCTTCTGTCTCCAGCTTCATCCCGCCGACCTTCCCCGCGTTGCTGTTCTCCCCCTCGTGGACCGCCGTGATGCGAAGCTCGACGTTCTCCTTGGTCGGGATCATCTTCCGCCAGTTGGGAGATCGGCGGTCGAACTCGTACGGCGCGTCGACGTGCTTCACGACCGCGCCCTCGAGTCCGTCGTCGAGGAACGACTGATAGTACTCGTTCAGCTTCTCGTGCGTGTCGGGCCGATACGTGGGCGCTACGTACTCCTGCTCTGGGCCGAACAGCACCCGCAGGAGATGAATCCGGCGAGAGGCGGTCTCGTTCGAGAGATCACCCGGGTAGGTAGCGCACACGCCGCCACCGTACACGAGATCGAAGAACTTGAACTCGACATCGATCTCTTGCTCGTCGACAGCCTCCTGGCGGCCGAATCGGGTCATGATCGCCTGGAATGGCTGACGCTCGCCGTCCTTGTACGGAATGGCTTCGCCATCGAGAATCCAGTCTCCAGTGGCGAACACGTCGTCGACGAACTCCCGAAGTTCCGGGAGCGACTCGTCGACGCGATTCGCGTTCCGGCTGAACGCCCGACGGAGCTCACCGTTCTTGATGTGGACGAGGATGCGAGCACCGTCGTACTTGGGCTGGATCATCCAGTCGCCATCCGGGTCTGGTGGCACCTCCTTGGACTTCGCTAACATCGGGAGGAACGGGTGGCCGACTCCAGGCTCGGAGCGTGGGTCCGTGTCTGGCGACGTCAGCTTGTGGCACAGCGTCGTTACGTCAGGGTTGAGCGATAGGAGCTTCCGGTGCTCATCGTAGCCATTCTCGATCGCGAGCGTCTTCACGACCGATTTCTCCCCGACGCCGAGGCTCACACCTTTCTTGCCGAGCATGGCGTGGGCGACCCACTTGGGCGAGTCGTAGCCGAGCATCTCTTTCATGCGGCGCTTCTGCTCGGGACCGCTCGTTCGCCGCAGGTACTCCAGATCGTCGTAGAGCTCGCCCAGCGTGATCTTCCGCTTCAGGGTCAGCGTGTTCGTCTTGAGATCGACGTGACCGATCGCGCTCGGGAGATCGCCGTACTCTCGCTCCAGGTCGCGGAGCTCGTCGTGGGTCACGTCGAAGCAGGTGGTCGCGAGCTTCCGGAGCGACTTCTTCCCGACGCCGATATCGTCGAAGGGCTTTCGCGTCAGAAGTGCGATAGCACCGGAGAAGTGCTTGCTACTCGGGTTGATGTCCCTGAGCGCACGTAGGATAACGTCGTCTTTCGATTTCTCGCCGGCCTGGAGCTCTTCAAGATGCGCTCCAAACTCCGTCAAGTCCATGTATGTATATTGACGTGTAAAATGGTTAAGTGTTTCTTCGAAAGCCCTGGCCCGGATTCAAACCGGGGTCCTCCGCGTCTGCTGCGCGGTGCGTAGTCACTCGGCCACCAGGACACAGTACGCCCGACTGGAATTGAACCAGCTTCCCCTCCGTTATCAGCGGAGTGCTCTACCAGTGAGCTACGAGCGTGCAGAGTGGACGAGCAACGTCTACAGTGGTGTGAGATCGTTCTCGTCCCGGGGGACGTGGATCTTCCCGCACATGAAGCAGCGGAAGAAGTATCGCCGCGTCCCCTCGATGCCGACCCGTCCGCGTTTTCGTACCATGGGCCCGCCACACATGTTACACTTCATACGTATCCTACGTATAGCACGTATATCACAGTTCTGGTACTTCACGCCCCTGGACGGATTCAAACCGCCGACAACTCGGCTTCGAAGGCCGATGCTCTGTTCGGGCTGAGCTACAAGGGCACATACTCCTGGTCGGATTCGAACCGACGACTCTCCGCTTAGAAGGCGGATGCTCTGGCCGCTGAACTACAGGAGCGATACTTCCGCTGGTGGTGGCACCTGATCAGGAGTCCTCGTCGGGGAGGTCCATCAGGAGCTTCGCTTTCTCACCGGGCCCCCACGACGGATCGGGGTGGCCGGGATCGAGCCGGTCGACCCAGCCGAGCTCCTCGAGCTCGTTGAGCGTGGTCTTGACGTACTCGTACTTGCCCGGGTCGACGGTGAAGTCGCCGATCGTGAACTCGCGCTGCTGATAGAGGAGCTCGACCATCTCGTCGAAGATCTCCGTTGACTGCGGTGCCATTATGTCTGGGTCACCCGCGGGTGATGGATAAGCGCCACGTTGCCCGTCTCACACGTGATACTCTGGGTGCTACAGGCGTCCCGTGTCACACGCATCCTACGCGTGAGCCGTGTATCACGTATCATGTATCACCGCGTCGCGGCCATGTGGTCGAGGACGTATCGACCGCCGCTTCGAGCGAGCTCGACGCTTGGCATCATCCGGTGGTAGCGGTCGTGCATGAACTGGACTGCTTCCGTCCACTTCAGCCCGCGCCGGACGGCGATCGCGGCCGTGCACGTACAGGTCGATCTCGACATGCCGGCGTGACAGTGGACGAAGACGGTCTCGCCGTTGTCGATCGCCTCGACCACTGTGTCGACACCGCGCTTGAACTCCTCGTAGTCGTGGGGACCGTCGTCGATGTCGATGTGCGTGTACGCCATCGAGTCCGGGAGGTTGTCGTCGACACGGTTCTGACACACCGTCACGACGTGATCGATACCAAGGTCAGCCAGTGGCCTCGTTCTGGCGTCTTGGATGTCGCCAATCCAGAGGCTGTCTGTTAGTCTGTCCATCATTGGGTGGGTCGGATTCGAACCGACGACATTTCCCGCTCCCAAAGCGGGCGCGATAAACCAGGCTACGCGACCACCCAGCGGCCAAGCTCTACCTCGGTGGGGAATACCACTTACCGCCAGCGCCAGCGCAAGGCGTCGACGGCTATTCATGTGGTGACGAGGGCCATCCGTCACCCCCCATGTACTCGGCGTGATTCGAACACGCAGCCTCTCCCGTGCCACGGGAGCGTTCTTCCAGTTGGAACTACGAGCACTCGGACCCGCTCAGTACCCCTACCCAGCGGGTCGCAGTGGGACAGGCGAGACTTGAACTCGCAGAACCCCGCGTGCCGGGGGTCACCGACTGGGACCCTGTCGGTCCGGCTTGCGCTGGTCTGTCCCCAAGGTCCGGGAGTGGGGATCGAACCCGCATCTCGACAGTCACAGTGTCGAATCTTCTCCAGTTAGACGATCCCGGACACGAGGTGGCGGGTGCGGCTGTGTGCTCTAACGTCTGGGTGCACGTCGATGCCCATCCGGGACCCTCAGCCCGCCGTCTGGTGGGGTCCAACCGCATTGTCCCGAGGGGAATCGAACCCCCGATCTCCGCCTCCAGAGGGCGGCACGTCTCGCCAACAGACGCCGCGGGACTGCTGCTCCGTGATCCTCACGCCGTGGAGCACCCGGCGGCCGGTTTCTTACTCTCGGGGCCGACGACCTCAGTCGCGTGTTTTCCTCGACCGCGGTGGTCTCAGTCAGGGCGTTACCCGTCCATCCCGGATGTCGGCGGGGATTTCGTCGCCGAGTGGTCGGGGCCACGGACAGCCCCTGAGTGGTTCTGACGGGAATCGAACCCGCGACCTCCACGCTGAGAACGTGGCATCTCTCGCCAGCGGAGACTCCAGAACCTATACGACGTACTGCTCGACGTCGTAGTGGTCGAACAGACGCGCTCGCCAGTCGTCGTACTGTCGCTGCTTCAACGTCGACTGGAGCCCGTACTCGTCGAAGAACGGGACCGTCACCAGGACGTGATCGGCGACACTTTGGACGGTGTACTGCGCCAGGTCGTTCCGGCCGTCTCCCTGCGTGGAGAGGCACACCGACCCGACGCCGAGGAACTCGTGGATCTCCTCGAGGATCAGAACATCGTCAGCGTCGAGACCGATGCAGAATCGGAACGATGGTCTCGCATCGTCGTTGAGCGAGACGTTGAACGACCCTTCACCGGCGACGAAGCCCGAGATGAAGTGAGCGAACGCGTCGTCGCGGAACGAGGGTCTGTTCTCGACATCGATCCGCTCGATGATCCCAGCGTCCTCGTGGCGAGCGATACCGATCGCGTTCGCCTTCTTCATCACCGCTTCCCTGGTCCGACCGAGCTCGGCGGCGAGATCGTCGATCGATCCTTTCGGGTACTGTTCCCGAAGCATAGCCAGCTCGTCGTCAGACCAGATGGTGGACATCTGCGTTACTTGAAATATCACGTCGGTGGTACTTCAACTAATCGCATGCCCGAGTAGTCCCCAGCGGATTCGAACCGCCGTCAACGGCTCCAAAGGCCGTTATGATTGTCCACTACACCAGGGGACTTCGGTCGGGACCACCGCTGTACAGTGGTGTCTCCGTCCTCTCCCGGATTACGCGGGTGGTCCGAAGCTAAGACCTACGATGGTCCCTTGCTCGTTTTTGCGTGACGGTAGAGAGCCAATCTACCGAGTGCGACAGCCCGGAATCGAACCGGGATCTACGGCTTGGAAGGCCGCTATCTTACCATTGGACCACTGACGCTGAACGGTGGTCGTGAGCCTTACTCGAACTCGATCTGGCTCACGTCGGGCTGCTCCGGGAGTCCGTCGAGCGGTTCCTCTCCCTCGTAGCAGCAGTTCCAGGACCGCATGACGGCGACGTATTCGAGCACGTCCTGGTCGACGTCTCGGGGGATCAGCGGGACCCGTCCGCCGTCGACGATCCGGTGCCAGCCGTCGATCACGAACTCGTCGCGCGTGACTTTTCGCTGGGTGCTACAGGACTTGCAGATGCCCTTCACGTACTCGCCTTCCGGTCCGATCATACGCGTGGTTTCCACCACGTCGTCGAGTCTGTAGTCGGTCATGGGTTGTAGACCGAGCGCGGCGTCCAGCCGCACCCGGCTAACCCAGGAGATCGAGCGACTCCCGGTGCTCCTCGATTAGGCGCCGGACGCGCTCGTCGTACGAGACATCCGGTTCTGGTCGGGTGACCATATGCACGGTACCGGATTCGAACCGGTGTCTCCTCGATGGCATCGAGGCGTGGTTAGCCAGACTACACTAACCGTACGATACGTGTGCCCTGTGGGACACACCATTCCACGTACTGCGTGCGTGTCCGGTGGGACACGTGCCATACGTGTGATGCTCTCGAAGGGAATTGAACCCTCGACCTCGAGATTGAAAGTCTCGCATCTCTCGCCAGCGGAGACTCCGAGAGCAGGGTGAGGCGACCATCTCGGCATTCGTGCGGATTACGGCAATGACCTTTCTCCGCGCCGTGGGATTTCAGGCCGCCTCGATAGCGGGAGACGGATTCGAACCGTCGACGTCCGCCTCATGAGGGCGGTGCAATGGGCCAGACTATGCTACCCCGCTACAGGTGAGGGCCTTTGGGTATCCGGGGCCCCAGTCCGGTTCTCGATCGGCTCCATGGCCGTGGCACGCCTCGGCCTTGGACGCACCCATGATGTTCACGACGACTCTCGAGCAGGCCGCCGTGCCCGGCCAGCAGTTTCGCTGGTCCGGGAAGCGCCGAGTACGGGACTCGAACCCGTGTCCGTGGCGTGACAAGCCACGATGATAGCCACTACACCAACTCGGCTCGGGGGCGTGGATCTCGGGCCGCCCGACGCCCGGCATGTCGACAGACAGGAACTGAATCCTGATGTCAGACGATGGAAGTTGTTTGTACGAGGCATCCACCCTCGAACCGTTTACGCTCCAGACGGGTCGCCAGTCCGGAGCTGACGTCCCTCGCGAAGGGCTACGGTCACTACCCAAGGGGCAACGGAACCGGCTACTACCGGTGTTGAACCCCGAGTCCGTTCACCAGGATTCGAACTTGGAACGGCTCGCTCTACAGGCGAGTCTCACTCCCACGTGAGCTTGAACGGGTGAATGGGTTA
The DNA here is from genome assembly GCF_013401515.1 of Halorarum halophilum. Classification (NCBI taxonomy): domain Archaea; kingdom Methanobacteriati; phylum Methanobacteriota; class Halobacteria; order Halobacteriales; family Haloferacaceae; genus Halorarum; species Halorarum halophilum. The sequence continues at coordinate 54,632 of NZ_CP058532.1, read as the reverse complement.
ACTGGCTACCCGGTCGACCGATGAGTCTGAACACGGGTCACTTCTCGCCAGCACCCAAGGACGAGAGCCGGGATTTGAACCCGAACTCAGGAGTCTCGTACTCCCAGCTCTTCCACTGAGACTTACTCTCGTCTGATTTGTATAGCGCCGCGTGCTTCCTCCCCTCGTCAGGGTATGTCGCGGGGGCGCTCGAAACCGTCGACGGGTTCTGTTGACTGTTCGCGTCCCAATACTGGTTTGTGGCTCGGCACTACCGAGTCAGTGCGGCTCAGGACGCAGGCCGCGGAAGGCTTCGGAGGGACTCGAACCCCCACACTCGATCTTACGAGGATCGCGCTCTCCCGAGTTGAGCTACAAAGCCACACGGAGGCATCTTTCAGCCCCTCGTGCGATGTCAGTGATGGTATCTACACGGTACAACGTCAGGTGAAGTCCTGACACCGATGACGGTAGCGACCCGTCTTTGTCTGGCCGTCGGATACGGCACAGAGGGCCGAGCGGGATTCGAACCCGCGATGTGTCTGGATTAAAAGTCCAGTCTCGCATCCTAATCGCGAACTTCGGCCCATAGCAGCTTGCCCTGGACGATACGGGCCATATGAGGCGGTATGCTGCATATCCGCCCGGGACTATTCTCACTCCAGTCGTCCGCCTGGAGCCTTCGCCGACATTGGCTGATCAAGCCGTCGACTCCGCGTCTAAACGGGATGTCCCTGAGAGGGCCGGGTGAGATTTGAACTCACTCTTGCAGAGTTAAGAGCTCTGTCCGTCGTCCGAGACTGGGCTCCGGCCCTCGTGGGTGTCTTGCGTGCTTCCCTCGCTGGGCACTTCCGATAGAGGACGTCACCGGCGGACCGGGTATGCTTCCTTACCGTGACCGATGTACCCGCGGAGATTCGAACTCCGAGCCTTCTCCTTGCAAAGGAGCCGTTCTACCAGATTGGAACTACGGGCACTTGCTTGCTAACGATCCCCCGAAGGGGGACCGGGGTCCCATTTCTCTGTCGGGCGCTTCCCCGACCGTTTCCTAACTGGTCGTGAGCTCACGGGACCGGGGGTGAGCTCGCGCCCGAGTTGGCGCGCGCGGATTCGAACCGCGGCCATCCTCGATGTAAGCGAGGCGGTCTACCAGACTGACCTACGCGCCAGATGGCTCCGTGGCCAAACGGAGCCGTGAGGGTAGATGGTCGAGATCGCACCTCGACCGGGTTCACCTGAGGGAACGAATCCCTCATTGCCACAGGAGGAGTCGAACCTCCCGTCTCCGCCATGTCAGGGCGGCGTCCGTCCCAGCGGACCGCGCGGCATCTCACAACTCCCACCGGGGAAGGGGTGGGCGTCAGCACCTCCCCAGGTGTGCGTTGGACCTATCCCACTCCCGCGGGCGGCCCAAGTGGACTCGGAAGGATTCGAACCCCCGTATGTCGCTTTGGAGGCGACCGTCGTAGCCAGACTGGACCACGAGTCCTGTTGCCATGTTGTTGTGTCTTATCCTTTACCTGATACGGTATTATAGTTTCTGGTATTCTGACATGCGCCCACTCTGGAGCGCCGGGAGAAGGATTCGAACCTTCCACGGTCAGATTAACAGTCTGATACCCCCACCAAGGGGGACTTCCCGGCACGAAAGAGTGCTGTCACTGTTGAGCTTTGACGCGTTCTGGCACTCCGTAGTGCCAGCATCGCGCCAGGGGCGGATTGCCGGGTGTATCCGCAGTCAGTGACATTGACGTATCAGAATAAATACGTCCATTCACCTTAAAGCTATCGTGCGACTGACACCCAATCGCACGACGGGAGCTGTACGTACATATGTGCGCGTACGTACGTACGTACAGGGGGTCTGACCTGTCTGGTCCGTGGACTGCGTGTCTGACGTAGGTTTAATATCCCACGGATGACCCGTGTGACACGGGTGATATGAGTGACGTTCAGACTTGCACTCGCGAACGCGAAGGGGGGCGTTGGGAAGTCCACGACGACGATCAACCTCGCCGGCGCACTCGCAGATGCCACCAACGACGTCCTGCTCGTCGACAGTGACCCGCAAGGGTTCCCGACGATCACACTCGGCTTTCGCGATTACTACGTGAGCTCGCGCGAAGATACGATGGGACAGATCCTGCGTGACGTCAACCGCTTCGACGAGATCAACGACGTGATCGTCGAGCACGAGGAATACGATCTCCTCCCGGCCCATGGGTCGTTCTTCGAGCTCGAGGACGACATGCACACGATGAACCGGCGTAACGAACGCCTCCGCCTCGCACTCGATGAGATCGAGCACGATTACGACTACGTGCTCATCGACGCGCCGCCGAATCTCGGGCCACTCTGTGATGGCGCACTGCTGGCCGCTGGGAACCTCCTGTTCGTCACTCGTCCCGACTCGATCGCGACGTTCTCGATGAACCTGATGCGCCGAGAGGTCGATGGACTCATCGACGAGTACCGTCGGCCGATCGACTACGCGGGGGTCGTCGTCAACGCAACCTCTCGCAACAGCATCAGCGAGGAGCGAATCGCCTGGTTCAACGAGAACATGGGCGAAGACCGTGTCTTCCAGGTCCCGGACACTGTCGCGATCGAAGGCGCGTTCGACCAGCAGCGGTCGATCTTCGGCTACGACCCGGACAATAATCACCGCGAGAAGAAGGCGACGGAAGTTCGCGAGATCTACGCGAGCCTCGCTGACCACCTGGAGACGAACCATGCCTGAAGAAGACGACGACGAGCTCGCCAGCATGATGAAGCAGCGCCATCGGCGTGAAGAGGACGACGGGGCGGAGCGTGAAACCGGTACGGACGCTGGTGGTGGCACTTCAGAGGAGTCGACTCGATCTCGGAGCCAATGTCCGATGTATCTGAGTGAGCAACTTCAGGGCGACCTCGATCGGACGTTCAAACGGTACAACGCCAAGCGGACGCTCGATGGTGACGACGAAGTGGAAAAGCACAAGCACTTCCTCGAGGGTCTGGTACGCGCCGGTCTCGACCACCCTGACCTGGACGAGTACATCATGGAGGAATACGAATCATGAACTGCAACACCTGCGACGCCGAGTTCGAACGATACGAAGCCGAATGGACCGACACGGACGACGGAACGACTGGTCTCCGACTGACGTGTCCTGGCTGTGGGGATCTTCTCCGACTCTACCCACTCGAATCCTCTCCCGTCCAAGAACCGCTTCCCCTCGTCTAACTGAGCCGATCGTCGATATCCGAGAGACGGGAGTTGCCTTCCATCCCGTCCATGACGAGCTCTTTCGGACAGCCCAGCTCGTACTCGTAGTGACGCCCACCGCTGACGCCTTTGTTCACTTCGCGAGAGGTAACTACGCCGTTGATCATCAAGTCGTTCAGCGTCGTATGAACCGTCCTGGGCGTCACTGTGTCCGCGTCGATCTGCTTTGCGAATCGTTCGTACCAGGCGTACACCTTGTCTAACTTCGCCGGGAGCTCGTGTTCTTCATCCAGCCTGACCATCGCGTAGCTCACGAGCGTTCCCTGGGACGAGAGGCCCTTCACCTCCTTCACGATCGCTCCTTGCTGAATCCCCTCCTCTGCTTCACGAACGTGACGCGCCTCGATGATCCCCTCGTCTGAGTCACGGGCTCGGTCGGCCGCTTCGTACAGGAGATCGAGTGCGGTGCGCGCGTATCCCGACCGTTGTGCAGCGAGCGCGGCTGCGAGTGGGATCACGTCGTCGGTGAGGACGCCGTCGTGGAACGCGACCCGTGCACGGTCCCGCATGATCGTCTGGAGCTCGTTTGCGTTGTACGGCGGGAAGTGGATCTCGCGGTCACACAGTGTCGACTTCGCCCGTGGGTCGAGCGTGTCCTTGAACGTCCCGTCGTTCGTGACGCCGATCACGCCGACCTTCGTGTCATCGGGGTCGACGTGGTTCGCCGAGTTGTCGTTGTTACACCGGGGGAGCTTGTACAGGATGTTGTCGTCGCCGCCGATGTTGTCGATCTCGTCGAGCGCGATCAGCACGTGGGACTCCTCGACGTTCTGGAGCTCGTCAAACAGCATCTGGTAGATTCGTCCCTCGGGGTAGCCTGTCGTGTTGATCTGGTCGCGATCAGTGCCCAGTCGGAGCTGGTTGACGAGGTGAGCGGCTACCTGGTAGGACGTGTTCAGGTCCTTGCACTCGAGGTGGACAGCCCGGAGACTCGGCTCTTCGAACCGTGAGTCAGCGTAGTCGAACTCATCGATGCTGTCCTGGATGTTCTGGAGAACGGCTTTGGTCCCAATCGTCTTCCCGACGCCAGTCGGCCCGTACACGAACACGTTTCGAGGACGCTTGTTCCGAACGACCTCCTTGAACTTGTTCTGGTACTCGGTCAACTTCTCGTCTCGCTCGAGTATCCGGTCGGGGTAGTGATCGCGGAGCGCGTCTTCGTTCTGGAAGATCTCGTCTTCGGGCGTGAGGCGCTCCATGGCGGCCCGTCCACACCCGAGACCATAAAACCCGAGGACCACCCCCTTCAAGTGTTTCATCTGTCCCGACACCCACCCCCCACTGTTTCAAGTGTTTCAGGTCGAACGTGGGGGACCCCCTCCACGGAGACCTATTCCAAGTAGAAACCTTTATCTCTCATACTCTAAAACCAAACCCGCAGTGGGGAAAACTCAATGCGGTGTGTTCGGATGTTGGTCGGAGAGCGCGTGAGGACGCGGGTTCCGCCTACCGCCACCCCCGTGTAACACTTGAAACAGTGGGGTGGGGGACCCCCGAGGTTCTGGTCTCGTCACACCGCCCGATCGACTCCGATGAACACTTGAAATGGTGGGGTGTGTCTCGTGATCCGCTGCTGACGACTAACACTTGAAACACTGGGGTGTGGGGAATGCCCGCTGATCGAGCTACGAGAACACTTGAAACAGTGGGGTGTCTCCCGGAGCCGTCTGTTGAAAACACTCGTGAAAAGTGGGGGGTGTCCCTTCACCGTCTGTAACACTTGAAACGGTGGGGTGTCTCTCACGGTCCAAAGAGTTTTACGGTGAGGTAACGTTCCCACGCTCATGGCCGCAGACCACGACGTCGAGCTCAACGAAGATCCCGAACTGGGGAACGGGGACCGTCTCAGTGACCGGCTCGACGATCTCGATCTCGAATCCGCCGACTCGTCCTCGACGGACGAGATGCGCGACCTTCTCGACCTGTAACAGGACGTTTTAAGTCGGCTCGTTTTGTTTCTCGGACTACTGTATGCCGTTGACTGTCTCTGAGGTTACCCTCCACACGGAGTACGTGTTCTCCGATCTTTCATCGTCGAAATTCTCCGACCAGGATAAAGAGGACGTTCTCGACGACGTCGACGAGCTCAGAGAACAGTTGACCACATGGAACCGATATCTGAACCAGAGCCTCGGGACACTGACCACTGACGGCCCCCATACCGTGTATCGCCGCCGAGTCGGTGACTTACGCTCGTACTTCGTTCGAGACGGCGATACGCTCTGGTGCATTGGCGTCGGGGAGCGGAAGAACACCTACGACCGGGATCTCGACAAGATCATCAAGCGGGCGGATACGCTCTGAGGCGGCCTTCTCACTATTCGACGGTAGGACACCCCTACAGGGGGTCAGACTTCGTATAGCGTCATGCAGTGTATCTCCCTCGGGACAGACACGAATCGAGCGACGTCCGCACGCAAGTTTTGCCGGGACCGGGTGACACGAGCCTGTAGTTCGGCCGGATTCGATAGACTACGCCGGGGTACTTACTCCACCGATCGGGTGCCATCAGCGCGGCTTATGTCTCTAATACTCACTCGTGTCACCAACAGCTAAGAGGCCCGCCCGAGACGACCGCCCCATGGACGCCCACCCCCAGGGGGACGACCCCGACGTCGACCAATCCCGCGAGTCGATGAAAGTCTACCTCCCCGCCTACCAGAAGACCGAGTGGGTCGACCACGCCGATCGGCTCGACATGAACCGCAGCGAGTTCATCCGCTGTATGGTCCAGGCTGGCCGTCGCGACCTCGACCTCACCGCGCAACCGGCGACTGACGACCACGTGCTCGATCTCGAAGCACGAATCACGACCGCGCTCGAAAACAACGACTCCCTCGACTGGGACGAGCTCGTCGACGTGATCACCGCCGACCTGGAGACGATCGTCGACGACGTCCTCCAGGATCTTCAGAACCAGGGCGACATCAGCTACAGCGGCCGATTCAAGGGATACGTCTCTCGCTGATCCCGAGCAATTCATCGGGAACGTCGTACACGCGGGCGTGGACTCCCTCGAGGATGTCGACCTCTTCGATGCCGTCCTCCAACTGAGCGACCGTGTTCACGAGCTCCCAAAACAACGGATCATCCCGGTACCTCTTGTACGCCTCCTCCGGATCATCCGGAATCCGGACTCTCATAGCGGGTCGAGGTCCAAATCGTACTCGTCAGCGCACTCCTCGCACACGTACGTTTCCCGCTCTTCGCCGTCCTTGTACAGCATCTTCGCCGTCCCGACGGGGTCGTTCGGGCTGATGAACCCCGTGAACTCCCGGTGCTGACAGACCTGACAGAGCGGGTGGCCAAGCTGCTGTTCTCGCCGGGTCCGGACGACCCAGGGGAAGCCGTGTTCATCACACCGAACGAGTTCATCAGTCACATCGTCGAGCTCGAACGTGAGCTTGTGCGTCGCATCGTCGCCACAGAGCGTCTCGATCCCACCGTACTCGAAGTCGCAATACTCAGGCGGATCGAACGGGCCGAAGAAGACGCCGGTCTCCGTCCGCTCCATCTCTTCGATCATTTCCTCTCGCGCAGCGTCCGGGAGATCGGAGAAGCTCATTAGCGGGCGAGACGGTTCTTGATCGAGTCGATCTTCGCCGCGCCCATGAGCTGGACGGTGTTCTTGAACGCCGCGAACGTCGTCTCCATCTGCACGTACTGTCCGGAATCGTCCTCTCGGAGCGTCCCGTTCGCGATGAGCTCGTCGAGTGCCTTCTCAGCCTGGATCGGGTCGTCTCCATCTTCTACCTGCAACGCGATGATGACGTCGCGGTCCATCCATCGACCGCCGTCTGGACCCTGGTAGACGCCGCCGCTGTCGTGAACGTAGCCGTCCTGGGGAGGTGCCATATCTAAAAGTAGACATGATACGATATTAAGTGTTTCTTGTATCTGTCATATCCCTCGAGGACGACCCGTGCTCAGACTCATGCCAGCACGAACGTCGAACGTCCACTTCGAAAACCGTGGGGAGGCTTTGTACGCCACTGGGCACCCAGTAGCAGCCGAATCTGGAGGCTGGGTTTCTGTTTCGCATCCCACTCTGGGGAGATGTGCGCTCCTGTTTCAGCCGCATTGCACGGTGGCTGATTTTCTATTTATCTTTGTTGAGATATAACTATGTCGATACAATTGCATATTTATAATCCCACGCTGGTTCACGCCTATTCTTTTCCTGTTAGAGTACCACCGGCGGGATTCGAACCCGCGATCGAGCTCCCTCGGAGCATACCCGATTTTAAGACGGGCGCGTTCAGCCACTTCGCCACGGTGGTGAGCGCCGTCGGCCGGATTCGAACCGGCGAAGACCCGAAAGCCCTCCTCGTCTCCAACGAGGTCCGTTGGCCAGACTACGGTAACGACGGCCAAATGTCTCATTTTCGGCAACTGTTTTATATAACCGTTGCCTGTTTTGAGACAGCGCCGAGGGAGAGAGTCGAACTCCCAAGCCCTTGCGGGACGACGGTTTTCAAGACCGGTAGGGTCGCCTGTCCCCGTGCCTCGGCATACGTGTGGTGCGTGCTTCCCGTAGGACACGCATCCTACGGACGACCCGTGTGGGCCGTACGCCGTGATCCAGATTCGAACTGGAAATCGCATGACAGCGGAGCCGAGGTAGCAGCTCGGTGAGGGTCACCGGTCCCCTTGTCACGGCATCTTTACTTTCAGTGTGCGTCCATGGCCGACGCTTTTGGTGGCATGTCGAGTCGAGTAGTATGCGGGACCGCGCAGTTACCCTCCCAGAGTGGGGTGAGAGACGCTGGACCAGTGGAAGAGCACCTCCCCAGATGCCCAGTCAGCATCACTGGTTCCTTCGTCCCTCGGTTGCGCCGTCATATGCGTACTACTTAATCCCGACTGATATTATCACTGAATTTCGTGTCATCATCTACAGTTTGTGGGCCCCTCGCCCACACAGACTGGAGATCGTGACGGATCTGATCGGTCATGTTCACCTCCGGATGGACCCGGCTGGATTCGAACCAGCGATGTTTAGCCCTACGGCACAGTTCCTGAGACTGTTGGAATCGGCCACTCTCCCACGGGCCCGTATTGATCTTGCTCGTCAGCGAAAGTTTCGGATGCCGTGGGGCCGGACTCGAACCAGCAACGCGAGATCTTCAGTCCCGTGCTTTCCCAGTTAAGCTACCCCGGCACTCTCCACTATCGCCTTAAAATGAACTAAGGCGAGACGATAGCGAACCCAACGTGCCGGAGATCGGGATCATGTGGGTATCCTGAAAGAGACGGTTGACAGTGATAAATGTTTCTGTCACTATAGGTCAGAACAGGCGTACGTACGTACATACGCGTCCGTACATGCAGGCGTCACATTCGATCGACCAGTAGCATGTACGTCTCGCCGCCCCATCGCTCAGCGTAGTCGAGCTCGCGCAGCACTCGTCCGATATTGTTCCCCAGTTGGCCGTCGGTCATCTCGGGGAAGTCCTCGCGCATGGCCTTCTTCATCGTCCGCGGCTTCACGTACACGGATCGCTGCGGGTCCTCCGCGATCGCCTCGCACAGCTCCTCGACTCTCTCTTTGAACCCGGCGTTCTTGTACGTGACAACGGACATACCTAACAGGTAGTTAGCACTACCAGGTAATAGCATTTGCCCTTTCTGGAATACTGATACGTTGCTATTCGCGAACGGGGCCGGCGTACAGATCGTTCACGACCTCGATCAGGGCACCAGCACCACGGTCTCCCACGCGGATCACCTGCTCATCGTCGTCGTCGACGTTCTGGTTCCACGACTGGTCGACGAGGAACAGGCGCTCGACTTTGAACGCGAGCTTCGGATTGTCGTCGATGAAGTAGTCGAACCCGTTCGGGTACGTGTTGCTCTTCTCGAACCCTTCCTTCTTCGTCGTCGGCGGATTGGCCTGGAACCCGTCGACGTCGATCCCGTACTTGTTCAGCCACTGCTGGACCTGGTCGTCGACGCCGTACCGGTTCGTGAGAACCTCGACTGTGTGGCTCTCGCGAAGCATGTTGACGTGGTCAGCGATATCCGGGTCGCACGGCGGGACGATCTCTGGTTCGTGCTCCCAGATGGTGGCACTCACGTCGAGGTACTCGTCGAGCTGGTCGGGGGAGGCGAAGTCGTACTGATCGGGAACGTCGTCGATCAGCTCGCATCGTTCGATCGCGGCGGCGTGCGTATCTGCACAGACGCCTTCGATGTCGAGTGCTATTTTTTTGTCACTTACCATGTTCTCCCATACCCGATCGTATATAATAACCATTCCGCACACAGCGACGGGGCTGGGTTATTTCTCTTAAGCTTATCGAACATATCGGAACCCTTAACATGACCAGGCGCTAAAACACAAATGGTCACAATGTACGACCTGACTGGGTTCCAGCGTGACCTGCTGTACGTCACTGCTGGACTGGAGGAGCCGCATGGACTCGCGATCAAAGACGAGCTCGAAGGATACTACGAGAAAGAAATCCATCACGGCCGTCTATACCCAAATCTCGATACCCTCGTTGAGAAGGGACTCGTTGAGAAGAGCGAACGTGATCGCAGAACGAACGAGTACAAGATCACAAAGCGTGGTCGGCGCGAGATCGAGGCTCGCAGTGAATGGCAAGATCAGTACCTCGAACAAAGTAACATCCCCGCGTAACCCCTTTTTTCTGAACACCGCGGTTATGTCAGCTCGCTAATTCTACCGGCATCAGCTTCTGCTATCCGGTGTCTTATACTTTCAGATAGCTTCATATATCATGTATGGGAGAAGAATCCCCGGAAGTAGCAGACGACGCGCCCTCCTCAAATGAACTCAGGTGGGAAGATGTCGCCGACAACTACGAGACGAAAGAGGAGTTCCTCGACCGCGAGTTCGTCGGTCCCGACGACTTCCACGAGGGCGCCGAAGTCCCTGAGTGGTGGTCGTTCGAGGGAGAGGCCGAGGACTACGAGTGGGCCGAGCAGGTCGACGAGAACACGATTCGGTACCTCTACCGAGGCTACCCTGTCGAGCTCCGTCGCACTGGAGTCGCCATGTTCGAGTCACGCATCGATACGAACGGTGACTACGACTACAACGACGTCGAGTATCTCCAGCTCAATCACACGATGCCGATCCCGTCGCGGATCTCCGGTGCGTTCAACGGGAAGGTCGTGATCGAGACCCACCAGTTCGAACAGTACCACGCGGAGAAAGCGGTCGAGACGTTCGTCGACGAAGAGATCGACGTCAAGGAGGGACAAGAACAGCTCGGCGAGGCCCTCCAGTCGTTCGACAGCTAATCGCTCGTCGCTGTATTTTCACGGTCGAGTCGAGACACCTGTGGCCCAGCCTGGTTCTGGTACTTCGATCCGCGCTCTTCTCCATACGGCCGTTCGCACGGACTCGTGAGGCGCTGGAACGTGAGCTGTGCGATCCGGTCGCCGGCCGTCAGCACGATCGGGATCTTCCCCTCGTTCGAGACCTCGAGCGTGACCATTCCCTTGTAGCCGGGATCGATCAGCCCGGCCGTGCTGTGGACTTTGATTCCCCATCGCCCCCAGGACGACCGTCCTTCGACGAAGCCGATCAGCTCGTCCGGGATGCCGACGTACTCGTAGGTGGTCATGAGGACGAACTCTCCAGGCTCGATCACGTAGGTCTCGAACGGGATTCGAGTCGTGACGTCCTCCGGGTCGACTTCGTGCGGGTTGAGCGGTTCGTCCCGATCGTCGAACTCGATGATCTCGTCGCCGAGCCGAACGTCGACACTCGCGGGTTGTATCTGGAGGTCAGTATCGTCGAGCGGGGTAACAACGAGATTCCCGCGCTCGATCTCCGCTTTGATGTCCCGATCAGACAGAATCATGTCAGGCTCTAATCGACGCCCGTTCCACGGGGCGGCATACCAAGTTGACGCCATCAGAACATAAACCTATCTGTCACGTCCGACCGGACCGCAGTCTCACAGTTTTGAAGACTACTGCTCAGCAAGTGGGAAGGTCCGAGTGGGGGAACGACCTGACTGGGTAGCGGGTCCCACCCGGGTGTCTGGGGAGGTGTGACGCCTGTCGTGTAGCGTCACGCTAACCTACGGATGAAGAACATATTAACCTTCCGGGTCTTTGTCACTGTAATCGAACGAACACATAGTAGCCGCCCTATTGCACTTCGTCAGCTTCAGGATCGCCAGACGTGTCTAAGTTCGGGAGGTATTCCGTGAGGAACTTAGTACACTTCGCTCGCCACTCCTCGCGTTCGTCAGGGACGAAGTGGAGCTCGGGTTTCAGGAACGGGTTGTGTCGCTGGTCGGGACACAGCCGGAAGACGCACGCCTGCTCGATCTCCAGGTCGTACATCTCCTCGGCGGCGTCCCAGTAGGCGGCCAACTGTTCGGCGTACTTGGGCCGGTACGCCTTGCTCGTCTTCAAGTCGCACAGTGTGAGCTTCCCGTTGAGCCGCATCAGCAAGTCGAACGTTCCGGCGTATCCGTAGTCCGGTCGCCACACCTTCACCTCGACACCCTGCACGTCGCCGAACGAGTAGCCCTCTGAGGACCAGATCTTCGCCCACATGTTCTTCGCCCGTTCGACGTCCTCCTCGATCTTCACGAAGTCTTTCGCGCTGATCATGTGGTTCTCCTCGCCGTCGTCGGCGATGATCGCCTCCTTGTCGATCTCGGATGGAAGGTCGTATCCAGGCATCGGTCTGTCGGCGAACTTGCCCAGCAGTTGCTCGTGGATCAGGGTGCCGCGGATCTGCGTGTAGCGCGTCCAGTAGTCGGCCCATTTTGGATCGCGTCGACGCCATGCCACCAGCGCCGCGGCGTCCTCGTTCACGACCGTCTGGACTGACGTCACAGAAAACAGCTCCTGTCCTGTCTCGGGGTGTTCGTAGACGCGAAGCCCGTCACCATCCTCGGTGAAGTAGGCGTTCGTTTTACGGATCAGCTCCATCGGCGGCTGAATCCTCCCTCGTTCCGACACGTCGTACGACACGCCCATCTTAATTGACAAGTCGTGCTCTGAATATATACCACTTTCTCCACAAGTTCTAACCCAACGCCGGTGGTGGCATGTGCGAGTGAGGTATCAGTAAATTGCTCCTCGCGGAGGGGCATGTTGGGCCCGTAGAGGGTAGGGGAAAAGGCCCGAAGATGGCCCTGGACGGGGTTGGTGAAAAACTGGCCCCCGAAACCCTCGAAATCGGGCGATAGAAGGCTCATAGACCCCCGTCAGCCCGTACGAGAGGCGCTTGGTGTGACTGGAATTTCGACTGGTAGTCGATTAGCGGACACAACCACCGGTGTTTCGCCCACGAATGGATTTCACGGGTCGGTCGGTTGCCCGGTTCCTTCGGTTCGCTGATCCCGACGAGCTCCCAGTCCCGATCGAGCAGTGCTCGGAGCATCGACCCGACGTGATCGACCCGGATGAACGTCAGCAACCACTCGAGATCGAGCCGGCCGACGTGCTCGTCGACGAATCGGTCCATCGACTTGGCGAACCCGCACGATGCGAGGTTCCGCGTCGGCACGCCGATACAGATCCGATTCGCTTCCGCGATCTGGCCGCCACTGATCTTGAACGTGTCCACGCCCAATTCGGAGTTACGAGTGAGCCCACCGCCGGGGAGCGTCCACAGGCGGAGCTCGTTCAGGAGGGGCTGGCGCCAGGTGACGGCGCCGACCAGGTGGCCGTCGAACTCGATCCCGTGGTGGGCGATGTTCGTCTGGGCGACGTCTTTGCAGTACGAGTGGTGCGCCTGGTAAACGCCGAGCGCCGTCTCTCGGTCGATCTCCGTGATGGTCACCCGGTCGGCGAACTCGATTCCGAGCGGGACCGTCGGCGCCGTCCCGTCGCGATGGATCGGACAGTCGCACGAGTCAGCGTGGCCACTCGCCGTGTATAATTGTCGAGGCATGGGTGGGGTCAGTTGCAGGCGGTCGACGAGAGGTCGGCCTTCGACCGGGTCCGCATTCCACAGTCGACGCACTCGACGTAATCCCACGCGTCGTCCGTGATCACCCGGTGGCCCTTCACGTCGATCGGCGTGAGCGATTCGAGCTCGAGCATCCGTTCTGGTGCGACCTCGTGGGCGTCTCGACTGAGCGCCGTTCGGAGCTCGACCTGATGGACCGTCGATTCGTTCCAGCGGTCGGAGCCGAGAGCCTCATCCCGGTCGACGATCTCGGAGACGCCAGTGACGATGCGCGGTTCGAGGTCCGCGCCGATGTCACAGATCAGCTTGAACTGTACGCCGTCGTACTGCTTCTCGAACACCCAGCCGCCCTTCCCGGGTCGGTTCCCACAGATGTCGCCCGTCGCGATCAGGTCGCGAACCAGCTCCTCGGTGATGAACCGTCCGTTCATCCGGACGCGTTTCATCAGGTGGTCGGTCGACGTATACAAGTCCCGGTCTCGGGGAACAACATCGGCGAAGCTGAACTCGTCAGTCATTCGAACCTCAGGTATGCCCGGTCTCCTCCGGGCTCGACGATATGAGCGTGCCAGTGGTCTGGGACCATGTTCATGATCACCTGGAGCTCGTGGTCGCTGAAGATGCCCCTGACACGGTGCTGCACCGTCTGGAGCTCGTCGATGCTAACTGACTGCTTGTGGTCCTTCCAGATGACGAACGGGCGCCCGACCAGGTTGTCGGCGATTACGAGCTCGTCGTCTTCGTAGTACCAGTGAGTACACTGCTCCATTTCACAGAGCATACAGTCGTCGTCGACCGAGTCCCATCCCTCACCTGAGGACTGAATGCCACCAGCAGCAGTAGTCGGGCTCATCAGTCGGTCACCCGGTTGCACTCAACCTCCTCGTGGCCGGGCTTCCTCCAGTGCGACATAACGACTGCGTGTGCGTCGTCCCATTTGTCAAACGTCCGGTCGAGGCCGCACTTTTCGCAGGTAACGCGGTACTTAGTCATCGTCCCTCGCGAGCTTTGCCTGGCCGATCAGGTACACCGAGTGCTGAGTCCGGACGTGTCGTCTCGCTGCATCGAGGCTCGGGAACGGTTGCGAGCAGTGCTCGCATATCCACTTGACCTGACGGCCGATCACCCGGTCGTACAGCTCTGTGAACTCCTCGGGGGACCACATCTCCGGGTCCGCATCCGGCGGGTCGTAGGAGAACGACTCGTTGTTCTCCTTCCACTCGTCGACGTCACTCATCGTCGCCCTCCGAGGTGGCCAGCAGCTGCGCCTCGACCTCGCACTGGTCGCACGAGTCGGGGTCGTGTTCATACTCGCCGTCGAGCTCTGCTTTGAGCGCCTCGATCCGCTTCTCATCTCGGCGCCGGGCTTCCGTACCACGCGAATCACACGTGTACCCCGTGTGGCACGCAAGTCGGTCGATCTCGTCGACGATCTCCTCCTGGCTCAGCTCTGACGGCTCGATTCGATCGCCCATCGCCCTCAGAGAACCTCTTCGAGCAGCTGGAGCGCCTCGACGACCGTCCCGTACCGTTCCTCTCCGTCGAGGTAGTCCCAGTTCCGCTCGCCGTTCTGGAGTATCTCTCGTGCGTCTGCTACTGTGTCCGTGTCGAAGATCGGGTCACGCTTCTTGTGCTTCATTATCTTGCTCCTTTTGCCACTGCTTCTGTTTCTTGTACGCTCCCAGGTCGAGGACTGTGTGTCCGCAATCACGGTCACAGAGCTTGATCGGGAGGACTACGTCCGCGTCCGTATCGATGTAGAACCCACTGACCATCTTGTGCCCGAACAGGACACAGCTAATCGCCACGGGTGAGCTCCTTGCGTTTGAACTCGTCGTGGACGCTGGCCTCGTAGCCGGCATCCTCCAGGGCGTCGACGAGCGCCCATGCACTTGACTCGAACTCGAATCGAGCGGTCGATCCCTCTCCGTCGATGTTGAACATTACTGTGTAGATGTTGGCCATGCTATCGCACCTCTTCGTACTGGAGACAGTGGACGACGTAGCCGTCGTCGGTCTCTGAGATTCTCATCGGGAACATGAGCGCCGGGAGCGCCACGAGTATCATGCTGAAGTCGTCGATGGTCGTGTCGGACCTGACGTGGATCTCGAACGATGATCCCTCTTCCCTGTCGACGGTGTCCGTGACGCACTCGAGCGATTCTAACGCGCGTTGGACACCGGTCTTCTCACCCATTGATCGCCTCCGTGTGGCGACAGTCCGGGAAGCCCGAGCAGCCGAAGAACTCGTCCCCGGTAGACTTGTTCGTCCGCACGATCATCGGCCGGTCGCACCAGATACACTCCTGGTACTGCTCTCCGCCAACGATCGATTCGAGCGCGATCAAGTGTCGCTTCACGCGGTCCTTCCAGCCGTCCGTCCGTTTGATGTGTGAGCCACAGTCGTCGGGGAGCTGACTGTGGTGGACGATGGGCTTCCAGCTTCCAGGCCCCTTGTCCTCGTCGACGACGAGGCACTGCACACGGATCGCGTCACCGCCCTTCTTCCGACCGTAGCCGTCTCGGACGTCGACACTGGACCAGATACGCAGGACGAACGTGTGCTCTCCTCGCGGGAGCTCGCAGTCGTACACCGCTTCCTGCGTCCAGTTCCACTCCTTCTCTTCGAACTCGCGCGGGAGCTCGTCAGCGACGAACTCGTCGAACTCGTCCTTCGTGATCTGGACGTAGTCGGTCGAGCTCATGCAATCCTCTCGAATCGCGGATCGATCGTGTACTCGGCATCCCGGTCGTCGAGCCCGTCTTTCAGCTTCTGGATGCTTCCGAACGGATACGCGAACTCCGTTCCTGGTGGCACCTCTGCGACTGCGACGATACGGAAGCCGTCACGTCCGGAGAGCATCGAGTGTGTCGGCTCGACGTAGTACATTCCAGCCCACCCCGACTTGGCGGGGTTGATGTGAGACGAGTAGTACGGTTCGATGATGAACCGTGGCGTGAGCTTCTCCGGCGGGATGTACGTCGGCTGCTTCTT
The DNA here is from genome assembly GCF_013401515.1 of Halorarum halophilum. NCBI lineage: Archaea > Methanobacteriati > Methanobacteriota > Halobacteria > Halobacteriales > Haloferacaceae > Halorarum > Halorarum halophilum. The sequence goes on along the minus strand of NZ_CP058532.1, from coordinate 38,483 downwards.
CTCCCAGACGTACGCTTCGTCCTTATCGGCGAACTGCTCGAACATGGCGGCTTTGTCGTCGTACGTACTCTCTGCTTGCGTTTTCGGACGAACCAGTGCGTAGCCGACGATGAACGAGTCACCGTGCTCTGGTTTGATTCCGTAGAGCGGCCCGCGCGGACTGATCGGGATGAACACCGTGTCCCACGATCGCGGCAACGTGTGGTCGTACCGTCGCTCGACGATCGCTCGAGGTGACCACTCACCTCGGAGTCGGTTGTTCGTGAGCGTGGACTGGGACTGGCCAGCGGCCTGTATCTGCGTGATCGAGACTGACGTGTCCTTGCCCGTGTAGTTCGTCTTCTGTCCTCTATTCGCCATCGAGGTCCTCCTCGGTGGGTTCGATACTGACGCACACTCGGCAATCTTGGCCGAGGGTAGCGCCGAACAACGCTTCGAGGTCCTGGTGCGGAACGTCTGTCGTCAGCTCGATCCCGCCTTTCGTGAGCGCGATTTCGAACATCTCCCAGGTGAGCGTACAGTTTACGCCCTGGGACCGAACGCGAGCTCCTCCAAGCTCGTCGTTGTACGACAGCTGCGGCACCAGCGACACTCCGTTCGCTTCGGATTCCATACTATCAATCCCTTGATAGGGATGCTTGAGAATTGGGCTGGAGATAAGATAAAAGTTTCTGATAGGTCAGACAGCTACGACGTCCCCCTATTTCGATTTGTTCTTCTTGTCCGCCTGACGGAACCACGCCTCCAGGTAGTTCATCAGCAGGCGCGTCCCCTCGTCGCCGTCCTGCGGGAACCACATCGCCGACCAGCCGTCCTGGTGATTGAGCCAGGCGACCACGCCGATCACCTTGCGGATCGCCGCGGCGTGACCGCCGTAGATGTCAGCGACGAAGTCCTCGATGTGCGAGCCTTCGACGACGACGCAGTTGTGTTCGTACTGCTGGCCCATCCCGTCCGTCTGCTTCCAGATGCGCTTGTCCCCGATCGACCCGAGGAAATCCGAGATCTGCTTTCGCTCGGCGGCGGCCTGGGCGCCACGGGCGACGAAATCGCCAGACTTCATGCGCTCGATCTCGACCCGCTCGTCTCCGAACACCGTCTTCGCCATCTCCTGCACCCGTTTGGGTTCGCGATCGTCGACCTTGATGTCGAGCGCCATTTCTTATCAAAAAGTACTCACTATCAGAGCATAAGGGTGTCGCTGAGTTAGTTAACGTGAGAGCCCGAGAGTGAACGTAGGACTTTGTTTCTCAGACGTATGTAAGTAATATGAGGATGGGTGAAATACCTCGGGTGAGAGGCATAGAAGCCCGTGTCACTCGGCGTCGATCCAGACGATGATCGTTCGACCACCGTGGCCATGGACCTTCTCGGCGTCAGCGATACCCTCGACCGACGGGTAGAGCGCCCAGCCGTTTCGGGCGGTGTCGACGCGAGGGTTCTGCTCGTTCAGCCACTCGATCGCGACCGCACCATCGGGGAACTGGACGCCGACCGCGACCGGGCCGGTTCCGCTCACACCACTTTCGTCTTCGCGCCGCCAGAGGATGAACCGTCTGAACATGGGGAGGACGTCGTCGAGGAGCTCGTCGTTGGAGATTCTCGATCGGACGTGGTCTGCGAGGTCGTCGTCAGCAACACGAACCGTGCGGTGCTTCATCTGACCACATATTGCCTATCTGGTACTATAAGTATTCTGACCGAAACCGGGTGACGGCGGTTGCACGTACGTACGTACGCGTGTATATGTACGTACAGGATTTCAGAGGTGTTACAGGACGACCTTACTGGTCGTGGAACTTCTTGTCGTGCTCACCGGGTTCGACTGGTGTCGTGGCGCGCTTGATGTCCGATCGCGAGATGTCGCTCTGGCTGATGTCCTTGTCCGGGTATGCCATCTCGACGTTGTTCATCAGGAACTCCTTGAACTCAGCGCCCATCTCCGTCTCGTTGTCGAGTCGGCCCGAGTGGACCATGAAGTGCTTGAACCCGCGACCCTGCTTGCGGCCCATGAGCGTGTGCTGATCGTACGCTTCGTCCGGGATCTCGGGGAAGTCGTACCGCGGTTTGCGGTCTTCTTGCTCGGCGGCGACGCGCTCGTTCTTCATCGCCGTGAACACCCGGTTGCCGTGGACGTGCTCGCGCGACTTGGGCATGCGAGCGCAGGCGATCGCCGCGCGGATCGCACACACGATGCCTTCCCACTCGTCCATCGACCACTTCTTCTTGGCGAGGCGTTCGAGCGTGTCGACCAGGACCAGCGTCTGGTCTTCCGAGACGGCCTCTTCGACCGCGATGATTGCCAGCCGGTTCCAGAACCACCAGCCGTAGCCGGAGCGGACCAGCTCCCAGGCTGACCACGCCGCGAGCTCCTCGTCGCTCCGCCGAATGGCTTTCTGGAGTGCGGAGCCGACGATGTACTGGTCGAGGCCGCCTTTCGTATCGTACTTCTTCATTTCTGTCCCGTCGTCCTTGAGGCTGGAATCGTCCTCGTCGGTCGACGTGGGCTCAGGCGTCTGGATCTCGCCGCCGTCACCAAACGTTGTCTGGGCGCTTTCGTCATTTCCCATATGCAATTCTTAATACGACTGAAGCGATGGTAAGTATTCTGGTGGGTCTACGTTTGACCCCGACAACGTATGGCGGTTTCCGTCTATCAGTTTTCGAGGTCGCTCTTGTCCAGAACCGGGAGCGGGCCGTCGCACAGGTCCTTGACCCCGTACTTCTTCAGCGCGAGGTAGTACGAGAGGTGCGGCGCCGGCGACCGCCCGTCGTGCGGCTCGAGGAGTTTCGCGCTCGACTCGCTCACCTGGCGGTACTTCTCGGCGAAGTCCTCCATCGTGAACACGTCGTCACAGCGCCGGAGCGCCTGGAGGACGACCGCCTCGCGGGTCACGCGCCCGCTGTTCTCGTTCATCTCGTACCGGTTGTGCATCGGCGGGAGATCGAACCATTCGTTCCCCCAGGTCACCTCTTCGCGGAGCCGGTGGACCTGCTCGAGGATCTCCTTGAAGTACATCGCCGCGTGGTGCCGCTCACGGAGCCGTGTCCGGAGCTCGGGAATCCACTCCGCGCGGTACTCGTCGATGTTGGCGGCGACGTGGAGCGCCATCTTCTTGCCGTGCTCTTCGCCGCTGTACAGGAACGGGTAGTCCTTCCCGAACATGAACTCGGACCAGTCAGCCCGGCGCATGACCGGGAGCGCCCCGACGTACGCGACCTCGGCGAGCGTCTGGTTGAAGTCCGTCTTGATCACCGAGTTGAGCGACATCTTCGCCTTCGCCGACTGCTCGAGGTACTCCGACTTCTTCAGCCCGGAGTACGTGTCGAAGTGCTCGGCCGTCGACGAGTACTCGACCGGCGTCAGGAGCTTCCCCTGGCCGAGGTTCGGGACGACCAGCTGCACCTTGCAGTTCACAGGCGAGGAGTGGAGCGTATCGAGGATGCGCCAGGACTCCTCGTAGTTGCGCTCCTTGTACACCTTCGAGTTGAACGTCACGATGAAGGGATCTTCTTCGGCCAGATCGCCCTCACCACCGTCGAGCTCGGAGGCGAACCCATCGACGTAGTCGACGTCGACGCCGGTCCCCATCACCGATGACTGGTTCTGGAACTGCTGGAGCGTCTTCCCGTTGAAGTACGACCGGAGCGCCTTCAGCGTGTTCTGAAGCTGGTGGTCGGTCTGGAAGAAGTTGTGCGTCACTGGGCCGACCATCCCGGATGCCATCCGGAGCCGGTAGTAGTCGCCGAACGTCTTGTCCCAGGTCGGCGGCATGCAGTGCGTGTTCATGATCGCCGGGCACAGCGCGTCCTCTTCACGCCGCCCGCGCACGGTGTCCATGATCTCCGCGGCGGCGCCGGGCTTCTGGTTGAAGATGAAATCGAAGAACCGCGTGCCCTCCGACTGGTTGATCACCTCGCGCAGCTCGCGATTGCACAGCCCCATGTCCGTGGTCTGGCACGCGTGGAACGTCGTCTCGATCAGCTCGACGTCGTCCCGGCGCTCGAGCCACAGCCGCTCGGAGTGATTCTTCCAGCGGTAGCGGTAGCGGGCTTCGTCGTTCCCCGTCTTCGGCCAGAGGATGTGCCAGAACACAGGGAAGTCGTAGTGGGCATCGAACCAGCGCATCGTCTGCTTGAGGTGCTGATACGCCGGACTCGCCTCGATCATCGTGTTCGCCGCGAGCACCGGGTACACCATGATGCGGAGCCCGTTGTCGAAGTCCCAGTGCTCGTCGCTCTCGACGGGCGTGTCCTTCGCGATCTCGTTACCGGTTGGCATCGGTGCTCACCTCCTGATACTCCATCTCGGCCGCCAGCAGCTTCCGCACCGCCTGGTACTCATCGTTCGTCATGTCCACGAGCCACCGCTGCTCGTCCTCGTCCGTCGTGTATGTCTGTTCGACTTTCATGGTTCAGTACTTGAAGTAGCCGTTGTCACTGCGTTCGTGCGTCCGGTTCCACAGCCCCCAGATATCACAGTACCAGGCTGTGCCACCAACCGCGTCGGATACGGCTTCGAAGTCCTCGAACGCCGAGTGTGGCGTGAGGATCAGCACCCAGTCGGCGCCGTCGATTGCATCGAGCTCATCGTACGCGTCGTTGTGCGGGTCGACGAATACCGTCCGATCACCGTAGCCGCGCCGCTCGATCTCGTAGTGCATCTGGTCCGCCAGCGAGCCCCGCATGTCGTCGGCGTCGGCCTTGAACGTCATGCCGAGCACCGCGATCTTCTCAGGGGGCCACCCCTCTCGTTCTTCGAGTCCGTCGAGCGCCCGACTCGGCATCGCGTTATTGATCGACGAGGCCGTCTCGTACAACTCGGTCGCGGGGAACGCCGTCGAGACGAACCAGCCGTCCTTCCGGAGGCACGGCCCGCCCGTATTTGCGCCCGGTCCTGGCGGGTTGAACCAGTCGATCCCTTTACTCGCGACTTCGAGGATGCGATGGACGTTGTCACCGTCGCCGTGGTGCTCCGTGAGCGCCCAGTACTCGTTCCCGAGTGCGAACGTGACGTACAGGAAGACGTTGCCGAAGATCTTCGCGAGCTCGGCCTCACGCCGTGAGAGCCGTGGCATGACGTCCGCGTCCATGAACGTCTCGAAGAACGACTTGGCCTGCTCGTACGACCGCTGCGTAGGCGCTCCCAGGAGCTGGGGCACGTTGATCGTGTCCTCGATCATGTAGTGCTGACGAGCGCGCTCCGGGGCGTTCACAACCGCCGCGTCCGTCCTGTTCGCGACTGCATCCCCGACGCCGGGGGCGACCGTCGACCGAAGAATCAACAGCTGGTCTTCGTTCGTGTACGGACTGATCGCGTCCATCACGGCGAAGACGATGCTCATATCCGGGGTCTGGTACTTGTCGACCGGCGTCCCGACGGTGAGCACGACCACGTCCGCATCAGCGACGACATCGTGTTCCGTGGACGTCGTGATCTCGACCTCGTCGAGGAGTTCCTGTCCCCCGCGTTCGGAGAACGGGAACACGCCATCGTCGACCTGGGCGAGACGATCTTCGTCGATATCCACGATTGTGACGTCGTGGCCGCCCGTCGCGACCGCGAGAGAGAACGGGAGACCCATGTATCCGGCCCCGCCGATGATACACACGTTGCAGGAGTCCGATGTCTCCCCGTCGAGGGTGGGAGTCGTGGCGTCGGAACCGCGTCGGGCCGCCACGTTAGACCGCCTCCTTGAGCGCGAGTGGGTGATACCATTCGATATTCTCCAGATACCAGTCCACGAACTCGTCGACACCCTTCCAGATGTTCGTCCGGGGGCGGTAGCCGAGGAGCCTGCGTGCCTTCTCGTAGTCGGCGTGGGTGTGTCGCGATCCGCCTTCTCGTGCGGGGAGATACTCGATCTCCTTGTCGACGAACAGGCTCTCCTGGACGTACTCGATTAGTTCCGCGACAGTGACGTTGCCACCAGAGCCGATATTTATCGTCTCCCCATCGGCCATGTCCGTCTCGAGGATCGCGAGGTTCGCCTGGACGACGTCGTCGACGTAGGTGAAGTCGCGAGACTGGAACCCGTCGCCCAGACACGTGAACGTCGCATCGTCGTCGACGGCTCTGGCCGTGAAGTCCGGGATCGCCATTCCAGTCCGCATCCGAGGTCCGTACACTGTGAAGTAGCGGAGGTTGACGGTCGGGACGTTGTGGAGCTCGGTGTATAACCGACAGTAGTGCTCGGTCGTGAGCTTCGTGAGGGCGTACGGCGAGAGCGGCCTCGTCGGGTGCTCCTCGTCGATCGGAGTGTAATCAGCCGGGCCGTACACGGACGACGAGGATGCGTTCACGACGCGGATCTCACGGGGGAACCGCCGGGCCATGTCGAGGACCTTCAGCGTCCCCTGGACGTTCACGTCGGTGTATTCCTGTGGGTTATCAACGCTCGGGCCGACACCGGCTTTCGCCGCGTGGTGGTAGACGATGTCCGCTCCGCGCATGGCGGTGCCGAGCGCCTTCTCGTTCAGGATGCTTCCCTTGATTACGGTGAGCTCACCGTCTGTGGTGGCACTGATCGATTCGAGGGTCTCCAGGTTCCGTTCCTTGATGGTGACATCGTAGTACGGGTCGAGGTTGTCGAGGATGGTTACCTCGTGGCCACGTTCGAGGAGCGCACCAGCGAGGTGGCTCCCGATGAACCCGGCACCACCTGTCACCAGAGCATGTACCATTATGAATATATAAATAATCCAGAACCATAAGCTATTCTGCTCATCGGGCTACGCGAGGCGGATTGTACCGCTCGGCTGGCGAAGTTGACAGCGTTATCGAATGAACGTGTTACTCGAGCGTGTTCCCGGCCGCGACGTATCGCTCCTGGTACTGCTCGATGATCTCCGCTTGCTCGCCGTAGTGTCTGGTAGCAAGGCGGTCGAGGATTGCTGACTCGGGGTCTGTCTCACCGAGCTCGTCAATCGCACGGATCGCGTTGGACGCGATATCGGCTAACTCTTCGATCGACTCTTCGCGATCGTAGTCGTCCTGACGGATATCGTCGAGGTCACACCGGATCAGGAACTCGACGTACTCGAACCCACCTCGCTCGAAGTCGTCGTAGTCGCCCCACACCTCTCGGATTCGATCAAGTACGCGGTCCATTTACTCGGTATCCCCTGGTCCCACCTTCTTGTGCTGGCGAGCCAGCTCGTCTCGATACATCCGGATACGAAACGGAATCCCGTTCGCGGTGGGATCGGCGTAAGCACCGAGACGCCGTTCGAGGAAGTCGATCGCCAGCATCACCTTCCCGCACTCTCGGGCAAACGGGACGCGGACGTGTTTGGCGAGCATTCCGTCCATCTCGAATCCGTCGGCCTGTTCGAGTGCCAGCGTGACCGCCGCCTGCTGACGGTCAGCATCGATCCGGCTTCCGTGAACATCGCGCCCGTAGTAGTGAAACACCTGCATCGCGTCGTACGCCAGCTTGTTCTTCATGTACAGCTCGCCCTGTTCCCAGTAGGAGGGGAGCTTCGTCTTGGGTTCGGGGTCGACCATTAGACTACCACCAGGTCGTCCTCGGTCATGACGAGGCCGCACGACTGACAGCAGATCCGCTCGGGATCGTGTCCTTGGACGTAGACGCTTCCTGATTCGACGACCTTCGGTTGGCCGTCGATGAGGCTGAAGGTCGCCTTCTCCTGTTGCCCGTGGATCTCCAGTCGGAACGACGTCGGCTCTTCACAGTCCGGACAGCCGAGCAACTCATTCTCCATTGCGAGCCTCCGCGATGTCGGCGCGACGGGCGTCTTCCGCGTCCGCCTTGATGTGTTCGTACTTCAGCTCGTGCATGACCGAGCAGAACTTCGCGCCGAAGACGCCCACCGTGGGGCCGTCGGGGTTGTTCGGGCGCTCTGGGTCTCCTCGTGCTCGCGATTCCTCTGTACAGCCGGGTAGTCTACATTCACTCATTGGTGTCTCTGATTGTCGTGGTCGGGGTGGGGGCCATGGCTCGAGGACGCGTTCGTCATCCCATAACCTCCACCGTCTCGATGGGTTCGAAGTCCAAGCCGTCGCCATTCTGGTAGGCGATCATGTACCGGGAGTCGAGCGGCTTACTGCTCTTGGTGATCGCGCCGCCCCGCCCGTTGTTCCCGGGTGGTCGGCGTTCGACGAGGCCCCAGACGACTTCGACTTCAGTATCGCCGCCATCCTCCGGGTTGCCGACGAGCACCCACTCTCGGTCCTCGTTGATCTCGACGACAGCACCCTGATCGAGGTGGTCGATGATCACACGGGCGCGGTCGTTGGTGAAGACCTTGATTCGATCAGAACTCGCTTCGTCGCTGAGTGCCCGATCGAAGTCGGTGAACGTCGTCCCGGTTCGTTCGCTCAGTTCGTCGTAGCGCGCGTTGAGCAGGTCGAGGACGTCCTGTGGCGTGTGTTCCGTGTAACACGTGTGGCACACAGTAAACGCAAACTCCGGGTCAGGCGCATCACTCAGGACGAACGTCTCGTCGTCGACGTCGGCCGGGAACGCGTGTGACTGCGTCTTCTTCCGGCACACCATACACCGGTGCATTTCGTCGAACGGGTACCGAATCCACGGCTCGTCCTGCTTACTCATCCGTTTTCTCCTGGGCTCGCTCGACGAACCCCTGTGACCGGAGGTTCTCACTCCACTGCTCGGCGAAGTCTCCAACGCTCGGGAGCCCATCCGTGTTGTACTCGTGAACGTGAGGATGCTGGGTGTACCTGATCGGGCGCCACACGCCGTCGGCGAGGTCGAAGACGATCTCCGGGTCCGACATCAGGTCGCCCAGTTGCGTGAAGTAGTGGGCGACACTGAGGCGGTCTTCGCCGATCTTCTCGACCGTCAGGTCCATCAGCGCGCCGCCGTCGACGGTGACGCGATCTCCGATCTCCATCTCGTCGGCTGAGTCGTAGCCGTGCGCCTGGAGGATTTCTTTGACGGCCTTCATTCGTCGTACCCGATTCGTTCCAGCTCGGCCGTGAGCTCGTCGCTCATTTCTTCGAGGATGTCCGTCTGCGTGATGTGCATGCCCTGGCTCACGAGATTGATGCCGGCGTCCAGCATGTCCCGAACCTCGTTGACGACCTCCGGGTCGATCTCATCACTCATCGTCGTCCTCCGTGATGTCGAGCTCAGTCCAGTTGTTACCCGCCAGATCGACCCGCGTGCCATTCGCGAGCACGACGTACGTGTCGTACTGGTCGGTGTGGTAGCGGTCGATCTCTTCGTCGACCGGACCTTGCTCGGCGTGAATGCCGTTCAGTCGCATGATCGGTCCTCCATGGCGATCATGAAGCGTTCGCCCAGCTCGTCCTGGTACTCTCGAATCCGCTCGGGGGTGTACCGGTCCGACCAGTTGCCGGCGTGCATCGCCTTCTCCCAGGTCGCGTTCGTATACACGACCCGCTCTTGGTGGGCGTCCACGTGGCGAGCAGTCGTGAGCTCGATGATCATGGCTGTCGCCACGCTCGAGCCAAACGGAGCCAGCCGCCGCCTCGCCGACCGGATGTCCGCGACACGATCGATGGCCTCCTGAACGGTGGTGAACGTTCCGCGCTTGAGCTCGCGGATCTCGTCGTCGACGACTGTCGGCGGTCCGTACCGTGGGTCCGAGTGTTCTCCGCGCTCGTGGGGCTCATGGTGCTCGTACTTGAACGCACCATAGTCGACCAGCCTCCCGCGGAGCGTGCTCGCGAGCGCCTTGAAGCCGAGGAACTCGGCGGCGGCGCGGACCCTGAACCGTCCAGTCGGCTCCTCGTAGTGATGGAGGAACGCGACCGCGGCCTTGTACTGTGCGTGCTCGACCTGGTGCTGGCGCTTCGCGCGCGCTACCTCGTCGGGTGAGGGCATCGCGTCCGCGTTCTGCTCGTTCCGGATGTTCTGAGCGACCGGGTCGCCAAGACCACCGATGCGAATCCCGCGATCGCGCATCAGTAGCCCTCCACGAGCATCTGCGGGTCCCACCAGAAGGGGCGGTCCGGGTCGCTGAACTCGCACCCTTCCTCGTGGCCCTTGTCTTCGATCTCAGGCGTCTGGCGGTTGCAACCGCGACACACCTGCGGTGGGCCGAAGTGACGGTCGATGTCTGCGTGCGTCGTCCCGGGTGGGAGGTTGCTCATCGCTCCTCCACCCAGTCTTGCTGACGGGCGTACTCCTCCTCGGCGTCGAGCAGGCGCTGATCCTCCGATTCACGCCGGTCGAGCTCGTTCTCGACGAGAAGCTCTCCGTCTCGTTCTGGTTCAATATCTCGACAGCTCATTCGTTAACACTCCAACCACGCCGGGTTGGATACCTTATGTAGGGCGTTATTAGTAAAAAGTGTTTCTTTGACAGACTGTTCAGTATCTATACTAATCCAGCCTGATGCCACCACGAACGGCCGTCACTCGTCGTCTTCGATCTCCTCGCGGAACTCAGTGGCCGCTCGGGTGAACGCCGCTCCCGCCCGGTGTGTCGCAGCATCGCTCGAACGCTTCATGATCTCGCCAGCCCGCTCGACCTTCTCCAGGAATCCCCGTACCGCCGTGGGGTCGATCTCACTCATCGGAGTGGTCCAGGTCGCCCGGCTCCAGGTCACCCACCTGCTCCTCGGGATCGTCGGCGACGTCTTCGTCGCTCACCTCGGCCGTTCCCTCAGCCTGTTCGAGCGCATCGTCAAGTGGACCCTCCGTCAGGAGGTAGCGAAGCACTTCCATCGCCGAGGCGTCCAGCGCCTCGATCCGCTCGTTCATGTCGACCACGCGGGCCCACAGATCGTCGTCCGTCCGGTACAGCACGTTCTCTTCGCCGCCGTAGGCGAACGTGATGAAGTGGTGATCGAGCTGGTCACCGTTCTCGCGGAAGATACGGTTCAGCACTTCGGAGAGGTCCTCGATCGTCTCCATCTCGTCTTCTGCTTCTTCGAGCTCTTCGCGAACGTTCTCCGGGACACTCTCTTTGATGTCCTCGAGGACGGAGTCGAACAGCGTGTCGTCGCCGGCGAACCCGAGCATGTGCTTGAGCTGGTCGTCGTCGTACTTCTTCCGCTGTTCTTCGACGAGCTCGGCGAACTGAATCGGGTCCATCGACCCGCTGATGCTGTTCATGCGAACGGTCGCCTGCTTCTCCCACTCCTTGTCCTTGTTCGGGACGAGCATGACGGGAAGCTCGGTGAGCCCGACGACCTTGGAGGCGGACCAGCGGTGTTCACCCCCGACGATGCGGGCGTGGTCCATCTCTTCAGCCATCTCTTCAGCGGTCACGTCGTCGTCGAACTGGAGGTTCTCACCGTCTTCGTCGACGGGAACGGCCTGGATCGGCGCGAGGAACCCGTCGTCTTCGATGTTCTCGCAGAGTCGGTTGAACTCGTCCGAGCTCATCTCGTTCGGGTTCCAGTTGTTTGCTGAGAGCCGGTTCAGCGGGAGGTACACCGGGTCGTAGACGGTGATGCCCGAGTCGAAGCCAACCTCGTCTTCGATGTCGGCCTGGAGATCTTCGAGTGACATGTCCTCGATTTCATCGAAGTCGATGTCATCGAACTCCTCTCCGTCATCACCCGATTCCAGCTCTTCAGTATCAGCCATATGGTATTATAATCGAACGGTCACTTTATAGCTTCCGGGTACCCACCATCATGTATGAAGGTGGACGTGTATCAGAACCTCCACATGGACTGTCTGAGCGTCCGCTCTCGGGAACCGTACGAGCGATACGGGCGGGTGATCGCCCACGTCGACGAGATCGTCCTCCGTGATGTGGACTTCGTCGTTCAGCCTGCTGGACGCGAACGAGTGAGGGATGAAGGGCGCAAGAACGTCCACGCCTTCGCTCGTGGCAACTGGTTCGACGAGGCCGACCGGGACGATGCGTTCATCGAGGGTGAGCCGACCCGGTTCGTCGTCTACAATCCGTACGTGTACAATCACTTCGTGTTTTCGGGGACGAAGCGCCCGATCGAGTCGGCCGATGTCTGTTACATTGCACCTGGCGCAGTCGAGGTGCCAGCAGCCGCGAGTCCGATTTAACGGAGCGGGACGGTGCGTGAAAGCGGAATGCTCGTGGTGGCATGTGTGAGCTGATGGGTGGATGCTGTGAGAGGCCGGAGATTGCGTTGAGAGCGATCGGAGCCGTCGGCTGGGGGAAAGGATGTTTCTGCGAAAAAGGTGCGTGTGTGGTCGCGAGGGACGGAGCTATGCCGGGCCGAGCTGGTCGTCGAGCTCGTTGCGGACCCGGTCAGGGATCGGCGCGGAGCCGGCGGCGGACTTGACCTGGCGCTTGCGCGAGTCGATGTCGAACCCGTCCTCGTCCTGGTCTTCGAACACTTGGATCTCGATCGATCGGAAGTAGTTCAGCAGGCGGGCGAGTTCGTGGACGCCGCAGTGACAGTACGGCGACTTGTGCATCTTGTCGACGAACTCTTCGGTGACGGCGAAGAAGTCGCGGACGTCGTGCTTGTCCGAGCTGTGGCCGTGGCGGAGACCGCACACGGGGCACTCGAAGCCGAAGTCTCGGTACGAGTCGGCGATCCGCTCGGCCTCGTTCAGCAGGTTGTTCATTCCGGGGACGTCCGCGACGACGTCTTCTACGTCCTCGAGGACTGCGTCCCAGTCGGTACCATCGTCTTCTCTGTGCGTGCCGAGACCCCACCACGACGGGTCATGAACCTCATGCCCGTACGTGTAGTTGTCTGGCCGTGCGTTGTCGTCGATGAAGTCGTAGCTCATTCTGTTGTCTCCTGATCAGGTGACTCGGAGGGGGTGTTCTCAGTGCGGGAACCGCGGGGGCGGACGTTCTTCAGCGCCCAGACGACGCGGGAGATGAACGCCACTTCCTTCTCACCGAAGGTGTGCGTCACATCCCCGAACTCGACCGTGATACGGTCGTTCGTCGTCTGCTCGCCATCCTCGCCGTACTCGGTCACGTCTTGCTGACCGCGGCGGGAGAGGCTGAACGCCTCGTTGACACTCTCGACTTGCCGGACGCCCGAGCCCGACACTTCGTACCGACGATCCTCGTTCGACTGGTTCCGGAACTCGCCCTCCCACGTCAGCAGCAGCTGATCGTAGAGTAGCCAGCCCCGTGATTCAGTGTCGATCAGGCCCCGCTCGGTGAATGCCGAAAACGGTGCCTCGTCGAGGAGCCGATTGATGACGTGCCGGCGGACCTGCGTATCGAGGATGGTCTTGTGGATCTCGGTCAGCGGGGCGATCGTTCGCCGCTCGTTGTCGAGGATCTCCCTGACCGCCTCGAGCACGTCCTCCTCCATTCTCGGGGGCGTCTCGATCGGTGGTTCGTCGTTGACCCAGACCGTGAACGTCCCTTCCTGCTCGTGCGAGGCTACGGCGGCGTACGGCGTCTGGCTCAGTTCCAGAATCTCGTTGCCCGACCCGTAGACCAGGTCGTACAGCCCGTGCTCGTACAGGAGCACGTTGCGGTTGGTCTTGGTCACGTTTCGCGTCTCCCAGCCCTCGTCCGTGTGGACACGGAGGAGCAGGTTGACTGGCGTCTCGTCGATCTTCTCCACGCTCCGCCCTTCCTCCACGGTCTGGAGCGCACCGTTCTTTGCAGGCACGTCGACCGTCTCATCGGAATTGTTCGTTTCTGTCATTTCACTTCTCGTAGTGTGACCTGAGTTGGAGCCGTGAGATGTTAAGGTTTCTGATACTTCACCAGAACTCATTCGTCGAACACCTCGTGCTCGGGCGTCTTCGGGATGGACCAGCCTCGCACTTTCGTGAACGTGAGGCTCTTCACGTGTCCGACGAGCTCGGCCGCCTCGTCGAACCCCATCTCCTCCAGGACGTTCACGTACGCCAGATGCGCCATCGTGTCCTTGAGGACCGCCGCTGACTCGCGGTGGACGAGGACGTCGGCGATCCCGTAGCCACTGATGTCTTCGAGCTCCCCGTTGTCGGGGTGGACGCCGATCGTTCGCTCGAGCGCGACGGTGTACAGCGGCGGGCGGTCCGCACCTTCGTCCTTGGCCGCGACGATTCGAACGATCGTATCGTTGCCGAGTCGAACGATATCGCCGGGCTGGGGATCGTCGGCGTGGTGGTCCGGCGACTCCATCGTGTACTCGTCCTCGTACATCGGACTCTGGACCCGGATGTCACTCATGGCTCACTCCTCGTCCTCAAGCGCCCCACCTTCGACCAGCTTCCGCGCGGCGAGCAGCTTCTCTTCGACGGACTCGACCGACTCGACATCCGGAATGCGCTTCGGGAGCATGTGCTCGGCGAACACGTTCATGTAGATGAACTTCGAGATCGTCATGGTCGTCCCCGTGTCCACCACTTGCGTGAGTTTCAGCCGGTCGTCGTCTCCCCGAACGGCGTACTTGAACGTGACCGGCGACCCGCTGTTCGCGGTGGAGAGCTGGATCATCACCTCGACGCGGCGAAGACTCCCGTCGTCGTTCCGCTTGGTGTTGATCTCTCTGAACCGGCACTTCTCCAGATCCATCTGGAGCTCGTCCAGGCTCATGGCTCACTCCTCTCCGCCGTCGGCCAGCGCCTCGTGTTCCGGCGTGTCCGTGCCGCCGTCGCTGGTGGCATCCGAGTCCGAGGTGTCGTCGAGTGATGCCTGCTGTTCGACCGTGAGCTTCACGATCTGACCGTTCTGTGCGGACGAGGGCTTCACGCCGTTGTCGTGGAGCATCGCCAGCGTGTCGATCAGGGCGAACGCCTGCTCGGGGTCGCGGCTCGTGACCAGCGACTTGAGCGAGGTGATCTCGGGCGAGTCGGCGTCCCAGTTGTAGAACCGCCCCATTGCGTACAGCTCGGCGTCCGACTGGTAGCCGTGCGTGTGAGTCGCGCCGACGTTCGTCACCCGCAGGTCGCCCGCGATCACTACGTAGTCAGACTCGAAGCTCCCGGGCTGGATACGCCGCCAGGCGTTCTTGTCGACGGGTGCGTAGATGAACTTGTCCGGGTACATCTCTTCCTCGTAGTCCCAGCTGAAGTCGTCGCAGTGCTCCTCGAGCTCGTCGTGGAGCAGCTCGGCCAGCCGAGTCATGATCTCGGGCTCGCGGAACCGGTCGAGGTAGTCCGCGTTCACCAGGTGGACCAGTAGTTCGTCGCCGGCGTCGGAGACGGTCATGTCGCCTTCGCTGGTCGTGAGCGTTACGTCGTCGCTATCCGCGATCAGGTCGTCGATGTGCATGATTCCAGGTACGTCCTTCAGGTACTCGTAGACGCCGTTGATGCAGGTGGCGCAGCCCCGCCCCTTGTGGGGTTTGATTACATCGTACCAATCGGTCATTCGCCGGTCGGTACTGCTCGGGAACAGAACGATCTCGTGAACGTGCTTGTTCCAGCTCACCTTCACGCCGTCGCCCTTCCCCTGGTCGTACAGCTCCAGGCTGTCCTTGATCGAACTCGCTGTGTGGTTCTCGCAGTCACCGCGGTCACTCGACCGCCGTACTGTGAGCTGTCGGTCGGCCGCGTCCTTGCCGGCGTTCGATTTCCCGCCAGCCGAGCCCGAGCTCTTCAGGTCGGACGGGATGGTGAACTGGCTCGCGTTCTCCGCACCCGACGAGTAGGGGACGTCGGCGAGGCGCTTCCAGCCGAGCTGCTCGTACTCTTTGTACTTGCCCGACTTGCTGACGCGGGCGACCTGGTTCGCATCGTGCGTCGCCCAGACCACTTTCGTCCGCTTCTCGTTGATGTTGACGCCCATGTAGACGTCGCCGTCGGCGGCGTCGCGGAAGATGCGCCAGGTCTTCTCCTTGGTGCGGTTGT
This sequence comes from Halorarum halophilum, assembly GCF_013401515.1. Taxonomy (NCBI): domain Archaea; kingdom Methanobacteriati; phylum Methanobacteriota; class Halobacteria; order Halobacteriales; family Haloferacaceae; genus Halorarum; species Halorarum halophilum. The sequence goes on along the minus strand of NZ_CP058532.1, from coordinate 22,780 downwards.
TCTTCAGCCGAACGCCAGAGCGTCCGCGTGGTGCGAGCTCGACGTTCGTCATGAGCAGCAGGAGCTGGTCACAGAACTCTTCGTCCAGCGTCGTCTCGAGCTTCTCTTCGATCACGTCCTGGAAATCAGCGCCGTCGCTGACCTTGTAGGACTTGAATTTCGAGAGCCCGACCATCAGGAACGAGAACCCGTTCGGGTCGTCGGAGGCCAGGTCCTCGAGATCGTCGAGGTCCGAGACCGACGCCACGAAGCGTTTGATCTCGTCCTTGTAGAGCTGGTCGAACTCGCCACCGATCCACTTCCAGAACGGCTCGTTCTTCTGGAGCTCGTCGCGCGAGGCCGTCGGCTCGGGGAGCGTGATGTCCTCGTCTTCCAGGTCGGACTTCCGGACGAACTTCTCGCGCCGGTCGTCCTCCATGTTCTCGTACTCGGCGTCCTCGACGGGCATCAGGCCGCGGTTCGGCCCTTCGATGACGATACCACCCTCGTTGCGAAGCCGGATGTCCACGCTCCACGGGGCATCGGGCGGCGAGTAGCGGTAGTTCCGCTTGATGGGCATCGACAGCAGCAGCGTGTCGTTGCTCGCCGAAGGGTAGGACTTCGCGATGAACTCGGGCCGGTCGATCGTCAGGACCGCGCCGTTGTAGTCGTCGGCGAACTCCTTGTCCCCGAACTCGTCGTCGTGCACCGTGTCACCATCGTTGAAGTGGTGGTACAGGACAGGGACTCGCATGTACTCGGCGTACTTGCCGACCCATTTCGTGATGACCGGGGTGTCGTCGTAGCGCGACCCGTGGTTGTCGTCGAGGTTCTCCTTGATCGGGAGCTCGAAGCGCGTGCCGTAGCTTCCGTCCGGGAGCGACCCCTCGATCATGTCGTAGCCACCCAGGTAGCAGTAGGCGGCGAACGACTCCTGGGCCCAGTCGGGGATGTCCGTGCGGCGGGTGCGCGTGATCAGCGTGTACGCACCCTCCTTGCCGACCACCTTGTGGGCCGACATCACGCCCATCCCGAACTGGCCGGAGACATCGCCGCGGTCGCGAACCCCGGAGTGGCCCGTCACTGCGAGGACGTCGGTGACTTCACGCGGTGTGAAGCCGACCCCGTTCTCGGCGATCACGAGGAGGTTGTCGCCCTCGTGCCATTCGACCTCGATCGTCGGCTCGTAGCCACAGTGGGCCTGGGCCGCGTCGAGGATCTCCTTGGGGAACAGCCGCCGTACTGGTTGGCGGTGCTCGCGCTTGTCGGGGTGGTAGTCGGGGTGTTCGTCGTCGACGACCCAGAAGTCGTCTTCGTCGAACCCGGCCTCGTCCTTGAGCAGCACTTCCGCTGCACGGATACAGGCCGTCTCTGCGTTGGCGAGGTACTCTCGAATCGTCGAATCAGGACCCCCGTAGATCTTGTCCGACAGGTAGTCGAGGACGACCTCGTTGTCCACGCGCTGCTCGATTGAAGCGGTGGACCCCGAGGCGATCGCGAGCGGGTGCTCGCTCCCGGTGGCCTGGAGGTTCTTCTGGCCGACCTCGTGGCGGGCCTTCTGGAACTCAGGTTCGGGTTCTTCGTCTGTCGCCAACCCAGTCTCTACCGGCTCGATGGTGTCAAGCATCGATCCGTCCAGCGCATCCTCCGTCGCGCCGGAATCAGAACTTGCGTCGGTTTCGTTCTTGCTCATTTACCGATTACTCCGTCCCACGTCGATGCCAGCCGGTCCGTTCCAAGGCCGGATGACTGTGGGTAACCTATTGTACGTGGAATACTAAGATAAGTGTTTCTTTATCTGATACATCAAGCACCGAAGAGGCCCCAGTACTGCGGTTTCTACCCTGTCGGGAGGCTTCTATTCTATTCTTCCTCTCGAAAAACTGTCTGATACGCCTCGCGGAAACACGTTTGCAGCCCATCGAGGGTAGGGGCCATGGCCCGGAGCGACAGGCGTCGAAAATGCGAATGAGAGTGCCCGTGAGACGCTCTGAAACTCTCGAATTAGGCCCGTACGAACTTCTCGTAGACGTATTTGTACCCGTAGCGGTGCCCGCAAGAGCAGATAGCGTAGCCGGTTGAGTTGTTTCCCCAGTTGATCTTGAGCGGCGTCCAGCAGCCACCGCAGAAGAGCGCGTAGGCTCCACGATGGTCGACGTACTCATGAGGGAAGACTATCTTCTTGAACTGACGACTCACTCAGTAATCGATACACCATGGACCGGCAAAAGCTATCCGTTAACTGGTACGTTGGCGCTCACAGGAACGCCCACCAGATGAACAGCGCCTCGGCGATGAGGAGCAACGTTGCCCAGGCCGTGTACTTCCCCTGAAGCCGGCGTTTATAGTTCGCCTTCTGGAGGGCGAGTCGTGCGGTCGGGCCGGGCTGGTTCTGACACACTTCACAGAACTGGAACAGCGTGTAATGTGGTCCGACGCGAAACACGACGTCTTCGTCGTCGTCGTACCGGTGCTTGATGTTCAGATCGTACAGGTCGTGCTCCGTCCCAACGATCGCTTCCGAATCACAGCCCGAGCACGTGAACGTCTCGTACTTCACGTCGCCGTGAACCGTCTGCTCGACGCGCGTCGTGCTCATACTTCGACCGTCTCCTCCTCGTCGTCCTCGTCCTCGGTTTCGAAGTTGTCCTCGACGATGCCGACGATCCATTCGGCGATCCCGACCGGGAGCACCTTCCCCTCGTCACGCATGTCCTGCATGATCGCGTTCACGATCCACTCGTAGCCGCGACCGGCTTCCATGTACGAGTTCGCGTACTTGCCGGAGTAGACCAGCATCTCCTCGAACAGGGAGAACTGATCGGGGAGCTCATCGGCGGTGACGAGCTCGTGATAGCCGTACGCCTCGAGCTCGTTCTCCATCATCGTCTTGTTCACTTTCACTTCCGCCTGTGCCTTGTCCAGTTTCGCGAGCGACTTCTCGTACTCACCCGCGTAGCGGAGCGCCTTTCCAGCGTCACGCTTCATCTGTGAGGCCGAGCGGAGTGCCTCGCGACAGATCTCGGATCGATTCTCGTCGGAGAGGTTCTCCCAGTCCGTCGCGTTTACTCGGATGTTGACCGTCTTCGTGTTGTTCTCGTCATTCATCGTTCTTCCATACGTGGCCGTAGCGTTGGTGATTCAGCTCCATTGATGTTACCAGGTCTATGTCCGACGTCGCCGGGCACGGGCAATCCGTCACCAGCGAGCCGCACTTGTCTTTGATCGTCGAGCACGCCCACGGGCGCGGGAGGTTGCTCTGCACTTCACGGAGCTTCTCCTCTGTGATCTTCGGGTCGTAGTTCGGGAACGCCTTGAAGAACTCGTGGGCTTCCTCGACCGAGTAGCCGTTCGCCAGCAGCTCGGCGGCCGCCGCCAGCCGCATGTGGTGCCCTTCTTCGCCCGAGAGGTTCCCCTTCTGACCCGTGATCGCCGCTTCGATACATGGCCGGATGTCCATCCCTTCGGAGACGATGTCCTCCAGGTCGCGACCCCGACCGGCCGCTCGTTGTTCTGCTTCTTCGACCAGGTGCTCCGTATCATCCCCGAACTCCTCGAGGATGCCACCAGCGACGTCCGGGTGGATGCGATTTCGAATCGCCGCCCGGATGATCGACGCCTGATCAGAATACGGCTCACCCGTCTCGTCAACGAACAACATCCGATTGCCCGTCTTCTGGTGAAGGCCGAACGGCGTCTTGATCAGGTTTCCGTACTCCCCAGTGCTGAGTCCGACTTGCTTCGGGAATACCTCCGTGTGACCGCCGGGGATGTCGACACCGGGCGTGTCGAGATCGTCCGGGTCGGCCCCGTCGTTGATCTGCTCGGTGTACGCGTCACGCTCCTCGGGCGTTCCGCCAACGATGTACTCGAGGAGCTGTTTCGCGAGCGTCGCCTTCACAGGCGGGTCGAAGAAGAACCACGTGTGGTATCCTCGGCGACCGGAGAACTCGAGCCACACCTGATTGTCGCGGAGCCCGAACTCGAGCGCCCGTTGCTTTTCGAGGACGGCGGCTTCCAGCGCGTTCTCCAGTGGCGCGTTCGAGTCGTCGTCGATGTCGTTGTCGATCGCCGCGAAGCGGACGGTGTTGTCGACCGGGTCGACGAGGTACTGACCGTACGTCCGCTCGCCGTTGATGTGCTGCTCGACGTGCTTTTCTTCGAACTCGATGTTCAGCGGCCCGTACGACCCATCCATGCGCTGGACTGCGAAGCAGTCGTCGCGCGTTTTGAACAGGTCCAGGTACAACGGGACGCTGACGCCCAGTTCATCGTGGTTCACTGTACTCATTCCTGGCACCCCGTTCCACGGGAGGTGTAGGGATGAATACACAGGGAACTGATATTAAGGTTCTTGTCGGCGCTCACTTCTGATTTCCTCTTTACGGCGGCGAGCTTGGCGGAACAACTCGGCGGGATTCTCCTCGAAGTAACACCCGTTCGTATCATCTCCGAAGCATAGTCCGTTCTCCAGTTCCGAAACGGCGTACTCGTCTCCACACAGCCGACATTCCTGCTCAGCCATGCCATCAGTCGCGAACCAGTCGAGGCCCGTTTGCCCGCGGTCCTGGTCGAGACCGCTCTCGCGTTCGACTTTCTTGACGACCCAGTGGCCTTCGATATCCTCTTTCCAGCGATCTCGCGTATCGCCGGACGAGTTTATCCAGACAGTGTTCCCTTCGTCGTCTTCGTCCGCGCCGTAGGTTCGTGGTGGCATGTCCGGTTCGTAGCCGTCATACTCACCGTCGTCGTTCTTCGTGCGGAAGTCCATGAAGATCTTGTAGCCGCCCTGGGGGACGAACCACCAGAGGAGGCCCGGATTCGTCTCAGACTCTTCGAAGCCAATCTCCTTCGCCTTCGCGTATCTCGTCGTCATTTTGATTCGGTTTATTCTCGCAACACACGCACCAACAGGGACCGGTGTGCCCGCAGTGGAAACAGCGATCCGACATCAGACGATTCTATGCGACTCGGCCGTCGTTGACGATGTCGTCGTACTCGACCCCGTTGATCAGGCCGACGACCATCTCGGCGTACCGCTTCAGCAGCCCCTTGCCGCCGGGGGTGAGCTGGTAGGAGTTGGCGCGATCGTCGATCGGCTTCTTGACGATCAGGTCCCGCTCCTTGAGCGTGTCGAGGTTCGGGTACAGCCGTCCGTGGTGGATCTCGGCGGTCCGGTAGATCTTCTCGAGCTCGCCCTTGATCGCCAGCCCGTAGCACTGTTCGCCCCGAACCGAGAGGTTCTGTATCGCCAGCAGCACTGTCACTTGAAACAGCGTCGCTTCGTCCATCTTGGCCGCGAAATCGTCCGGGTGGAGGATCGTCACGTCCGTGATTTCGGTCGGGTTGTCTGTCCTGTCGTCGCTCTGATGTGCGACATCGATGTCCTTGTCGCCGTTCATGGTATCGGTTCCGGCCCCCCATGGCGCCGGTATGTATCCGATATTTGTTATGACAAGCGCATAAGCATTTCGACGGCATATCAGAGCCGCGTCGTGCGAAGTTCGCTCTCGTGGATGTACGCGGGGAGGAGCCCGACGAGGTCCAGTGTCATTTTCAGGTCGGCGAGGTTGTGCTGGATGATCGATTCCATGTCTCCCTCGGCCCACCGAGAGACACACAGCTCGGACTTGTGACCCAGCGGATCGTGCGGGTGGTCGTCCAGGACGCCGAGCTCGCAGTACAGCTGGTGAATCTGGTACTGTTTGCCCTGGTCGTTCGTCGGGTTGTCGTAGCCGTTCTCTCCGGCGAAGTCCATCACGTCGGCCGTCTCGAATCCCTTCTCGTGGATTGCCTCCTTGATCTGCTCTTTTCGCCACGACGCTTTGTAGTTCGCGTCGACGTAGTCGCCGAACTCCTTGAGCGGGCCCTTGTTGAACCCCATGATGTCCTGCTTCTTCGTCTGGAGATCGTACTTGAACGCGTTCTGCACGTCCAGGTACTGACAGCCGCTGAACGGCCACGGGACGTCGTTCACCATCGACCGCGTCCGCATCATCGGGAAGTCGAACCCGTCGACGTTGAACCCGACGAGGAGCGTCCCTTCGATGTTCAGCTCGAACCGGTTCACGGCCGTGTTCAGCCGGGTGAGGAGGCGTTCTTCGCTCGGCCAGCCGTACAGTTCGATCTCGCGGTCGTTCGACTCCCATTCGAACTCGTCCTGGTCGACGTGGGTCCGGCCGCCATCTGCGTTGTAGTGGATCTCGTACGTTTCGTCGTCTCCGAGGCCGACGACGGTCACTTCGTCTGTCGCGGCCAACCCAGTCGTCTCGATATCGATTGCTACTGTCTTCATTTCAATTGCGGGTGCTGTTGCTCTGCGTGTTCGTGCGGGGCCGGTCACCCGGGCCCCAGGGGTAGTCGTCGGGCGTTACTGGTGGCATGTGAGCGTGAGCTCCCTACGTCAGGTGCACCGTCGCCGTCTGGTTCTTGTCACGGTTGTACTCGACCATCCGGTTCCGCCGGAGCCGTTTCAGGATGTGCTCGGCTTCCGCGTGCGTCATGGAATACATCTGGAGGAACTTCTTGAGCTCCTCCTTCTCCATTGAGCCCTGCGACGTGTTCCGGAGGACCGAGAGGATCTGGTCGCCCTCGACGTCCTGCATGAGCGAGTCGCGCCACTCCATCGCTTGCCGGAGCAGGTGGCGAAGCTCGCGCGTCGGCTGGATGTCGAGGTAGGTCGTCCCGCCCTCGGTGACGATCGAGTCGGCTTTCAGGACCGAGTAGCCCATGGCCATCCGCTCGTACACTTTCTCTTCGAAGTGGGGCACTCCCACGTCGTCGAAGATCGAGTCGAGCTTCTCGACGCCACGGACCTGGTCGATCCCGGCGACTTTCTCGCTGAACTTGAGGCCGAGCTCGTTCTTGAACGTCTGGAGCTGGTCGAAGTCAGCGTCGTGCCCCCGACCGCGGCGGCGGGAGGCGCGCATCTCGTCGATCTGCTCGGGCGACGGGTAGAACTTGAGGAACATGAACCGCCGGGCGAACCCGGACGTCAGGTCCATCCGCATGGGCTGGGTGGCCGCGAACAGCGAGACGTTCGTGTCGTAGTTGATGTTCGCGTGGGCCATGTCCTTCCGGACGCGCCCGGAGTCGAGCGCGGTGAGGAGCATGTTGTCGAGGTTCCCTGAGTGGTCGGTCTGCATGACCTTCGCCAGGGAGTCGAACTCCTCACAGCCAAGGATACCGTCCTTGTACTTCTCTGCGAGCCCCATGTCGTAGTCGTCCTCGTCGCCACCACCGTCCGAGCCGACGAACGCCGCCTCGGTCATGTTCTGAACCATCTTCGTCGGGATCGTCGTCCCGCCGATGATGCCGATGTCGGGGTCGAGCATCAGCTCCATGAAGAAGGTCTTACTGAACCCTGGTGGGGCGACCATCATGGTGTTCAGCCGGAGGTTCGGGTACGACCCGAGCTCGGCGTAGATGCCTTTCTCGCCGCGCTTCTTGAGGCGCTGTTGGCGGATGTTCAGCATGTGGCATCCGACCGAGCAGAGGTAGTACGGGATGTACGTCTCCGCGTAGGCGATCTCTTTCGATTCCAGGTAGTCGATGTAGTCTGTGAACAGGTCTATCGTACTCATCGGTGACACTCCGTTCGCTTGGATTCCGGTTCAGTCGCGGTGCCGCGGGTATCACCGGTGACGAGAACCGTGGACGGTGAGCCTGGAGGCTGGGAGCGTGGCGCGTGCCCTATGAGTGTGTGCTCCTGCTCCATCTACTGGTCCACGTCTGTGTCCGACTCCCACTTGCTAAGTTTGAGTCCACGGCGAGTGTACTCTGGCTTGAACAGGTGTGCGGTGTCGGCTTGGTTCTCTCTGTCCTTCTCGATGCTCATCGTCCACGTGATCGTCCCGATGGACTCTCCGAGCTCTCGTGCTTCTCGTTCGGACGTGGCTTCGTGGCGGCGCATCCGTACCAGCATGGCACAGGCGTGCGCGACCGCTTGGCCCCCAGCCGGGTATTCCCAGCCGGGGGAGCCGCGAACTTCCGAGGTGGCGATCGTCGCGAGGTGGCCTTCGGTTCGCTCTTCGATCTGGCTGAGCGCAGAGCGCACGTCGGCTTCCTCGACGGCTTTGTCGGTCTTCGAGAACAGTTTCGTCGCACTGTCGATCACGAGGAGCGTGGGCTGCTGTTCTTGACAGAACCCCAGTACCTCGTCGACCGCTTTGTTGTACTTCGGCTTGTTCTCGGTGTACTTCAGACCGATGATGTTCTTGTGCTGAGGGATGTCCGTGATCGCTTCGGCGCCGACGTACACGACCGGCCCCTTGTCGCCGTGCGAGCCCGCAACCGAGGTTGCGATTTCGCGACAGATCTTCGACTTCCCTGAGCCGCCTTCGCCGTAGAACGTAGTGAGTCCACGCGGGAGACCACCGCCGAACGCATCGTTCAGGTCACCGTAGAGCTCGAGGCGAGGGAACTCGCCTTGAACGTCGTCGTCGGTGACGACGCGCTTCAGGACCTTGTCGCTCTCATACTGGAAGAACGACCCCAGGTCGTAGCGTGCTTGACGCTGACCGTCGACTGGTTTCCCACGGACCATCGTCTACTCGTCCGTCTCCTCGTCTTCGGCGCGGATGTACAGCTTCGCCGCCGAGTGCTTCTGGTAGACGAGCTCGATGTCGGGGTGATCGTCGATCGCCTCGATCAGGTCGTCGCTCGCTTGAAGCGTGCCTCGGACGACGAAGGCGTGATTCGCCCGCGTCTTGTTGGACGATTCCATTGCGTGTGATTACCTCGTGGTACTCACGCGCTGGCTTCCAGTTCGTCGAGGGACGTGATGAACCCGACGTCGAAGTTCGACAGGGTGAGCCACGGGCGGCGGTTGCCGTCGCCGTCGGTGACTTCCTCGCCGTTGACGTAGGCGGAGCCACGGCCGAAGACGACGACCGTCTCGCCCTCCAGCACCGTGTACAGCTGCTGGGACATCTCCTGGGCGTCCGACTGGGCGGCGATCTTCATCAGCCGTTCGAACTCGATGCCCGAGAGGGCCGCGATGTCACGCGGGTCCTGGAGCTTGATGGTCGCCTGCTCGCCAGAGCGCGCCTCTTCCAGCACGAGCCGGATGTTGGCGTTGTCCTCGTCTTCGATGACGGGCTTCCGCCCGAGGTAGTCCCCGGTGTCCTGGTGGAACTCGCCGAGGGTGTCGACTTCGGCGACCTCCGCGATCACCAGGTAGGAGTCGTCCTCGTCGACCTCGCCGACCGTCTGGGCGAAGTCGAGCACCAGGTCGATGGCGAGCTCGTCGTCGTCGAACTCGGCCGCACTGTCGTCGGTTGCCTGGAGCCACTCGTAGCCGGACTCGAGGTTCTCCCACCGCTCGACGCCGGTCAGGGTGACCTGCGTGAACTGGCGGTGGTCGCCGTTGACGATGGGGTCGTCGGAGTTGACGCGGACCACGCTGTGGTCGGCCTCCGAGAACACCCAGGTGACGTACCCGGTCACTTCTCCGTCACGCGTCCGAGCGTGCTGGCCGAGGTACGCACCGTCGATGTCGCTCGCCTCCTGCGGCTGGGCGACGTTCTCCTCCTTGATCTTCTCGTAGGCGTTCACCGTCAGGAGTACCTCATCGTTGTCGAGCATCTCCTGCGCCTCGGCCTCTACTTCGTCCTCGTCCATTCCGATCGTGTCGGTGAGGAAGCTCAGAAGCTCCTCTTCCTTGTTTGCGCTTGCCATTGTTTCGTTTCACTTCTCTCTTCCGAGAGACGGACCCCAGGTACTCGGTTCCACGCCCCGACCAGTCTCGCTCGTGCCACATAACCTACCGATTCTCTGAGGGTACTTCTATAGTAGTCACCATGCTGTTATAAGATTTCCTATTCAGCGGCTCTCTACCCTTCGGAAACAGCTAAATAGCGTATGTACATACCCGCACATACATATGTACAGATACTGGTAAAAGGGAGTTTACGAACTGTCTGATCTACTCGTCGTCGGTCTCAACGCGCGATCTGAGCTCTGTGAGCCGCCCTTTGATCTCCGTCAGGTCCTCCTGGATCTCGACCGTCCGGTCGATGTTCTCTTCCAGGAAATCCATCATTCCCTTCTCGAACTGCGAGTTGCCACCTTCCAGCAGGTCAGTCAGCGCGCGCAGATCTTCCTGGTTCGCCTCTACGTCCCGTGTCGCATGGTCCAGCCGCTCCTCGATCGGTTCGATCTTTGCATCGACAGTGCTCTTTACGTATGATTTCGTCGCAACCTTCACCGCGCGACGGACCGTCCAGTATGCGAGACCACCGAGGAGGGCGAGCGTTGCGGCAACACCGCTCAGGAAGCTCCCGAGGGTACCCCACTCAGCAAATCCCGCCATCATCTCTATCTACACCGAAGTCCAGATATACCAGTTTTCCTGAACATGGGATTACTGTCTGAGGGGACGAATGTTTGTGGTGGCATGTGAGTGCGAGTGCCGATCTGATGCGGGGGGAGAAGCTCTGAAACCTTCGTATAGAGGGGCGTAGAGGCCCGATTTTGGCCAAAGCACGTGGAGGGGTGTTTGCACCCCGTAGAGGGTAGGGGTCATGGCTCGAAGACGGGGTCGGATGCGTTCATCATCCGCTATTTGACAGCATTCTTCGCATCGAGACCCCGCCGGGGCGGGTTCCCGACTCGAGCGATGATCACACCGGCCGAACTCAGGAGTCCCTGGGCTTTCCGAACGCCCGTGGGTGCATCGAAGTTCGTCCCATCCAGGTGCGCGCGTGGGCGGACCCAGTAGTTGTCTTCCCAGTGTGCGTAGACGTCGAACGTTCCGTCCCTGTTCTCGAACACCGTGATGTGGAGCTGCATCGGGGCCAGCCAGTTCGGGATGTACCACCGGCCCGAATCGCGCCACACCCACGAGCCCTCCGAGACATCCATCGTTCCGAAGCGACGTTTGAGCGCCGCCCATGGGTTCCGACGGAAGCCGAGCGACGTGAAGAGCTGGTCGAGCTCGCGAGAACTCACCGTGATTCGCCCGGCGAACTGCTCAGGTCCGACGTGCGAGAGGGAGAACCCACCGAATCGAACGAGTGTCGTGTGGAGCAGCGGCCAGAGGGTTCGACGAAGTGGCGACCACCAGCGGGCCGATGTTCCGTACATGAGCCGCCCTGCAACGACGCCGATGACCCAGCTCGTCAGTGCCACCACCAGCAGCACGACGGCGATCCAGAGCAGGGCCGCGGTGCTCATAGAATGATGAGGCCCTGCGAGAGACTGTACGCCTTGGTGTCGGCTCGCGTGTCGCCCGTGACGACGAGGTGTTCTGTGTCCGGGTCGAACAGTTCGGTCGTTCCGTCTTCGTACATCACGACGTTGAACGCGCGGGTTCCGGCGTGATTGACGACGACGCCGACGCTGTTCACACCGTATCGTTGGGCGACGATACTCTGGAAGGCGACGGCGAAGTTCTCGCAGTCGAACTTAGAGCGGCGGAAGTAGCGATGGCCGATGACGGTCTCCTCGACGATCTTCGAAAAGTCGTCAGGGGTGGTGAGGTAGTAGCGGGAGTCGAGCGAGACGCGCGACAGTCCGCCCCGGGGGAAGTGTGGGAAGTCCCTGGCCAGTTCGCCCTGGACCCACGACGTGTCCCGGCGCTCGACGTGTGGCTCCCAACGCTGTTCGTCACTCATCAGTCCGGTGATACACGAGAGAAGCGATATACCAGTTTTCCTGCGTCCGTCGACTACAGCGTCATGACTTCGTCGAGGTACACGTCCATATCACTCGCACCACGACGGAACCCGATGCCACCACTGGTGTGCGTCGGATCGGTTGCGTTCAGCCCACCGGCGAACGTTCCGGCCGAATCGTAGGCGTTCACTCTGATGGTGTCGTCCGTCCCCCACGCGATCACGTACGTGAAGAACTCATTCGCGTTCAGAACTGACGAATCGAACGTAGCGAGCGTGGGGTCCACGATATCTTCATCCATCCGGTACAGGAGCGTGGTGTTCGGGCCGATCTGGTCTTCCTGGTTGTGCCGGAGCGCGTATCCCTCCCTGTCTCCAGAGCCCGTTTGAACGACTCCGAACTGGAACGACGCGGACGCACCTCTGATGTGTGCGATGATGACGTCTCCTTGCTGGACCGTGATCGTGGTATTCCAGACCTCGTTGAAGTTGGAGTTGATCATCGCGAGCGCGCTCCCGCTCACGCTCGGCGAGCTGACCGTCGTCGCGTCCTGTGTATCCCCGTTCCAATTGGTTAGCCCACTTTCGAAGTCCTCGATAACGGTCGGGGCTGAATCGTGGAGCCCGTACGTCGTTCCACTGTGATACCCGCGGATGAACGGGTACGCTGGATCTGTGGCGACGGGTTTGACGGGGAGGACACCGACGGTGCCGCCAGCTGCTCCAGTTCTGAAAAACCGGTACCCCGGTGGGAGATCGGCTGGGTCGAAGACTGGAACGTCGTACGTCTGTCCACCGTGCTCCATTCGGATCGTGCTGAGTTGTGCCATGTCAGAAACCTTCTACAGGTCCGACCGTACCCACATCTGGCCTTCCACCGGGGATGCGGGATCGCTCGTCCGGTTCTCGAGGACGAAGTTCGTCGTCTCGTTCTGGTCCATGTTGAGCGTCCCCGCCATGATGTCGCCGTTCAGGTCGACGTACTCCGAATCGTGGTTGTGGCCGGCCGTAGCGAACGCGCTGGCATGCGACCCATCGAGCGTGTCCGCATCGCCGTCGATGTCGACCGTCAGTACACTCTCTGCGTTCACCGCGGCGACGACACCGACTTGCGAAGCGGTCACACCGTGCGGGTTGTTCGTGTCTCCCGTGTGGGAGTCGAAACCGCTCTTGGGTGCGAAGTAGGTCGAGTGGAACCCGTCGAGCGTATCGGCGTCATCGGCATTCGTTACCGTCGCGTCTGATTCGACCCACTGCTGGGTGGCGACCGTCTCCGTCGATAACGTGCTCTCGTTGTAGATGTCGATCCCGGTGTTGAACGTGAACGTCGTTCCGTCGACGTAGTTGGTGAGCTCGAACTCCCCGCCAACGACTCCCATCCTGAACGCGTTGGTGTCGTTGAAATCATTGTGGAACTGGAAGAACGCGTCTCTGTGCGATGACGTCCCTGAGGAACTATCGTAGCGAAGCCGCGTATCTGTCCCCAGCCCCATGGTGAACGCACCGGCGACTCCCACGATCTCGAGACTTCCATCGAGTACGTTATTGGTGTTGTCGCGGACGAACGAGTTCGCGTGCCACCCGTCCACCGTGTCAGCGTCTCCCGTGATGCTGACCGAGAGCGACGATTCAGCGTTGACTGCTGCAACCGCCTCGCTATCGGTGTACTTGGCGTGGTGGGCACTCGTGTCACCCGCATGGGCGGAAACATCGACACCGTCGACCGTTCCGAGTCCGGTGATGTTGTTCCCACCCAGGTTGAGATCTCCCGACATCGTATCGCCGCCGACGTCGACCCAGGCGTCTTCGACCGATGCTGCTGGAACGTGCCCGGCGCTCGCATCCCAGATGGTCGTTGCGCCGTCGACGAGGTCAGTGCTCGACATATCGAGCGGGACGAGCGCCTGGATCGCCGTGTTCTGAATCCCGCCGGACCCGTCGGACTCAGTGTACAGTTTGAGGACGTCGGTTGCGTTGAATCGGAACGCCATCGACTCTTCCGTTCCAGCCGCCACCGACGCAGTGACGTTCATCTGCGCCAGGTGCTCGGCGCCAGCGTTGTTGACGAACTTGATCGACTGACCGTCGCCCAGCCGAAGACCCGAGTCGAACACGTGCGTCCCTGTCCACGTTGGCGTGATCGAGAGATCGAGCTCGCTCGTCTGGATCGAGTCCGAAGCGACACCGATCGATGCACTCCCGCCGAGCGGGATCGTCCCACCGCCGGTCAACGCATTGCCAGCCGTGAGTGTGATCTCCCCGTCCTCGAGTGCGGCACCATTGATCACTCCAGCCGACTCATCCCAGATGACTTCCCCATCAGCAGCAACGAGATCGTCGCCCAGGGTGACCGTCTTTCCAGTCGCGATCGTGAGCTCCTCCAGGACGGCGAACTCAGCGTTCTGAATCCCTCCAACTCCATCAGCTTCGGCGTACAGCTTGATGATGTCAGTGCCATCAACAGCGAACGAGTAGGACTCTTCTGTCCCCGAAGCCGGCGTGGACGTGACGCTCAGATCGGCGAGCGTTTGCGTCCCTGCATCGTCGCTGAACGTGATCGACGTGCTCCCACCGAGCGTCAGTCCGTCCTTGAACGTGACATCCGAATCGATATCGGGGAAGGTCGTCCACGCATTACCAGCGGTATCGAGCGTTGCGAGGCTCGTCCCACCCGGAGTCTGGAGCTCGAACGTGCCTGCGGTCGGTTCCGCCAGCGTGATCGCCGTGCCGACGCTCATGTCGACGAGATCGAGCTCGTCTTGCCCACCAGCTTCGTGGAATGATGCGTGTGAACCGAGCTTCGCGTTCAGCGCGTCGACGTCGCTCGTGACCGCCCACATCGCCCAGTTATCGTACTCAGCGATTGGCTGGTCGCCAGCGACGTAGTTCTCATCGCCCGGCGTAGGCTCGGTTCCGGTGTCGGTCCAAATCCAACTGTTGGTGGTGATTGCGTCGGCCATGATACGTCAGCGGGGACTGTACGGGGTTACTCGTCCGCGATCATGTCGCGGTAGCTCTGGAGGTGCTGGATGGCCGCCTGGTTCTTTTGCACACCCCGCTCGAGTGCGTCCAGTTGGCCTTCCAGCTGTTCTTTCTGTTCTTCGAGGCGGTCCTTCGCGTCTGCGATATCCTCAGCGACGTCGTCCGTGTCGCCAGTCACTTCCATGATCACGCCACCTTCGAGCGACTGAAACACCGCACCCTCCTCGTTCTCGTCGAGGCGGGCGAGCGTGTGTTCGAGCCCTTCGAGCCGCTGTTCGAACGCGCCGATGTTCTGCTGGGCGGCCTGGTTCTGCTGGACCATGTTCTGGAGCGATTGCTGCTTCTGGAAGATCGCGGCATCGGCTCGCTCGACGTCGTCGTCGCCGTCCATCTCCTTGAGAACGCGCTTCGCCTCCTCCTTGCCTTCCTCGACTGGGTCGAACTCGTCGGCCTCGGACTCATCAGACTCGTCGGCGAGTTCCTCTACGAGCTCGTCAACGTCGTGCTCGTCGTCGGTCGAGAGGTCAACGTCGCGTTCCTGGTTCTGGCTGTCGTCTGTCATTGGTGTCACTGGACGAGACCAGCGTACGTGCCGTTCGTGATTCCATCGGCGGAATCATAGTATCCGTTCGCTGGATTGTTCGTCCCGCTGATATACTCTTGTTCGGAGCGATACGTAAAGGTTCCCTTCGTGCGGATCTCCGCCCGGATACCGGCTCCTCGAACCCGGTCGATGAACGTCACGAACTCAGAGCCCGACACACCCGCTGATGAGAGAACGTTCTCATCGATATCGAGGATGAACCGCGCCGCCTCGACGCTGAAGTCCTCGGAGTACCCGATATCTGCTGATTCGACTTCGAGGATCGTCGCAGCAGTATCTTTGATCTCCTTGACCGTCGCCGTGCTAAGCTTCGCACGAAGCTCGACAGTGAGGCGACCTCGGTAATGCGGGTTCGTCTCGCCCTTCTCCCGAGGGAGCTGGACGAGCTCACCGAGTCGATCGAGCTGGGCATCAGTCGCCGTCTCGAGGAACTTCGAATCGAGAACGACTTGCCGAACAGTTTCGAGATCGTCCATCTCGTCACCGATCGTGGTGAGTAAGTGGTCCCACCACGTCCCATCATCGTCAGGGTAGGGTGTCTTGAGGTTGGCACCCAACCGGTCGCGTGGCGTGTCCACCATCTTAGTTCACCGTCACGTCGATCTTGGCGAGGTCGGACCGGGCGATCTCGTCAGCCGCGATTGTGAGGTTCGCTGTTCCACTCGGGTTGTCGGCCAGCCCGATCGTGACGTCGGCCTCCTGAATCCCGTCGACGTTGAGCGCCGCGGCGAACACCTGGTCGTAGATGACGTCGTCGCCGATCTCCAGGCCGGGGAGGTCCAGTCCGTTGTTGTCGGTCCCGCCGATGTACGCGATGATCTTGTCCTCGATGGACGTGTCTGCACTCCCGCTCTCAGTGCCATCACCAGTGGCCGTTACGTCGACGTAGATGTCGACAGCCGTCGCTTCCTCGAACGACTGGGTGTATGTCTCGCCGTCGTCGTCTGTCGCCGTCCCATCAGTCGAACCGTACGCCTGGATACCGGCCGGACGCGAGTCCAAAATCGCCTGCGCGATCGTATCCTCGAGCGCCCCGGTGTACTGAACTGTTGCTGAGAACGACTTCCCGGGGAGTCCTCCCGACCCGGTGTTATCCGTGATCGAGGTGTTCTCGTCCATCGACACCGCGGTGATGTCTTCGTGCGCGTTGTAGATCTCGGACTTGATCGCATCGAGTGTGGAGCTCCCGGCTTGTGAGAGCGTGTTCCGGTAGCGAACCTTGAACTCAGCATCAGTCTCTCGATCACGACCTGCAACGTATCCCTGCGCGACGTCGCCCGTCGCGTTCTGGTTCGTAACAGAATCGATCCCAGAGATCGGGTTCGAAATGATCGTGACCGTGTTTGATGCGACGTTCGTCTGGTCACCGAGGTACTCCTCGTCGACGTCCGTCTCCCAGGGCTGGAGCCCTTTGATCGAGACCGTGACGTCGGTCGAGCCAGCCGTGAGGGTGGCACTCTCCGTCGTCTTGAACGGGATCGCCGGTGCGTTCTCCGTTGGAGCAGTCGTTACTTCGGTCCCCTTCTGGATCGTCACGTCACTCGCATTGGCCGATCCGGTCGAGAACGTCACTTCTCCGGTCGCTGGGCGACGGGGAATCCGTGACACACCGGCCAGCTTGAGGAGCTTGTCGAGGTGGTCACCGAACGCGTCCTCGAAGTACGACGCGTAGTAGTTCTCTTCCTGGGCCGCCCAGAGCTCTGCGAGCTCGATCGCGACCGTGTCGAGGATCTGCTTGACTGGAGAACTCTGACCGAGGTCGACGTCGTTGCCGGCCTCTTGCCTAATCTTCGTCTCCAGATCCGCGATGATGTCGTCGACGAACTTGCGGTCGAACGACCCGTCGTCCTGGACTCCGTATGCCATTTACAGCCCTCCTCGGATAACGTGTGTCGACTCGTCAACGAGCGTCACCGTGATCGTCACGTCAACCGATCGACCGGCGTCGGGCGATGCGTCCAGCTCGATATCGTCTATCTTCTTGATGTCTTCACCGTGGGCCTGAAGGATGGCATCAGCGAGATTGAGCTTGAGCGCGCCCTCTCCTGCACCCGTTCCTTCGAACACGTCGAAGCCGTGCTCATCGTCGAACGGGTCTTCTCCCTTGATCGTTTTGAGCGTGACCTTGATGCCCTGCACGACAGCGTCGTGACCGTAGAGCCACTCCCACTGGTGCAGCGAGTTTTCTTCGATGTCACCGCTGGCGGTCAGTGCCAACGTCTTTCGGTCCTTCAGCTCGCCCATTCAGCTGGAAAGACACGTGGGGCGATATATACCAGTTTTCTCAGATGTTCTGGCCGAGGTATGCAAGATCTTGTGCACGTACGTACGTACGCGTGTATATGTACGTACGGGGGATTTGCGAGGGCACCGTCGGTGGTGGCATGTGAGCGAATTGGGGATTACGTCCGTATTACTGTAAAAATCCCATATTCGATATACATTCTGTATGGTACGTCGAGTGGAGTGTCTATCCGATTTTGAAGATCTGGAACTGGTTCCTGTCCGCGGTCAGGATCACACTCCCAGACGTGTCTCCATCAGCCTGTGTTTCGACGGAGATCTGCGCTGAATTACCGCTGCTGACATTGACGACCGCCATCGGATGTAAGCTCGCGTGGTCGTGCGATTCAGTGTCCCGCATGTAACCAGTGGCCGCTCGTCCACCGATTTCAGTTCCGTTCGACGTAATTCGGGCCATCGGTGCTGCACGCGATTGACCACTCGATTGGAAGAACAGCGATGCTTGGATCAGATAGACCCCCGCTTCGTTGATCGTGGTGTAATCCGAACTAAACGGTCCGGGTATGAACATGCTGGTGTCGCTGTTTTCCTCGGTAACATCGAAGGGGACTGCGGTCCATGATGTTTGGTTGATGTTGATCCCGATCGACGAGTTGGCGATGTAGTGTGCGAGGCCACCGAGAGCTGACGCGTGCTGGCCGTCGACCGTGTCGGCATCGAGCCCCGACGATTGCACACGAGCCGAGGGAACGTGGTTACTACTCGAGTCGTAGATGACGTCTCCACTACTGGAGAGAATGTGTCGATTGAACCGAACTTGCGCGTTGGAATCGACGTCAAAGACACGTGTCGAACCCCGATTGAGCAGGAGTCGTCCCGACACTCCCTCGACTTCCATCTCAAATTCTCCGTTACCAAGCGCGATTGGGGCGTCCTCGTCAGTACGCAAGCCGTTGTTGAACGTCCACGTCCCGCTGATGAACGCGTTCGAGCCCGCCGAGAGGTACTCAGACGCATCTGTCCCACCGAGCTGACCAGCGTTATCCGCGTAGTCGGCGTTCGGAACGTCTGCGGACGAGTTTACCCATGATTGGGTCGCGTACGTGTTTACCGTCGACGATGAGTGATCAACGGTCTGGAGGTCGCTTCCAAAGACGAAATCGACTCCGTCGACGTTGTTTCGAACATGGAATCCAGTTCCAGATCGGAAGCCCAGTTCGTGACTCGTACTCGATGTCGCCTGATTGTACCAAGACAGGATGTTTCGTCGTAACTTCGATGTACCGGATGACATGTCATAGATGTACTCGGAAGCCGACCCTGGCTCCATTCGTACCTCCGCGTCAGAATTGACGGTGAACGTGTAGAACGAACTGAGTGAGTAGTTCCCACTGAGAGAATCCCCGTTATCGCTGAGATAGTCGTTATCGTGGTGGTGCCCGGCTGTGGCGAACGCACTGGCGTGGTTGCCATCGAGCGTGTCAGCGTCGCCAGTAATATCCACCGAGAGGGATGTCTCCGCATTGACCGCAGCGACCGCTTCCGTATCCGTGTACCTGGCGTGGTGGTCCGATGCACCAACCCCGGCCAGATTCGAGTGGTCGATCGCAGACTCGTTCACATTGAGAGTGGTGCTTCCGCCGAGGGCGATCGACCCGCCGCCCGTGAGTGCGTTCCCCGCAGTGATAGTAACGTCTGAGTTCGCGAGATCGGCGTTCGCGAGGGGGAAAGTTGAGAGCGAGCTCGCGGGGCCTCCGAGAGAGCTTTGTGGGACGTTGCCGGCGCTCGAATCCCAGATTGTCGAGCCACCATCGACGAGATCGTTGCCTGCGAGATCGATCGTCTTCATGAGCTCGATGCCACTGGACGTCGCGGTGAATCGTGCCACTCCGGGGATGTGGAGCGACCCGTAGATCGTCGTATCGTAGAGTTTTGCCATTGCTCAGATCCCCAGTCGTTCGGTGATGTAGCATACTGGGTCGCTCACCTTAAACGTATTGTGAATCTGGTAGTTCCTCATTGCTATCACTGGTTCATGATCGCCGGATTCAGCAGCTCCGTGATCGACGTTTCTGAGCCATCACAGACTTCGAGTCGCGGGTCCCAGAAGTGTGCTCCCCGACCGATGTTCGAGTCGTAGTAGTAGTACGTTCGCCAGCGCATATTCGCTGACCCACCATCCGGGTCCCATCGGTAGTCGTTGATCTTCTCGACGACGTTTCCATCCGTGTCGTAAATGGCACTCTCGTTCCCCTGCGTCGCTTGTTCTGGGTAGTTATACCCGACAATCAGGTACCAGTCACTCATCGTCGGGAGGTCGCCACTCCAGTAGTACGGGTTCGTCCGATAGACACCGTCGAATTTATCGACACACCTCGTCCCATGATAGATCGTCCCTGATCTGAACTCTTGCCGTGCCCAGACGCTGTATCGGTACTTCATCGTCGTATCGTGATTCTCGATGCTGTGATACCAGTTCCACCCACCATCAGCGCGTGGCCCATTGGTCCCTGTGTCGTCGTCTTCACTGTGTCCGTACCAGAGCGCGACCGTATCTCCATATGGACCAGTCCCTTCGACGATATCATTCTCATCAACCGACCCGTTACGATTGAATCCATCCTGACTCCCACTCGTCCCAATGACCCACGTAGTCGAGTCCATCATGTTCGACGGGTCTCCTGGACGCGGGCGGAACTTGAACGGGTCAATGCTCGACGTCCTCATCGTCCGGAAGTGGGAGAGCTGCTTCACGTCCGTCGGCGTTAACTCTCGGCGATACAGTCGTACCTCGTCGATCGGCCCATGCCACGACGACCCCGAACCTCCAGTGTTTGCAATCTGGAACGAACTCGTGTTCGTTTCGATCGGACCGATGCTCTTCGTCTGTTCTATTCCCAGTTCACCATCGACGTACATCCGTGCTCGTCCATCGACCGATCGGTAGGTGTAGACGACGAAGTGCCAAACTCCTGGGCCATTGAATGTTGTCGACGGAGCATCGGTCTTCTGACGAGCTCCGTCGACGTAGACGCTTCCCGAGAACCTCCCAGATGTTTCGAGCAAGAGCCTGTACGGTGACGACCCTCGTTTACAGACACCTCTCCAGCTGTTAACCGCCGAATCAGGCGCGTCCGGGTCCTCATCGATCCGGCACCATGCACAGATAGAGATCTCCTCGGTGATGTCGAGCGACTCATCGTGCGGGACCTCCAGATAGCCGTTTCCTGCGGCGTACGCTCGGTTTTCGAACTCGAACGCCTCGTTGATCTTCCCCGAGACCGACTGCGTGATATACGTCCCGTTGACGATGTTCGCGTGGTTGTCGTTCCCACTTCGATCGCGGACCACACCGCTATCGACATCGACGTCGTCCATCGTCCAGTACCCTACGAGCCCTTTGGAGAGGCTCATACGCGCATCACCTGCGCGGACCGTTGGTTGACAAGGGCATCGGCCTCGCCGTTACTGAGGACTCGGTTATAGAACCGGAGATCCTCAAACGCGGCTCCCCCATCATCTGGACCAATGCGAATATCCGAGATCGGGCGGTTAATCTCGGCTGTATCAACCGTGCCGATCTGATCGACTTCAGCGTTGACTAAGATACGGAAACTATCTGCATCTCCGTCGACGATGATCGTCAAATGGAACCACTCACCTCCAGCAACTCCAATATCGGATGACG
Organism: Halorarum halophilum; assembly: GCF_013401515.1. NCBI lineage: Archaea > Methanobacteriati > Methanobacteriota > Halobacteria > Halobacteriales > Haloferacaceae > Halorarum > Halorarum halophilum. The sequence continues at coordinate 1,668 of NZ_CP058532.1, read as the reverse complement.
CCATGCTCCCCTTGGTAGTCGTCGGCTCCATCCCGAAGTTACACCAGTAGTCGGAGTTCGGGCTCTCATCTGCGTTCGACCGCTCGAGTCGCTTCACTGCTTGTTTCGTTGACCCATCATTCCATTTGATCAGGTCTCTCCAGTCCTGGGCGTTGTTGTGGAGGTCCTGTCGCCACCAGACCGCGACGGTGAACATGGCCGCTTCTATCGCGTCCTTGATCGCCGGTGCGTTAGTGGTGGCATCCAAGCCATCTTGGAGGACGGCCGTATCGATCACTCCGTTCGGATCTGTTGTCACCGTGCCTCCGGTGGCGTGGTAGTCGTTCCCGGTTTCGTCGTGCAGGACGGTATCCCCGATCGATCCGGGCGTGACGTAGTGACCGACGAGCCCGCGTTGAAGGTTCATACGACCTCCGAGAACTGGGCTGCGAGCCGGAGATCGCCCTCCGAGAACGCTCTGGCGGTGCTCCCGTGTTCGAGCTGGAAGCCGTTCCAATAGACGATCGCTCCAGCCCCGCCATCGTTATCGACCCGCATCGTGACCCATTCGGTGTTTGCAGGCATCGTGTGCGTCACCTCCAGTCGCGTCCACTCGGTTCCGACCGTAAGCCCAGTCGTACTACTATCGAGTTCGAAGCTCGACGCGTTCCCCGCGAAGACGTGGAGCTGAACGTCTACCGTACCACTGTCGGCTTTGACGTACACTGACCCGGTCCAGTCTTCTCCCGGGTGAGCATTCTTCTCGGGCCATGCGGCGGGGTCGTTCGTATAACCGGTATTCGTATACGAATCTGCATCCGTCGCTTCGTGCTTGACCGCATACCGACCGAACATCGTTGGAGCCTCGACGATCGAGAGGGTTCCACGAATAGCGTTGTCGTACGGGACCTGGAGCACGCCATCGTTGACCGCCCCATCAGCCAGGACGTTCTCGTGAGCCGGGCCTGTGGACATCGGTGACTCTGCACCCCGTTCGACGAGCTCGCCAGTGGTCACGATCCCCGTGTCCGACGGGAGCTCCGTTCCGGGGCCGTAGAAGTTCCCAGTGAGGGACGACCCGAAGAACGTCGTCTCATCGTCGTTCCCCAGGTTCTCGAACATCGCCCACTGGGGGGACGAACAGACGAACTTGTAGCCGGCGTCGAGCGTGTACGTCTCGCTGGGGGCATCGATTTTGAGCGTCGTTGGCTCATCCGCGTTCGCTCCTCCGGAGACGGTCTTCGTGTCCACGTACGCGCCCGTTCCGTCGTACACGTCGACCGTCGCGTCCGAATCCATCCCGACGAACGAGACGAACTCGGCATTGTGTGGGAGGACGAAGTGCGTCGCCATCCCTTCGCGGTCGTGGAATGTCGTCATGTCGCCCCCGTCGGCATCGGCCTGTGATTCAGCGGCGATTGGCTTGTCAGCGACCAGTCTCAGTGAGGCACCTGCGAACTGCGACCCTGTGCCACCAGGAGCCCACCACGCACCGCGATTGAGCGTCGTCGTACTCGTCGTCCCGTCGGATTCGTACTTCGTGATCGTGGTGTTGTCCTCCAGAGCGATGACGTGAGCATCGCCGGACGGAATGCCGAACAGCTCTGTCGACGCTGGAAAGAGCGGCCGGTAGTCGCCCGTTGGCTGTGCAAAGACAACGACTGGTTCGTCGCTCTCGAGTATCCACTG
>NZ_CP058531.1 GCF_013401515.1 Halorarum halophilum | reverse complement strand
CGTTGTCGGTTTGGTAGACGATTCCCCGATGCTGAAGCGGGGCAAGCGCACGGTGGACGGTACTTCTGTGGACGTCGGCGTGGCGTGCGAGATCGGTCGCTGTCTGTGGAGTGTCGAGGTAGTAGCAAACACGGAGGGCAGCCCCTGACAACAGCTCCGGCCAGTCGATGTGTGAGTACTGCTGCGTTAGGTCAGTGAGTAACTCGAGTGCCTTTGCGTCCGACAGTCGAATCTGCTTAGTCTTCCCCTGTGGGCGTGTCTCGACGAGGCCAGCCGTTTCGAGCCGTTCGACGAGTTCTGACGTGTAGCTGAGACTCCGGTCAAGACTTGTTGCGAGTTCAGAAACCGTCTGCTCACCGTGGAGGCCAGTGAGGGCACGAGCCTCGCCTTCTGTGAGCATACTGTTGCATACTAGTGAACCAATATATAAATAGCTTCGGTATTTTGCAACGCTCAACCGACTCCTTCGAGACGGGAACGTACAGGGTGAAAGCCCTCGGCCGCTCGGCCTCCCGCGACCCAGGCTGCGCTCCTCGTGCCTGCGGTGCTTGCGGGGTCGCGGGACGACCGAGACGGCCTCGCCCCTTCTGAGTCCACCAGGATATTGGCTGTGTCACTGAGCGTGGAGCCCGGTTGAGCGGTGTTTCTCTTCGGCCTGCCCCGCTCGCCGCTTTCCGCCCTCCGCGTCGCTCGCGACCGACCATTCCGGGCATGTGGGCGCTCTCCGCACCGCCCGCGCCCGTTCCGGGCTAAAATGCATGTGCCCTCGGCACCAGCGGGTATCCCCGTCGGTTGCGCCCCCTGCGGGCCGGACACGAGCGGGCATATCCCGCTGGTCGCTCGCTCCGGGCGGGTCGGCGCGCGGTGCTGGTTGGAGGGCCTCCTTGAGGCGCGCTCTCGCTCGCGCCCCAGGGGGCGCTCGCGAAGGCGCGAGCGAGAGCGCGCGATGGATGAGTTGGTCGTTGTGGACAGCTACGGCTGGAGAGTCGTGGTGTCGGAAGAAGACGCCGAGTGAGCGCCTTCGGAGTTTGACTCCAATGTCGAGTAAGAACGTCTTTGGTAATGAGGTTTCGGTCGATGAACAGGCATTCGAAAAAGCGGACGAAGCGGCGGTCGATGAAGACGGCTTCGAGGTCGTCGATGAGACGCCGGAGTTCCAGGCGACGGTACAGATGGAGGTGCAGGCGAAGGTCGATGCGAACCACCCGGACGGGATGGTCGACACCAGTGACGAGCGGATCTCCGGTGCGACCCTCGAACAGGAAGAGCGCATTTGGGCGCGGGAGGCTGAACTGGAGCGCATCAGTGCCCAGGCGGAAATGGGGACGCAAGAAGGTCGGGAGAAGCGGACGCGACATATCGCGGCGAAGCGGTACGCTGAGCGGCGTGCTGAGTTCCAGAAGCGGGCGGCGAGCGTGGACCCGTGGGCGGACCCGGAGCGGGACGATCCTCGTGCAGAACTCACGCAGGAGCAGTTGGCGGCGGTGAACAAGCAGTCGATGCGACTGGCGAAGAAGCTGGATGGCTGGTCGCGAGCAGCGATTGGTCGGCGGCTGGGTGAAGCTGTCGTCGGTGGGAAAGACCTGATGAGCGCAGTCGTCGGGGTGTTCGAGGAGTTAGAGACGGCGCCAGGCCAGGTGGTTCCCATCGGAACGCTCGAGGACGTCAATCGTAGAGAAGTGAGCATCGAAGGTACTGTGACGCAGTGGTGGGAGCCATCGAGCGCAGCCATTCAGCAAGTCGGGCTCATCGAAGACGAGAGTGGACGGACGAAGCTGACGTCGTGGGTTGCGAGTGACCAGCCCTGGATCGAAGAGGGTGAACGCGTGCGCATTCACGGTGCGGCGAAGAACTGGTACAACGGGCGTGTCTCGGTGGCGCTGACCGGGTGGAGCACCGTGCTGTTCCCCGAGCGCGGTCGGTGGTGGGAAGCGTAGCCGGTCGTCGCGCTTTCTTTTTCCTGTGTGCCAGACCGACCCAGGCCCCACCACCCCACCCTCCGCTCCGTGCTCGCTACGCTGCGCGCGCAGCCACGACCCAGTCAGGCAGACGAAATGCCGGTTCTGTCTCACCAACCATCTCGGTGGTGAAGCCACCAGCACGGACGAGGCGGCGACGACGTTCCTGGGAATCGTCCACCTGGTCGTCGAGTCGCCCACGTTCTACGGCGCTGTCGCGAAGGGCGGCGCCGCGGCGAACCTTCTCACCGCCAACGATTCGGAGCCGGCCGTCGATGACTACACGCTCATCTATGATCTCGACGAGGCCCCTGCGCGCCAGCTGGTCGACCGATGGCCCTCACTTCCCGCCGCAGTACAGGTGTCCTCAGGGGAGGGTGAGCGGCTTCTCAGAGCCGCCCGTGACCGGACAGGCTGGAACGGACAGGGAGCCACGGCGCACCAGCAGCAGGCCCCGACGCGGCTCTACGACCAGCGGGGGAACGGCATCCGCGACCCGTCGCGTCTCAGGGCCGTCCTCGACGACGCGGTATGGCTGGTTCCAGCGATGGCGCTGACCGAATCCGCTCGGGAGGATGAGACTGATAGTCAGGTGTCGTCGGTACCGACGACGCAGCAACTCAACTGTCAGAACTGTGGGCAGGCGACCGACCACCGGTTCAAGACCCACGAGTCGGTCCCGGATGAGACGTGGACGGGACAACCGATTTGGGAGTGCCGGGTGTGTGGCGCAGCTCGCTACGGGCCCAGTCTCGAGTAGCGCCAGCGTTGGGCGTCGGTTAACCAACATCCTGCACGTAGCGCCGAGCTTCGTTGGTTAATGCCGTGGTCTCCTACAGTCCCGACGATAGTTTCGGGGGAGTCTTTCCGCGCCGGCGAGCGGTGAGGCGCTTCCGATGGACCAACAGTTCAAGCAAGGCTACTGGATGCATCGTGTGCTCAGCAATCTCAACCGGCTTGACGTCGACCGGTTGGACGACGCAGATCGAGAGCGAGTCGAGACCGCGAGAGACTTCCTGGAAGAGGTGAGTCTTCGCACGCGGCCGAGCGACGGAGCTGGGATGGACGCCCACGCAGACTCCTAACTGGAGTCGCCGGCCACGCCAAGGGAGGTACCTCATGCGTCGGTTTATCACCCCCAAGAGAGGTGCGGGGGTCGCCCCGCGAGGTCCAGATATGGCCACACTGCAAGCTGCGACGACATCGACCGGCGCGATCGTATCGGATCCGGAGGCAGTCCGCGAGCTCTGTGAGAACCACTGCTTCGGGACGCTTGACTGGGAGGTCACCGAAGACGGAGAGCTCACCATCTGGGGCTACGATGACTTCAAGGTGTACGAGGCGTGGGAGAACGGCCTCCCGACTACGACGGCGGAATCGTGACCCAAGAGTTCTTGCGAGAACTCGCCAACCACCTCGAAGCTGACGAGGAACTCGATATCCAGACAGCGGGGTTCACCAAGTGCCGCTTCCCGTACTGGCGAAGCGGTACGTCGTTCGCGACGGCAAAGTCCTTCACGCAGACCTCAGTTCCCCCGAACCGATCGACGAGTAGGGTTGTTCGTCCCCCGGCAGGGGCGTGGGGCGTCCAGTCGTGGTCGCCCTACGAGGTGATTGCTCAATGGGACACCGCGCACTCGTTGCATACGAACGAACCGACGGACAGTACACGCTCCACTACAGCCACTGGGGCGCAGCAAACCTGAAGCTCAAGCACCGAATCTCAGCTGAGTCGCCGTTCGGTGGCGAAGACATCGACTCCAAGTGGGCGAAACAGCTGCTGGCGGAACTGGCCGATGGCCTCGAGGCAGATGCCGTCGACGGCTACCTGGCCGGCGAAGATCGACCGTCGACAGTCGTCGAGCCAAAGCCCCGCACCACCGGGCTCACGATCGACGAGATCGTCGCTGACAACCTCGACTATCTCCATCACGAGGCCTTTTTCGTGGTGTCGACGACGTTCGATGTGACCGCCTATCGGACGCTGTGGTTCGGTCTCCAGTACGACTCGGAGACAGTCGAACAGGGAGAGTTGGTCGGGAACGGTGCGCTTGCGACCGTGCGCTGGTACGACGGCGAGCCGGTCGGCGACGGCCACCTGCAGGGGCAGTTCGCGGCCCTCAAAGACGTCGGCGGCGACATGATCGACAAAGGCGTCTTCACGCCATCGACGGCGAGACAGTACCTGAAACGGAAGCTCGCTGAGCGGGTCGGAGACCGACAGGAGCTGCTCATCCCGACTGGTGAATCCCCGTTCAAGAAAGCGAGTATTGGACAGTCGTAGGTAATTTGAAACGAAGGAGAAGGGGTATCACGCACTCTTCACATGGTGTTGTTTTCAGCCTAAGAAGAAACGCTCAGATGCTTAGTGTCTCAGCGAATTTATCACTCGATTTCTAACTGGCCGCTCCCACCGTCCCCCTCATTCCCGTTCTCGCCTCATTCGAGTTCGAACTCGATGCTTACTCCAGGGCGATCGGTCGGCCCTTCCCGTTCGGCTTTGACCTCAAACGTCGGGCGTGCTGGAAGTTCCATTGTCACGGACTCAGAACCGGATTTGAGTGTAACTGCATCCCTCTGTTCGAGATTATCAGCGACGTTGCGGAGATACGATGCGATTTCTTCTCAGGTCTGCGTACTCTCCGATTTGAACAGGACTTCTTCAGGCATACTGAACAATACACTGCCTCCACCGATAAGTGAATCCCCTGTATTGATTGTGTCAGTGTCTGAAGAAACACAAGGGACCGGTTTCCTGTCCCCCTTGACGTGGTGGCAGTCGTTCGTGTGGGTACCTCTCATGTCTGGCATCCACTGCTCGGCCGGTCAGGAGACAGATTCTGGTATGGAAATGCTCATGGGACTCAGGAACGGTTGTCCCGAATGTGAGGATTCGGCTCCGAGGGGCGAAAAACGAGGGACGGTTCGTTCTCGGAGCGGTCATCGTCAGTACGTTTTTCATCGGCTTCGGTGGCGGCGTGATTTTCCCGATCTTGCCAAACCTCGGTGCTATTCTGGGAATCTCCCCGTTTCTCGTCGGAATCATCCTGAGCGCGAACCGGTTTTCACGGCTGTTCGCAAACGCGCCGGCCGGGAGCCTCGTCGACCGGTTCGGGACAAGAAAACCGTTCGTCATCGGGATGTTCATCCAGGGAATCTCTACGTCCGGCTACGTTATCGCCATGATCGCACCGCTTCCCGAAGCGTGGTTCATGGCTGCGCGTCTCCTTTGGGGAGTCGGGAGCGCGCTAGTCTTCGCGACTGCGTACACGATCGCCGACGACATCAGCGACGGTGGATCGCGGGGTTCGAATATGGGGCTCATCAGAGGCGGCGTCCTTTTCGGGTTCCCGACAGGAGTGGTCCTCGGTGGCCTCGTCAGCGAACTCTCCGGAAACGTTGTCGCGTTCACCGTCGCGACCGGCTTCGCGTTCTTTGCCAGTGTCGTCGCGTACCTGACAGTGCCCGAGACCCACGTCGAAGGTGGGGAAAATCAGTCGGTCAAACCGTGGGACATCAATACGAGTGTCCCTGCAATCACGGTCGGTCTGGTGAACTTCGCCGTGTTGTTCGTCTACATCGGCGCATTATTCGCAACGCTGGTCCTGTTTCTCGACCAGAATCAACTCAGCGTCTTCGGGTTCGATGCCCAGGGCTCCTCGGGCCTGTTTATGGGACTGACCGTCGTGGCTGCGGGGCTGTCGATGTATCTCGGTGGGTACGTCAGCGATCGAAACCAGTCTCGTGTCCCGGTTTTGATCGTGTTTCTGGTCGTTACGTCGGTTGGGTTCGTACTGCTCGCCCTGGCTGATTCGGTACTGACGCTGGCAATCGCCTGCCTGTGTATCGGACTCGGGCAAGGCGGAACCAGCGGGCCACTGATGGCGCTGTTGGGCGACCTTGTTGCCGACGGCGAGATGGGGCGTGCCGTGGGGACAAACAACGTGTTCGGGGATATTGGCGGTGGGTTCGGTCCCATCGTCACGCTCCCAGTCATCGATGTCGTCGGCTTCTGGCCCGTCTATCTCTGCTGTGCGGCCATGCCGCTCGTTGCGGCCTCGATCCTCTTGGGCGGTGTCCGACGAGAGACCGGGGACTTCCTTCCGAGGGTCGGGTCCTAACCTGGTGTCCGCTGTGGCCTCCATAGTCATTTTTGAGAGGAGATCCGATCACGAAACGTACACACGACAATTCCTCTATCTATCTCTTGCACGACGTTCTTGACCAATACCGAGTGAATCAACGGTTTGATCGGTACGTGAGTCCCCTGTACTGACCGATTCGGGAGCCCAAACACGGGAGATGTGACCTGTTTACTGACACCCTCAGCACTTCTTTTTCAGGGGCAGGAAGGACTGAGCCCCTATAAGCTCGTGGTTTGATGACCACACAAGGAGACGACGATCCATTTCACGACTGCGAGTTGAACCCCGAGGCGATCCTCGGGACACACACGTTCGAAGACGTCCTGTTCACTGATGACACGGAGACGCCGGTGAACGTGCTGACCGGTGAGACACCGGCGCATTCGCAAGCGACCGTCAAGGACGCGAAGGAGTTCGCAGCGAGTACCGACACGGACACGCCCCAAATCGCACTTCCGGCATCCGTTGAGACGCAGATCGAGACGCAGAGCAATCCCTACACTGCAGCCGCGTTCTTCCACTTCAAGGCGACTGGCTCGCTCGAACGCCACCACGCCTACCACGCCACCTACGAAGCGGACGCGTTCGCTGTCGACTTCGAGGCCGACTACGAGTCCAGGAATCTGACTATCACTGTCGACCGAGCGGACGAATTCTGAGAATCGACCGCCAGTGCAGGTTTTTCGAGCGCCGGCGATGGGTGCCGGCGCAGCAGGAACGAGCGAGCAGCGGCCCCGGTGCGTCGGCGCTTTGAGGTGTTCGAGATGCACATGGTAAACTACGCGCTGGTAGAGGCATCGACGCACGACGACGCGCTGGCCACCGGAAAGACGGTGTTCGACCGTCTGGTCGGTGCGGACCCGCACTCCTGCGCTATCTTCGATTACTTCGTCACGTTCGACGAGGAGGGCACGTCCGTTGCGGGGAAGGCTCGATGGGGCGATTTACCGGCTGCAGTCCCCGTCGACTTAGACGATGGGCAGGACCTACTCAACCGAGGGTGGGAAGCGACGAAAGAAAAGTTCGAGCGCAATCTCGAACGGGTGGAGGAAGCCATCGACGAACTCTCCGACGAGGAGATCATGCGTGATGAGAACTTCGCTCGGCACGCGTTCCACCAGGTCGGTGCGTACGACGGGCCGACCGTGTTCTTGTACGACCAGCACGCGAGCGGCATCCGGCATCGCGAGCAACTGGATCGGGTTCTCGAAGAGAGTGAGGACCTCCGGATCGTGCCCGCCGACGTCCACTTCTAACCGATGTCCCGAATCACCAACTGGACGCGAGATAGTCGCACACCGTCGCTCACGTATCGAAACACCGAGACTGGAGCCCGAGCCGTTTTCCATCGTACACCCAACTCATACCGGTACAAGTGGCGTGGTGCAATCCTCGTCGACGGCTACCCGGTCTGGTCACGTGGCTTCGATACGAAGCAAGTGACAGTCTTTCGGGACGCTCTTCGAGGCAGACCAATCCCCGAGTTAAACTGCCCTGAGTGTCCGAATGATGACGTTCTCGCCGTCGAGAAATCAGCTGACGGGGCAAAGGTACAGCGCTGGTTCGACTGCCCCGACTGTGACTACGAAGCCCGCTCGAAGATCGTCTACGGCGCTTAACGCTGAGGTCACTGAACGTCCAGCGAGGGTGTTTTTCTGGGGCGGGAAGGGGTGGCCCGAGTCACAGGGGCCAGATCCACAGATGAGTCTGGACGTCATCGACCGCCACAGCGAAGCACTGTTCGAGTTCCTCTGGTGCCCGGTCTGCGGACACGCGATATTTAACCACATCCCCTTCGAGGGCTTGTTCTGCAAGCACTGCAACACACAGGTCGAACTCCAAGAATCACAAGAGGATCGTGGCTACGAGGAAGCCGTCCTCGCCTGCTTCGATACCAAGACGACCTGGAACCTTCACGTCGACGAAAAACATCGTCGTGATCTGCCTGACGGGTCGGCTCGGGTGAAAACTTTCGGCGCATCGGGTTCCTACGAGGTCGATTGGTGGTGTCCCGAACCCAGCGAGGACTAGGAGCCAACCGAGCGCGGTGAGTTCGACGACATCGAAGAACCTGCTAAGGTGTCTCACTTGGCGTAGGGAGAGGAATTTCTGTGGAAACCCTCAGATCTTGATAGATGTGGCGTGCTGAATACAGAGGATGTATTCAGCATCGCGCCGGCGATGTTTTCGTCGAGTGACTGCTGAACCAGCCGCTAAGTGGGTCTGCGTATTTACCACTCGACATGATGCGTGGCTACATGTTTTGTTACTCAGTGGGGAGCCAACGAGAGGGCGAAGGGATTAACAGCTTGTCCCACTTATAAACCCGTGAGCATGGTGTCGACTGATGAGGAATCCGTCTGTGAAATCTGTGGAGATTCATTCGACTCAGAAGAAGAACTTAAAGAACACATCTATGCAGCCCACGAAGTTGGGGACGAAGATGCCTGACTACGTCACAAAGTTAACGCTCTGACTTAGCAACTGAATTACTGTAAGCGGACCTGCTGATTATGCGCTGTACCGACCGATTTAGACACTCTAATCTGAACATCGAACGTGCGAGATATGCGCAGTATATTCAGCAGGCTGTTCTTGGCAGATTCCAGAGATCTTGATATTCGCTCCGGTAACTTCTTCACCTGTTCTTAGCGGTACCTTCGACCGTCACATATGCCCCCACGTGCCCGATGCGCGCCCTGTATTCAGCATGCTTTCGACGATCTACTCAACTCCTGTCAAAAAGTGCGTGCTGACTACAGAGTATCGGTCACGGATCGATGTCTGCCCCGGTGATCTCGAATCGAGCACCCCCGTCGGCGCCTCCGGTAACCGTGATGTCCCACCCATGTGCATCAACGACCTTTTTCACGATGTTTAGGCCGAACCCGGTGCCCTCATCCTTCGTCGTATACCCCGGCTCGAACACGTCGGCGCGCTTGTCTTCGGAAATCCCGGGGCCATCATCTTCGACCGCAATGCCCTCCTCGAGCATGCTCACGCGAATCGTCACGTTCGGCCCGCCGTGTTCGACTGCGTTCCGAAACAGGTTCTCGACGAGAGCACTCACACTGCTCCGACTCCCGACGATTGTTCCCAGATCGGGGCCAGCCTTCACGGTCACAGCTTCACATTCAACGACCCGTCGTGCCGTATCTACTACGTCGGCAAGCGCAACGGGTTCGACCTTGTGGACGGTCTGGCCCTGCTGCGCAAAGGTGAATAAATCCTCAATGAGGTCCTCCATCTGTTCGAGTGTTGCAACAGCAACGTCGAGATGCTTAATATCACACTCCGCCTTAGCGAGCTCGAGCCGGCCAGCTACGACGTTCAACGGGTTCCGCAGGTCGTGGGCGACCGTGCCCGCGAACTCGTCGAGATACTTGATCTGGTGCTGTAACTCTGCTCGCTGCTCTTCGCGCTCAGTCACGTCACGGATGAAGCCAGTGAAAAACTGCTGATCACCCTCCTTGAATTCGCCGAAGGTAATGGCCAGCGGTATCTCGGTCCCATCTTTGTGTTGGCCGGGGAGGTTGACGCCCGACCAGTCAAGCTGGCGCTCGCCCGTCCGGAGATAGCGTTCAATACCTTCGTTGTGCTGGTCACTAAGCCGCTCGGGCATCAGCTCAGTCAGTGCTGTGTCACGCAGCTCTGACTGACTGTATCCGAACAGTCGTTCAGTGGCTGGATTCGCGTAGGTGATGGTACTGGTGTCATCGATTCGGAGGATCGCATCCGACGCCGTTTCTGCGAGGTTCCGGTAGCGGGCTTCGCTTTTTTCGAGTTTCCGTTGCGTGTCGATGGCGTAAAACGCATGAGCAATGTCGCCGCCGAGTTCTTCGAGGAGGTCACGTGCGTTGTCAACCGGTTGGGGGCGACTGCCGTAGAGGGCAACCAGTCCATACAGGTCGGCTTCGTACTCGATCGGAACGACTGCGAGCGCGTGGAAGCCGCTTGCATTCACTGCCTCGCGCCATGGGTCGAACGCCGGATCCTCTTGGATATCCAGGGAGGCAGCAACCTCACGGTCGTGGACAGCCCGCTCGTGGGGCGTCTGTAGCCCGTTCGTATGCTTGCCGATGGTAATGTCGACGGCATCGAGAAACGTCTCCCCACCATCAACGCCAGCCCACGTTCGTGGTTCGACCCGGGTCGTGTCGGGATCGACCTCCGAAAATACCACAAATTGTACGGGGTCGGGCTCGCTGATGATCTCACACGTTCGAGTTTCAATCTCCTGCCGTGAAGACGCGCGGACGAGGGCCTGGTTGACATCACGGACGATGGTTCGGACGCGTTCGAGGGATGACGCCCATTGTCGGGCTCGGTCGTGCTCAACCGCATTGGTGATCCGGTTGGCGAGGAGTTCATACTGCTCAGGGCCGAGAGCTTTCTGGAGGTAGTCGGTGGCACCCAAAGAGAGGGCGTCGCTGGCGATCTCTTCGGACCCTTGTCCCGTGAACAGGATGAACGGTAGATCGGGATGCGCCTCGCGGACGGCGGCGAGAAACTCACGGCCATCCATACCGGGCATCTGGTAGTCACTGACGATACAATCAATCTCATCCTCGGTGAGGCGATCAAGGCCGTCACCTGCGTTCGTTTCCGTGACCATGTCGAAGCGGTCGTTCCCCCGTTCGAGGAACTCAGCCGCCAGCTCCGTAACGTCGGGGTCGTCGTCCACGTGGAGGACCTTGATCGTCTCAACCATTATTGGTTCGGCCTCGACTCGAGATGAGAAAACTGTTCGGCTCCCGTTATCACCGCTGCCCCCTCAATCGTGTTCTCCATTTGTTACAGCCGCAAACACCTAAAGATAAGAGGTTAGTTCGAGGAACAAGAGACCCCATCAAGGATCGAAATATCGCCAATCTCAGATCCGAATGGCATGCAAGATATGCGCTCTGTATTCAGCACAGCCTCAGAAACCTATCAGTAACTGAGGATTTCAACCGAGCTGGAGAGCTGTTCGTTGGGCAGTTTTTCACCCCCTGAGGGGTGCGGGGGTGTTCGAACGAGCACCCCTCAAACAGAACTATGCGTGGAATAAGCAATCCACAGCCGTTTGGAGAGTCACACGCGAATGAGACCGACGTCGTCTACGTCGGCTACCGCCAGCGAGGCCGCGCCATCGTCGAGAAACGCCCCAGCCAAGAACAACTCACGCCGGAGCGAAGTCTCGAGCTAGCGAACCACAGCCCCGCCGGATTCAGCTTGGGATACGCCGGCAGTGGTCCAGCCCAACTCGCGCTCGCCCTCCTGCTCGATTACACTGATGATGAAGAGGTCGCACTGGCGGCGTACATGTCCTTCAAGACCGAGGTCGTGAGCCAGCTGGAGTGTACAGGAGCCGACGGCTGCTGGCGACTCACCGGGCGCGAGATAGATGAAGCCCTTTGTGAGACAGTCGACGAGCCGGTCGCACCGTCCGTCAACTAACAGTCAGAGAGCCATCCATGCCAGAACACACACAGCAGTCCCGTACGAACGCAGAATCGACCGAGAACAGTGAGCGACAGGGACCAACCGAGTACGTTGAGCGAAGCGATGTCGGCGTCTCACTCACTGTGAAGCTGACTCGCGGTACTGGTACCCGCGACCAGGACAAGATCACTGCCAAAGTGAAAGCGAAAACGCTCGAAGAAGCCCGGGAGGACATGGAATCCCTTCGGAGATACATTCACGCCCTCGCCGAATACGCCCGCCAGATCCAGCCAACAGACCCACACGAAGGGTAATTCTTTTGGATGTTGCACAGAATTTTGTAACCATAGGATGTACGAAGTATGCGGTGAAAAGGAACTCAAGGTCATCCTCGCGCTCGACCCAGGAGATTCCATCTCCGGGGTCGCGCGAAAGATCGACGAGAACCGGGAGACGATTCGGCGCGTCGTGAATCGCCTTGAAGAGGCGGGCTACGTCGCGTACGATGATGGCCTCCACCTCGTCGATCAGACGCTCCGAGACGTCGGTCTCGAGTTCCTGACGGCGGCAGCAGCCACCTCGACGCCATCGATCTCGGAGACGTACGTCCTCCCCCAGTTCGCCGGCATGGACTACGCCTTTACCGCCATCGATGCGGTCTACGTCTGGACCCGCGGTGGCTACCAGGTCGCTCGCGACCCGGCGGACTATCCGCTGTTCATCGCTGTCCACGAGTCCGACCTCGACGCCTGGACGTCGTTCTTCGACCGATTCGGGATCCTGACGGCGGAAGAGCGCCAGCCCGCTGACGACCTCGATGGCGCCATCCAGGTCGTTCTGGAGCCACGGTCACGTATCGAGACCGAGATGGTCGATGGACGGCCCGTCATCCCGCTTCAAGATACCGTGGCGTTCGCAAACGAGTACTACGCGACCTTCGAGTCGGCACTCGACATGCTCGCCCGGATGTACGACGACGTCGACACGGACGCAGCCTACCGGATGGAGCCCGACTGAAAATGAGTCAAGAAGACCGAAGTGAGGCACTCATCGAAGTGCTCGAAGAACTAGAGCAGTCAGATATTAGGTTCGTTCTCGTTGGTGGGTACGCGATCAGTCACTTCGAGACGCGGTTCTCGACCGACCTTGACCTCGTCATCGCCCCGGACGACTACGATGAAGTCGTTGCCTTTCTCAAAGCACACGGCTTCGAACGACAGGCTGATCTCGAAGTTCCCCCAGAAGAGACCATCTATAATCGTAAAATCGAACTCTTCGAGCGCTCGGAGGGGCTTCCTCACCCGGTCGGCGTAGACATCCTCGTGAACGGCCTTGGCTGCCGACAGACCGAAGCAGAGTGGTCGTTCGACTATCTGCGCAAGCATAGTTCTCCGAGGACGATATCAGGCGGTACTCGGTCGACAACGGCACGAGCAGCCGACGGGGAAGTACTCGTCGCGGTCAAACTCCATAGCGGTCGGAAAACGGATCTCGCTGATGTCCTCGCTGCCATTCCGTCGATCGACCTCAACATGGTCGAGACGCACCTGCATCGCGGCGATGCTGATGCCCTTCGGGAACAGCTCAGTGGGGCAGAAGCATTCATCGAAGAGGGCGGGCTCGATCACCGGTTCAAGAGTATGTTCGGTCAATCATCAGCCTCGGCTGAGGATATCGAGACGCTTCTCGAGTTCCTCAAGCGGCAACAGGAGTGAAATAACACTCACTGCGACAGCAACAGCGGCTGTATCTGTAAGTGGCCGTCGCCAAAGTTGCGCTAGAACGGGAGTGAGCAGGTGCTGTTTGTGGTTGCCTTGAGGGCGTGGAGGCGAACACCAGTGAGCGACTCGTCAGATCAATATGTAGAATCGGGCGGCCTAACACCAGAGCAGCGTCTCGAACCACCGAACACGCGCCTCATCAACGCCGGTATCGTGACGACCAACGACATGGAGATGCTTCGAGCGTGTGTTGCCTACGAGAATGCGAACCAAGGACGGGTTCTGATACTCCGACGTCTCGATCGTCGTGCTGAAGGCCGCCCGCTGGTGGTATCTCCACGGAAAGGGTGGCACCGATCCAGCGTTCGAGTGGGCCATCGAGTGGACTCGGCATCTCGCGACCGACGCACCGAGCGACGTCGAGCAGTTCGACGAATTTCTCGAATATCTCACCACGCTCGGCTTCGCAGACGAGAAAACAAGCCCTCCGCTAGATTGCGTTGTTTTTCGCGCCCCGAAGGGTGCGGCGCGGTCTGAATCGGCGCAGTTGCGGTAATTCGAGTCCAGAAAATCATGGCTACGAGTAGTGATTCGTCGGTCTCGTACGAGGAGACCGACACCCGACACGACGAGATGCACAGTACCATCGAAGAGTGGATCGACGACCTCGTCGACCGCGTCGACGATGCACAAGCAAGTGAGGAGTTCCAGGAATGGTTGGACGTCCAGAGTCGTTTCCACGACTATTCACACCGAAACACGCTCCTAATCCAGCTCCAGTGTCCCGAGGCAACGAAGGTCGCAGGCTACAACACATGGCGGAACGACTTCGATCGCCACGTCCAGGAAGGCGAACAGGCCATCTGGATTTGGGCACCGATCATCACCAAGCGATGTCCTGAGTGTGAGAATTCGCCCAGCTACCACGATAAAATCGGCTGTGAGTACGACGAGAGGCCGCCGGATGAGTGGTCGAAAGGCCTCGTCGGGTTCAAACCAGCACCAGTCTTCGACGTGTCCCAGACGGAAGGAGACCCGCTTCCCGAACTGGAGACAGCGGCGATGGGCGACGCCAACGACCTGGTGCCAGCGCTCACAGAGGTAGCAGATATCCTCGGTGTGACAGTACACATCGTCGACGACGACTGGGATCATGGCGACGCGAAAGGCGTCTGTAAGTCTCGGAGCAAACACGACTTTAAGCCAGTTGTCGAAGCGAAAACCCGAGCGAACCAAGCAGATCTCGCGGTCACGCTGATTCACGAGTACACCCACGCGCTGCTCCACTTCGATATCGACGATGAACCCGAACGGGCAAAACGCGAGGTCGAAGCAGAAGCCGTCGCGTACATCGTCGGCCGATATTTCGGACTCGACACAAGTGGATCTGCGTTCTACCTCGCTGCGTGGCAGGGCGAAGACTCGGAGGCAATTCTAGAGCGACTCGGTCGAATCAGTTCCACCGCTCAGGACATAATTCGGTCACTCTGGGAGTGACAATTTCGACAACTTCTGAGAATTACTCATAGTCGGGACTAATCGAGTGAAGTTCCAGGTGCGTTGTAAAAAAGGTTTTCACGCCGTCAAAGGGCGACGGCGTGCACGAACTCGTCACGTCGATTCAGCCGAAATCATAACCGAACGAACTGACGTCGTTGAGACTGTCGGTGACGACGCTGGCCGCGAGGCCGTACTCGGTGCCGTTGGCTACGTCGACCGCCTCCTCAAGCTCTCGACGGGGATGACTCCGACCACCGGCCCGAAGATCTCTTCTTGCGCGATGCGCATATCCGAGTCGACACCGGAGAATACCGTCGGCTCCACGTAGTGGCCGGTCTCGTGACAGGCCTCGGACGGGACCCCGCCCCCGGTCTCGAGCGTAGCCCCCTCCGACTCGCCGACCTGGACATAGTCGAGGGTGCTCTCGCGCTCGTCGGCGATAATCCGCGGCCCACCGAGCACTTCACTCCAAGTCGATCCGACGACGCGCGGCGTCAGCACCACCTAGTCGCGGTCGAGCGAGAGGTGGTTCTGGGGGAGTGGCCCCTCCCGGAACACCTAGGGCCGCGCCGCCGAGCTCGCCGTTGTCGAGCGTCCTGACCAGCGTCTCCTCGTTGACGAGGCCGCCCCGGGAGGTGTTGATCAGGTACGCCGAGGATTTCATCCGTTCGAACTCCTTGTGGCCCATCATCCCCTCGGTGTCGTTCGATAGGCGGACGTGGAGCGTCAGCGGTCCCCCCTTGACCCGCACCGTCGATGTCGCGTGACGACGGCGCCACGTCGGAGTCGATCCCAGTCAGGATTCTTCGAAGCATCGATCCCGTCCCGAATTCCGCTGCCCACCGTCGTTCGGCCGTCAGGTGAATCCCACTCGTGGGGTGCGTCCGCCCCTCGACGAGGTGGAACGCGAGTGACGACCCGAGGGGAGCCGACAGACCAGCCCTCCGGACCGACTACCAGATAGGTTTGTTCGGGAGCCAGTCAGTGTGGTCGGCCATGGCGTCCGCGTACTCCGCGGCCATAGAGTCGACGCTCGAGTACGCGAGTACGTCCTCCTTCCGATACTGCTCGTGGAGCCGTTCGAGTTCACTCTCGTCGATTCGGACACCCAGTCCGGGGGCGTCCGTTGGGTCGATCCTCCCCCCCTCGAACTCGAACGGCGACTGGATTACGTCGTCGGCCATCCAGGGGTAGTGTGTGTCACAGGCGTACCGGATGGTCGGCATCGCACAGGCGACGTGGGCCATGGCCGCCATCGACACGCCGAGGTGGGAGTTCGAGTGCATCCCGACGCCGAGGTCGAGCGTCCGGGCCACGTGGTCCAGGCGCATGTTCCCCGACAGGCCGCCCCAGTAGTGGTGGTCGCTGAGGATAACGTCGACGGCTTCCGTCTCGACGGCGGGCGCAACGTGGTCGAACTCAGTGACGAACATGTTGGTCGCGACCGGGTAGTCCACGTTACGTTTGAGCCGTGCGTGGGCATTCATGGACACCACGGGGTCCTCGAGGAACTCGACGCGGAAGTCCCCCTCGCGCATCTCCCGAGCGAGCCGCGTCGCGGTCCCGACCGACCACGCACCGTTGGGGTCGAGCCGCAGCGGGGTGTCTGGGCCGAACTCCTCGCCGAGCAGCCGCAGCGTCTCGAGCTCCTTGTCGGGCTCCAGCACGCCGCCTTTCACCTTGATCGTCTCGAACCCGCCCCGGTCGACGAACTCGTGGGCCTCCTCGACCATCGCCTCCGGCGACAGCACCTCATCCGGCGTGATCGCTGCGGTGTCCGGGTCGGAGTCAGCGTACTTGTAGAATAGGTACGCGGAGAACTCGGCGGCCTCGCGCACCTTCCCCCCGAGGAGGTTGTAGACGGGCTCGTCGACCGCGCGGCCGATCAGGTCGAACAGCGCCGTATCGATCGCGCCGTAAGCCATGTCGTCGCCGAGTTTGTATCGGAGGCGACTCGACTCGTAGGGGTCCATCCCCTCGACGAGGTCGTGTGCGCCTTCGAGCGCGTCAATGACTGCCTCGTCGCCGTAGGTCTCTCCGACGCCCACCTCCCCGTCGGCGGTGGTGAGTCGGACGATTGTGCGTGCGGCTAGCTCGCTGTGCGCGCCCCACGAGTTCCGGAGCGGTGGCTCCCGGTGAGCGACCGGGATGACTTCCATGTCGGTAATGCGCATGACGACTCTCTACTCCCAACGGCACGTCAATGTATGGGTGGGACCTGCGTATACCACGACCGATCCGGCCGAGCCATGGCGAACGACACCGAACCGCGCTGGTCGGAAGATGAGGGGCGGGTAACGCGCCGCCCGTCTCTCCCGACATCGGTATTACTGGAGTCTCCGCGAGCGGGCGCCGCCGCGCTACCTCGACATGCCTGAGCCGTTCGAGGCTTGGCTCGAGGAACAGAACCTGCGCTGAGCCGCCGGGGGAGCGCTTGGCGTCCGTTCTGCGTCCGTCCTCCGTCCGGTTCGCCTCTCATTCTCTGGCAAACCCGGAGGACCACGGCGGTAGAGGACGAGCCTCGGATACGATGACGTACGCCACCGCAGGCCCCGGGTTCTAGTGGCTATGGAGGGTACTTGCTAAAGAAGAAGTAGTATCGATTGTGGGGACACCGATACATGAGCGTCCAATCGGTGAGAGAGTGGGGCGAACTGTTTATTCAGTAAGGACGGTGACAAGGCCATCGAAGTTCAAGATGACGCGCTGGGCGGTGTCGCCGAATAATGCTTTCCCGGTTGGTGACCGCTGCCGCCCGGCGACGTAGATGTGTCCGCACCCTCGCTCCTCTGCCACTCGAAGCACCTCGTCCGCGAGGTCGCTCTCGTCCGCGACGATGGTGATGACGTCGTACTCTACCGAGTCGCCGATATTGGTGAATTCCTCGTTGGCTGTTTCACGAACGAACTGCGCTGCCAGTTCTCGGGCATCGTTGGTCTCGAACGATGTCTGGAGAGCATCCTTCATCGCTTGGAGCGTATCGGTATCCTCCTCGAGTCTGTCCTCGGTCAGCCACGACAGCAATACGAGGGGTGTGCCTGTCGCGGCGGCGACGCGGCCCGCTTCGCGTACGAGACGTTCGTGTGGCTCGGTACTATCCACGACGACTAGAAACGGCTGCATATCGATTGGATAACTTTCTGTTTATTAAAGCTATTCCGTTGCTCGTCGGTATGACGCTGTTCCATTATACATTCGTCTCGGAGCAGGTTTACACTGCGGCCGCATTCGGCTACTTCGGTCGGCAACGGATTCTGGGTGCAGGTAGTCCGTCTCAAAACTAATCGAAGAACCCGGCTATGTCGCCAACCAGCTACTTCGTGACCGACCGCTCTGCGACGGCGGCGAGCACGCACTACCGGACACGTGGGCGCCAGCAGTTATCGACATAACGACTAGACGGGTGTGGATATGCCGGTCTGTACGTCCAACTTCTCACGAGTTGGTCCGACCCTGCTGATTGAGGATGTCGACAATGACGTTGGCGAACTCGACAGTTCGTGTTGGGAGGCCGTACCGGTCGGTCTGCATGGCATACTCGCGGAGTTCGGCCACTGTCTCCTCGGTGTGGTTCAGCGTCGTTACCGTTTCACGGATGTCGATTTCGAGTATTCCGTCGTCCGTCTCCAACCACGGTTGCGTCTGCTGTTTCTCGTCGTACTTGATAGCGTGCGTGTCGCCGCCGACGGCGTTCACCACGTCGTCGACGAATCCCACCTTGAGGCGGTCATTATCAGCTACCAAGTAGAGCGTTTCGCCCGCGCACTTCGGTTCGTACCGTTTCATGTCTGCGTGCTACCGCTGTCAGGTCATAATTGTGTCGTCGCACCGGTCCCTCGAAAAACGATTCACAGTGGTTTTCGACATCTTAAATTCTGGTGACCTACCGCTGTTCCTGCGTTCGTACTCAGAACCATGCAAGTGTCGACGTGTGAGTATTCTGTAGCCCCTCTCAGAGATCAGTACTCGGACTAGGCCTGCTCTGACGATTCACTTTTGGAGGGACTCTGACTGTCCACTGTAGCTTCCGCGAGAGGTTCACTACTCCAGTAGGGATGATCCTCGCTGTAGTTCCGGAAACACGCAGAGTTGTGTTTATCGCCGGATTCACTCTGTAAGCGAGGTTGCTCTTGCTTACAGACCTCACGCGCCTCCGGACATCGTGTATGGAACCGACATCCGCTTGGCGGATTGACTGGGTCTGGAATGTCTATTCCTCGGATCGGAGGACTCCCAGATGACTGATCGACGTCAAGTTCCGCTGTAGACCACTTTAGAACCTTCGTGTACGGGTGTTTCGGGTTACTTACGACTTCTTCTGCAGGGCCGATTTCAACTATCTCGCCAAGATACATTACGGCAATCCGGCCGTCCGCTTTCCCAGCAATGTATCGTGCATTCGAGAGATTGTGAGAGATAAACACGTAAGACGTGTCAAAGAGATCCTGAAGTTTGAGCATAAGGTCCATCATCTCTACACGGAGTGAAACGTCGAGCGCACTCACTGCCTCGTCTGCGAGGATCAGCTCCGGATTCATTAGTAGCGCTCGAACGAGAGCGATTCGTTGCTGTTCGCCGCCGCTTAGTTGATGAGGGTACCTCTCAGCGTAGTCTTCAGGCGGCGACATCCCGACGTAGTCAATCAGTGCGAGGATTCTACTTACTCGCTCTTCTTTGCTCAAGTCCGGTTGTGTAATATTTAGCGGGACTTCTAGACTCTTTTTCACCGACCGATTTGGATTTAGTGCACTCCCCGGATCTTGGTGAATGATCTGTAAGGAGCGACGGATCTCCTCGAAGGGGATATCTATCTCGCCCTCGTTATCATGTGCCACCCAGATATTTTGATCTCTGAAGGAGACGCGACCGCCGGTAGGGCGCTGCCCCCCGATCAAAGCTTTACCGAGCGTAGTTTTTCCGCACCCACTTTCCCCGACGAGCACTACTACGTCGTTTCCGTAGATATCCAGATCGATGTTATTCACCGCCTGAACAGTCTTCGACTCTTTCAGGAGCTGGCTGAAACCATCTCCCTTCTGTTTGAAGTGCACAGAGAGGTCTTGTGCTGAAACAAGAGGTTCAGAAGACTGTTGACCCTCGAACGTAGTAACGCTCGAGTCATCCCTCTCTGAAGTCAATGAGATTTCATCTACGGAATCCTCCCAATGGTAACACGCCGTCTGATGATCACTATCGACGTCGAAATACGGCGGATCTGTAGTCCGGCATTGTTCGTCTGCGAGGGAGCAGCGAGGATGATAGGAACAACCATCAGGCACGTTCACCGGGTCTGGGCTCGAACCTTCGATGGGTCTCATTTCTGAAAGCGATGCATTGAGATTGGGAACCGCTTTTAATAGAGCTCGTGTGTACGGGTGAGTCGGATGATTTAGCATCTTCTCTGTTGGACCCACCTCTACGATATCGAAAGCGTACAACACCGCGAGTCGATCGCACAAACCTGCAACTAGTGGGAGATCGTGAGTGATAAACACGATCGTTAGCTCGTACTTTTCTTGCAGCTTCTCTAATAGACCGAGAATCGACCGCTGCATCAGCAGGTCAAGCGCTGCGGTCGGCTCGTCCATAACAAGAACATCGGGTTCAAGAATAAGGCTCAACGCCAGCAGCGCACGTTGCTTCATTCCTCCACTAAGTTCGTGTGGGTACGAGTTGAGTACCCTCTCTGGGTCAAGATGCAAATCCGAAAGCAGCTCCTCCGCGTTTGCCATTCCTTCTTGTTCTTCTACGTCGTGAGCGTCGATGGTCTCCTTGAAGTGAGTCCGGACATTTAATGTTGGATTGAAGGAGCTCATCGCGCCTTGGAAGACCATTGATATTTCTTCCCAGCGCAGTTGTCGGAGCTCTTCGTCACTCAGATTCAGTATATCGATGGGATCCCCCTTATCAGGATAATATGTGATCTCACCAGTAGTTACTCCCGGATCGTCAACAGCGTCGAGTAACGACGAAGCGAACATGGACTTCCCACTCCCACTTTCTCCCACTACGCCTAGGATTTCCTCCCGCTGGATATCTATACTAACGTTGTCGAGGACTTTAGAAGTCCCCCGATCCATGTCAAAAGTTACAGAGGTGTCTCGGAGGCTAAAGATAACGTCTTCATCCAGCTGTTGGTTCGTAGTTGACTTCTCGGCCATGTGACTGCTTCCGGTCTGGTTGGCTGTCATTATGTGTGCCTCGTGCTTTGTAAGAAGGACTTGACTATCTCGCCATCACCGTATTGAGTGCCTTGAGAACGGCTATCTCCTAGATGGTGACCCTGTCAAGTCCTGCCTTGTCACTCGTAATCTAAGGTGTGGTTACTCTCCTACTTAATTATTTCCCTCATCGAATTGCTCGTACACCACCGGAAGTAGTGAGTTGGAGCTAACGAGTACCCATTACTCCAGAGCGGATTGCCGGCACCGCAGAAGGATAAACCCGGAGATGAGCAGACCTACTGTGAATATTACCACATTGAACTGTAGAATCACAAATCCAGGAGATGTTCGACTGAGAAACAGAAACGAAAATCCCAGTAGAATCAGGAAGAGCAGATTGAGGACGAAGGTGTAGAACACTGTCCGGCGTAACGAACAGAGGTTGTCCCAGAATTTCGATGTGAAATCATCGCCCATACCAGTATATTCCTGCATCTCAATTAAAAATCTTCTGACAAAGGAAGGAGTATTGTCCTAAAATACTGGTACCGACAGGTAGCAAATGCTCACAGCCGTGATTGACTGGCTTTAGCTGAGCGTGGCCGGAGGGGTCGGCGAGTGCATTCGGAGGGTATTTCGGCGTTATGAAAACGCAGTTGACGATATCGATGTTCCCATGTGTGGCGTGGTGAGATCATGCTCCGAGGAGGAGGCAGACTATCTGCAGCCTCAGCCGTGCCCCGATCAAGTCGCCTCTTACTCTTCGGATTCTCTCTTCCGCACAGTCGCTATAATCGGTGAGGTGTTGGGTTCTGATAACGACACCCAAGAACCACGTCCACCTCACAATTCAACCTTATTCGAATACTGCCGATGCGATGGAAAACGGGTAGACTTCAGATTAGAAAGTGAAAGAACAGGCTACTGCCCGGATTCTTTCTTTTCCGATTTGTGCTTCGCTCTAATCCGTGGGTTGACGACTCGATCAAGTCCCTGAACCAACATTATCATCGCCCACGAGAGGAAGATGACGGCGAGGATCGGGTAGAGCAACGCATGGAACTGGGATGGTGTCTGTGCCGACCCCGACTTGTACGCTAAGTTCATCAGAACGCCCCAGTTTAGTCCCTCGAACGGAAGTACGCCAAGGAAGTATAGGGCGACAGAGCTGAAGATGACCTGTTTCGAGGTATCCACGAACCCGATCAGGATTAGCGGCATCATCTGGGGTGTGATGTCTCTCGTGAGGATTTGTCGGGTGTTGACGCCCATAAACCGAGAGGCTTCGACAAATGACTCTTCACGGACCGTTAGTACCTGAGACCGTATTCCACGAGCGTGGCCAGCCCAAGAATTGATCGAAATAAGGATACCGACGAGAACCGGATGAGTCGGCTCAAAAACCGCTGACAGAACGATGATTAATGGGAGACCAGGAATGGTCATCGCCACGTCAGTGAACGTCATGAGCAGTTCGTCGACTCGCCCACGTTTGTAGCCGGACACAATTCCGATAGTCGCTCCAATGGACGTAGCGAAGACCCCTCCTGCTAGGATCATTATGTACATCGAAGGTGCAGCATGCACGATAGCGCCGAACACGCTTTGTCCGTTACCGTTCGTGCCCAGCGGGTACTGCCACGTCGTAAAGGGCTGAATCCAGGCTTCTGGGTACAGCGTCGGTTCCGGTACGATTAGGACCCCGACAGTACCCATTAGTGCGTACAGTCCCAAGACGATGAGACTTACCTTCGTTCTCCAATCCGACCACGCAACTTTCCAAATTGCGTGGAATTCTAAGAGTATTTCCTGTAGTCGACTGCTTCCGAGTTCGCTCTCGTTCGACTGATTTTCTTGGAACGACGCGAGTGGGAATTCCTTCGTTCCTCCGTCTGTGCTTGTGGGCTTCTGTTCGTGTGTGGATTCCTCAGTAGGCTTCATGAGAATCGCCTCCAGTACTGGCGCGCGGGTCGATTAACCCGTAGGTCATGTCTGCGATCGTGACTGCGATGATGACGGCGAAGGTGATGATTAGGAAACCACCCATCATTAGTGGGTAGTCGCGAGAGCTGATCGATCTGAAGAAGAAATATCCGACTCCCGGATATCGGAAAATCTGTTCGAGAATAATAGAACCACCTAGCATAAACCCAATTTGGATCATTATACTAGTGTAGATTGGCAGTACTGCGTTACGAGCTACATACTGGGTCCGTATTCTACCAGATTTCAAACCCCGGAGCCGCGCGACTTGTAAGTAATCTTCTCCAAGGACACGAATTGCGTTACCCCTCATTCGAAGTGCTCGCCCCCCGAAAGCCGTGAGTACAACTGACAGAATGGGTAGTGCCGCGTGCCAGAGAACGTCAATAAAGTATTCCAGCGTGAAACCGGCCTCAATACCCATACTCGTCCGATTGCCGGACGGGAATAGTCCATACGTGTATGCAAATATAACAAGCAGGAAGACCCCCATAATGTAATACGGAATGGAATTCATTGTCACCGAGAACGTACTCAGGAAGTAGTCTATCTTAGTACCCTCATGATACGCCAGGAAGGCACCTAACGCGATTGAGATTGCCAAGCTAATTATCAGGGCGACTCCCATGATGAACAAGGTCCACGGGAGTGCTTCGGCATATATCGCAGAGACAGATCTGTTATAAAAGAACGAGGTCCCCAGATCAAAGCTTAAGAGCGAAATGAAATAATCGATATACTGCACCCAGATCGGTTCGTCCGGCCGTATGCTTATGTACTGTTCCACCATGCGATTGATTTCCTCTGGTCCAGCAGCAGGATTGCTCCTCCGTACTTTGGCTCGCACGAAGTCGGCAGGTCCCCCTGGCATAAGCCGAGTCAATACGAAAGTCAAGGTAATGACGATGTAAGCTGTCAATCCTGATCGAACAAACCGTTTCAAATAGTAGTTCATTGGTTTTTACTCGCTATTTTTCGATCGTACAGGTAGCTATCTCGATCCTTTCCGATGGGCAATTCATCTTCGCGGGACATCGTCTATGCATATAGCTCACAAATATCGATGGACGGCACCCAAATAAACCTACTGGAACAATCCGGACAGATCGAGTTCTACGTCGCTATAGGTGGGCCAAGAGCCGTCTACTGTCTGATTCGTCTGACTTTCCCGGTAGAGACCGCATTACTGGAATCGTTACCTTGCGTAAGGTTGCATTGTACCGCTCGGTCGACGGAGTAGGATGCTCACTCTATTATTTCCGCTTTACTTCCAGCGTTAGAACGACGCTTTCCGAGACTCACTCTGAACTCGATATCGCAGCCAAAAACTGCGGACACCGAGCAAGAACGACTGGTTTGCCGAATCGTTGACGTACACGAAATCTTACGTCGTGTAGTAGACGGCAGTGCTCTGGCCTTACCCTTTGATTTTCGGGTACCCCGCTCGAATCGGCCAGATCTGAATGTTACCAACTCGCATCCACGGGTTCTGGTCCACCCCATATTCGTCTTTGGAAAGCCCCCGGTCGCCAGAGGGTTGAGGCCATTCCCACTCATCCGTCGTATATGGCGAAGCTTGATTCCGGACCACGTCGTACGTTTTGTCTTGGTTCCAGTTGTACACCCACGCTAGCTTTTGCAGAAGCGGTCGCTGTTCTTCTTCAGACGTCGCTTCGGAAAGATCTGAGAGGACTTGATTGACATCAACAACCGATTTCTTTCCATTGGGTTCTCCAATCGGTGGCACTTCCAACTTGTACTCGTTCTCTGAACTCTCGTCGTCCCAATTCATCGGCCAAGCAGTGAGGTGGGCTTCTTCCACCATATTGAGGCTATAGCCGTTATACGGAATCGGAGTCACCTGCCCCTGCCACCAGTGCAGTGCGTCGTACTCATGGTTTGGAACCGATTGTCCCTCGTACGTGGTCGATTCTTCGTTGTAGATCTTTACTTTAACTCCGAAACTTTCCAAAGTTTGTTTCAGTGCCTGACTACGGCCGGCAAAGTACGGTGGCGACTTGACGCTGATCTCGAACGTCTTTCCGTTCGGACGTTTCCACCACTCCTCGCCCTTGGTGAATCCCTCACCTTCCAGAAGTTTAGTCGCCTCGTCTCTGTTACCGGTCTTGCCGAACGTGAGATAATCTTCCTTCCGATCACCGAGCCACTTGTCAGTCAGGAAATTTGACATTCCGCAGGGGACGTCGGCAGCCTCGAGCATGAATTCGCCGTATGCTTCCCCTTTGACCATCAATTCGCGGTCAATCGCGTTTGCTAATGCCCACCGGACCTTCCGGTTGTCTAAGGGCTTTCGGCGAGTGTTCCATGTGATGGCTCTGCCGGTGTGGCGCTGTTGAACGATCCAGTCAACCCAGTCGTTGTCATTGTTGTCCAGTTGCTCAATCTGTTTACTCGTGATGGAAGCATTCTGTGCAACGTCTGCCTCCTTGTTCATGAGTTTCTGCCACCGTTGTTCCGGTGTGTCAATGGGAAGCATGACGACCTGATCGAATTCGAGGTCGTCCGCCGTTATGTGCGGGTTCGAGTAGTCTTCGTACACCTCGAGGATTAACCGGGTGGCGTCTGACCCTTTATATTTCAGTGGACCACAACCCAGCCCTTGTTCTACCATCTGTCTACCGGTGAACCTCTTCTGCGTGAGGTCATTCATCGCACCTTGACGTTCATCGTCTCCACCGGCGTTTTTCAGAGCCTCGAGGTTCTCTCTGAATATATCGTCACGGTACATCCACCGCCTCCCCCCGAAGAGTGCCTCCTCAACGAGCAGTTGATTGGCTTTCTTGGCTAAAGATAGCTCTACTGTCTTTTCTCCAGTAGCCTCCGCTTTGGAGATGAAATCCCAGAGCGGATCATCGAAGAACTCTAGCAGCTGCAGGTTGCCGACGAAATCCTTCGCTTTGTACGAAGTGCCATCGTGCCAAGTGAAGTCGTCGAAGATGTGGATCTGGAGCGTCTCTCCCTCTTTGATCGTCGAAGGCCACTCCCAGTCTTCTACGAGGACGTTGTACCACTCATCTTCCTGCTGGTGGTATCCTGCCGCGTAATCGAAGACGAGAGTACGGTGCATATCGTCGGTGCCACCGTTCCACGGATTGAAGTTAATCTCGTCTGGCTTCGCCTCGTCCATGTACATTCGGAGAGAAGCGGAGTCGCCGTTGCCCCCACCACCACCGTTGCTACCATTTCCGCCAGTGTTACTGCCATCGCTGGAACAGCCAGCTAATCCAGCAACTCCAGCGGTTCCTAACGCACCGACGGATTTCAGAATCTGTCGACGCTTAGCTTCATGCTTATGGCTATCATTACGCCTGCTTCTCTTTACCATGAAGTACTCGTATTTGTATGGCATAATAAATCTTTCCCACCTCTCATTCTAGTCAGCTTGTCGTCCATGTTCTTCCAGAACGCTTCTCTCCACCGTTGGGACAGCACAGATCTCGACCAACCGGCAGTTTTGGATACGTTCAACCCCTCAGTTACATCTCTGTGAAAAAACGGAACACTACGATCACCTGCACCAACACTCTCACTGAGTTCAGTTTTCTGGTTGTTCGAGAGTGTGTCTGTTTAGGAGATCACATTGAACAACTCGACCCGATAGCGGACGTCGCCACATCGCCTCGACTGCCACCGCGATGGCCGTCTCACACAAGCGCGTCCTGTCTGTTCTCGTTTGGCGCCTGCATCCAGGTTCGGAGTTGGAGAGCCGCTTTAACGCCGAGACCATTCCATCAACGACGGTCTATTTGGGGATTCCGTAGGTGTGGCCGGTCCAGTCCTTCGCAGGGGTGTCGTAAACCGGTTGGTCGCGATCGAGGTCATCCAAGAGATCGCGGTCAGCGTCGTCAATCCTGAAGTCAAACAGCTCGATATTCTGTTCGATGTGTTCGGGTGAGGTCGACTTGGGTAAGACTACAACCTCGTTCTCGATAGCCCACCGGAGGGCAATCTGGGCTGGATTCTTTTCGTACTTGTCAGCCAGTTCTTGGACAGTGCTGTCACCGAGAATTTCCGTCCGTGCGAGCGGGGCGGCAGCCTCGATGACGGTGTCGGTCTTAGAGCAGTAGTCGACGAGGTCCGGTCGCTGGAACCACGGGTGGAATTCGATCTGGTTGACTGCAATTGGCACGTCGCTGATGTGCTGCGCACAGCTCAACTGGTACGCGCTGAAGTTTGAAACGCCGACGTTTCGAATCAGCCCTCGGTCGTGCAGCGTCGCCATCGCGTCGAGGGACTCTCGAAGTGAGACTGCTGGGTTTGGCCAGTGGATTAGGTACAGATCGAGATAGTCGGTACCCAGTCGCTCCAGAGATTGTTCACAGGCTTCGACGAGCGAGTTGTAGCTGAGGTGCTTCGGGAGCACCTTAGAGGTGAGAAATATCTCGTCACGCTCGTACTCGGCAAGCGCCTCGCCGATTGCGGCTTCGTTTCCGTACCCTTCGGCTGTATCGACGTGCGTGTATCCGGCGTTGAGTGCGGCCTGCACAGAGCTCTGGACCGTTTCGTTGTCGAGGTTCCAGGTACCCTTTCCGACGGTCGGGATCTTGTCACCACTTGGGAGTGTTACCTCTGGGATTGTCATGAGTTCGTTAAACGAAACATCACACACTGTCTTAACTATTCGGGAATCCCGTTTACACTGCTGCTGTCAGCCTTGGTGAGACAACTCACGACACCTGCCAAACACTGTACATCCAGTAGAGAGACCACCGATATCGCTGTCCGGTGGGTAATCAGTACGTTTAGGTGTGAGGGATCTAATCTATGGATATGGAGAGAACTTCCATCTCCGAACAGGAGACGATAGAGCCTGAGGAAGGGGTCCGGGTGACCCAACTCGTCGCCGGTGAGAATATGAACGCCCAGCACTTCCGTTTCGATCCGGGTGCGACGGCGATGGAGCACAGCCATCCCCACGAACAGATCGTCTACATCCTTGAAGGCACGTTCACGGTTATTCTAGACGGAGAACCCTTCGAGTTCGAGGCAGGCGACTCGTATGTCATCCCGGGCGACGTGCCACACGCCTCTGAGAACAACACGGACGAGCCGGTATCTGGTATCGACGTCTTCAGTCCCGCCCGAGACGGCACGCCCTGGGACTAAGGCTACCGAAGCGGTCGCGTTCCTCATTTTCATCCAGTTGGCCAGATCGTAGCTCTCAGGAGAGGATCCGGGGCTGAGATCCGTTAGTTATCATCCGATAGCATGCATCATCGACTCTGCGTTCGCGAACTTTTTCGTGGACTGAAGCGTGGCAGCTCTCGCGGAGATTGTGCCGAATGACATCCACGGGAAGACCCTGCATCGGTGCTCTATCACAGGATCGGTAACCGAGTGGTCCCCCTGCGCAATGCCGGTCCAGACTCTCCGCTCGTTTTTCACAGATTCGCTGTCGAAACTGGATCGAATCGAAGGGCTATTTCGGTGCCACCCACTCCCGACAAAGAACAGTTACTCGGGCGGGGCGTCCCAGTCTTCACCGTTATCTTGGGGATTATAGCCGAGGACCTCTCGGGCGTGCTCGATATCGTACCAGCGGCGGTCGTTGTCGCTGACGCCGTTGAAGATGTCGAACTCGACCGAATCATCCTGGAGGCAGCAGTCGACCTGATGGGCGAAATCCCGGCGAGACTGCCACATACACTTCATGCGTGCAACCTGCTCCTCGTACTCTTCGCTGCCCCGTTCGATCTGTTGGTTCTCGCCGCTTCCGGCCTCGAACTCGCCCTCCTGGACCATGCGCTCGGCGTCGCCGTACGGGTGGTCCCACTCGGGCATCCGGACGCTACAGATGCGGATCGCGTAGAAGCGCTTGGGATGCTCGTGGTTCTCGACGTAGTAGCGGCCCAAATCTTCGCCGAACGACTTCGTCGCGCCGTAAATCGAGTCCGGACGCTTCGGGTCCGTGTGGTCGATCATGACGTCCGCATCCCCGTAATAGATCTCCGGCGCGTTGTCTATCTCGTACATGCCCATCACGTGATTCGTCGATCCGTAGACGAAGGTCTCGACCTCGGCCGCCCGGGCCGCCTCGAGGGCGTTGTATATCCCGTCGGTGTTGGGTCCTTTCACGTCTTCCCACGACCCGTACGTGTAGGGGAAGGCCGCGAGGTGAATGACGGCGTCCTGTCCGTCGAACGCCGGTCTCATCGCCTCGTAATCCGTGACATCTGCCAGGTACGTATCGTACCCACCCCACGGGTGATCGTCTGATCTGTCCGACCTGTTGAGGTACGTGAAGTCGTACTCGTCACGGTCGTGTAGATGCTCGATGATCGCAGTGCCACACCGACCGTATACTCCAGTTGCTAGTACGTCCATGATTGAAAGATTTCTCCGTTGTTGGTCTATATACTTGACGAAATCCGTCGTTCCGGCGGTTCGTACGCACCGATTACTTGGCGGGCGCTCACCGAACCCGTTCGCGTCCCTGCGTAGCGAAAAAGTGCGCTGTTCCCGTCTGGCGGAGGGGTGCTCAGTTACCCTGGCCGCCCTTGTGGCCGACGTGCCCCTTCGGTTCCGGGAGGTACGTGGGACAGGCCTTACCGGGGTCATCGTTCGTGCCGCCATCGTACTCGTTGCCACAGAGGACCTCTTGGTCCTCGGCGTCGCTGGTCGGGAGCTTGAGCGCCGCCCCGTCGTTGTCCAGCAGCCGGTTGTAGTACACCGAGTTCTTCTCGCCGGCGTATGGCACGTCTTCGTGGGACGTACTGACGCCGAGTCTGATGCCAGCGCCGGCGTTGTGCGAGAGGTCGCAGTAGCGGACTGTCGACCGCTCGCCTTGGATGTTGACCTCCCCGCCGTGGATGTACGCGGAGCCGTACCCGGTACAGTACTCGACGAGAACGTCATAGGTCCCCTCCTTCGTGTTGACCAGCTCCGAGTTCACGTGCCCGGCGCTGTTGTCGACGTGGTGGACGTGGACGTCGTGCGAGCGGTCCACCTCGCCGCCAGGGTTCTTCTCAAGTTGCGACGGCGAGGTCCCCACGTAGACAACTTCGCCGTTCGACCCGCTCTCGTCGAACAGGTAGTGCGAGACCCCGGTCGGGCCGATGACTTCGAAGTCGCCGACTTCGGCGCCGTAGATCATCTTCAGGCGGATCGCTTCGCCGGTCGTGTTGCCGACGGCGTGGGGCGTGATCTTGACGTCGGTGAGGTACTCGGGCGTCTCGGGGACGCAGTAGACGAGCTTGTCCCGGTATGACGACTCTACGTCCGGATTGTCCGGATCGTGGAGCCCGTTGAGGGTGAGCCCGGTCAGGTGAACGTGGCTGTGCTTGATTTCAAAGCTCCGGGCGTCGCCGCCGCCGGAGTACACCGCCGACCGCGGGCCGGTGATCGTGATCGGGGCCCCGGGGCCGCCGCCGCGAACGGTCTCTAAGTTCTCTAGGTATCGCCCCGGAGTCACGTGGATCGTGTCCCCGGCGTAGGCATCGTCAATCGCGTCCTGAATCGTTGAGTACCTGTCCCCTTCACCGTTCGATTGCTTGTCGACGATGAGTCTGTCATCGTCGCCGGACGCGGCGCTGACCGAGCCGGTCGTACCAATGCCTGTGAGACCACCTAGGACACCAACGGCGGCCGCTCTGCGGAGCACGTTTCGTCGTGATTGTCTTGGGAACATTAGATATCCCGTATCGGCCTATAATCTAACATCATATATATCTAATTGATAATTAGATTATGAGAATATATGAATACTCGTCAGCCGTTCACTCTGGCGAGACAGTCGTTGTCGGGTCGCGCTCAAGCTTCCACTGTGCGCCGGCCGCGTCCCAGCGCCAGAGACCCTCGGGATTGTCGTTCTGATTGTCGTCGTTCTGGACTATCTCGCCGTCGTGGACGCCGACGTAGCCGCCCTCTGCGATGTCTTTTTGCGGATAGACTAGACCGTTGTTACCCAGGTGGGCGGTGCCGTCGCTGCGGGCCTCCAAGACATTCTCGGCAGCGTTGCGGACCGACAGCGAAACCCTATCAGTCCACTCCTCGTGCCCGAGCAGGTGCAGCGTCCGCTCGGGGGCATTGATCCCGAGGCCGAACATGCTGCTGTAGCCCGCACCGGCGAATTCCAAGAGCTGAAGCCAGCCATCGTCACCGGTGCCGTGGTTGAACTGGGCAGGATTCTCCGAGAAGCGGTGGCGCTGGGCGACCGTCTTTGGCTGGTCGTTCATGTACTGTAAGGCCGGGCTGATGTCGATATCACCGACGGCCCACACGCGAGCCATCGGGCGCTGCCGTGAGTCGTCCATCGGAGTGTACTCGGCGCCGAGTGCCGCGAACTCGTCGAGCCCGTTACGCACGACGGCGATGTTTTCCGCACCCTCGCGGACGATGGAGACGCCTTCGTGGTAATAGCGCTCGACCAGGCGCCGCGAAGTCCACTCCCCGTCGTCGTCCTTGACGAAGACGTCGTAATTACCGACGCTGTGGCGTCGCCCGTTCTCCAGGTGCAAGACGCCGTCGTCGTCGGTGATCAGGTGAGCTTCGACATACCCGTCGTCAGAGATCCGAGCGTCACATTTCTTCCATTTGTAATTGTGCGTCGCGCCGGGGATCTCCTCAAGATCCCAGCCGTCGTTCCACGTGGCGAGGAAGTACTGCCCGTCGCCTCGGTCTGGATGTTCGGCTCCGAAGACGACGTGTGTCTGGTCCTCGCCGAGAGCGTGCTTGACCGGAGTGACGTACTCGCCATCGTACACCTTGACGTTGCCCTCATCGTGTTGGCTCCATGCGACGGTGTCGCCGTAGCTGTTGCCAGCAAGGTCGTACATCTCACCCATCTCCGGATCGTAGTACGCGTGGTACGCGTCGGAGTGATAGTCGTCATGGTTGTCGCCGTTGGCGACGAACCAGGAGATATGGAACTTACCGTCACGCTCATCGAAGTCCGTAATGTACGCGTCCGAATCCTGCTCGGAGTGCTCAGTCACGTCCAGTACCGGACCAATGTCTTGCCAGGTATCCCCGCCATCTGTCGAGCGGACGATGGTCGCGAATTCGTGGACGGGATAGGTATCACCGTGGGAACTGCTTCCGTCGGCGTAGCCGCCACCGGTCCGGTAGAGTACGTAGACATCGTTGTCGTATACCAATGGAATCGGATACGTACCTTCCGGAACGTCAGTCATCTGCCCCCTTCGCTCCCAAGAGGTGACATCGTAGGGGTTCTCGCTGCGGGCGTAGTAATGGTAGCTGTTGTGCGAGCTGTAGAAGACGTGGATGATCCCGTCGTCGTCGATGGCTAATGCTGGACTGGCGTGGCGGTCGTCTGCCATGTGGTCTGCATCGATCCGATAGTGGGGAGACCGCTCGCGAGCCTTGTGATCGTAGGTCAGCGCGTACTGCTGACCAAGGTCTCCGCGAATGACGACGAAGGTCGTATCCTCGCTCTCGACGTACTCCGCTTGCTTACCGTGGTTCCCAGTCACCGCGTGTCTCGCGCCACGGTTGGTGAACAATACGGGATCGCCGACCGCAGTGCCCGCTGTACGACTGGTGTCGATGTGCTTATCTCTGTTTGATGGCATGGCTTCCTCTGATTGGGGACCTCTATTATAACTTTGGAAGGGAGCCTTATTATCGAACAGTTGTCCGGTCCATCAGGGGGTGATCACACCTTGTCGGCGTGGATCCACGGCCTCGTCATCAGCTCAAACTGCTCATAGGGGATCCTATGCTGGAGGGGATCGTCCCGCGCGAACCGTTCCACCTCGTTAATCATCGCCGCAGTGAGTGGGTGCCTGATTGCCGACCCGGCCATGTGTGGCGTGAGAACCACGTTATCTATCTCGCGCAGTTCGCTGTCTGGTTCGAGCTTCTTATGCTCGTAGACGTCCAGAACTGCCGAGATGCGGCCAGTCCGAAGTTCATCGAGCAGCGCCTCCGTGTCGACGATTGCTCCTCGGGCTGCGTTGATAAGCAGGCACCCATCCGGGAGCAGCCCGAGTCGCTGTTCGTCCATCAGGTGAACGGTTTCCTCGGTTTTCGACACGTGGATTGAAACCAGATCCGACCGGGTCAACACGTCCTCGAGGCCGGCCAGTTCGGCAGCCTCCCACTCGGCCAAATCCTCTTCAGCGATATACGGATCGTAGATGATGACGTTCACGTCGAAGCTTTGCAGGTGGTCCAAGAAATTTTTCCCGATGGTCCCCAGCCCCACGAATCCGACCGTCTTGTCGAACAACGTGTCCACCCGTTCGTTATCCCGATCCCACTTCCCAGCCATCATGTCGGCGTGGAAGCTTGGGAAACTGCGAAGGGCCGTCAAGGCGCCAGCGATGAGGTACTCACCGACGAACTTCGCCATCACGTCGTTCGCGCTGCAGACGGCGACGTCGGTGTCGTAGGCATAGTCAGTCACAACAGCTGCGACACTTCCGCCGATGTGTGTCACTAGTTCCAACTGGCAGTCCTCGACTGATTGGAGGATTTCTCGGTCGATACAAGGCGAACCCCACCCAGTCATACAGACGTCGACCCCTTCGAGATGATCTATGAGCTCGTCAGGCGTAAGATTCGACTCGCTGTTATTCCATTCTACCGTTCCGAGCCCTTCCAGTCGACCCGCTAGTTCGTCGGAAAAGAACGTCTGGGTTCCTCTTTGCCGGTCAGGAAGTGTAACTAGGATATCCATCGTTTCAAGCTATCGAGTTCGCGAGTACCCGCTTAAATCCTGCGTCCCTCATCGTGATTGGTCAAGTATCGGTATAGCGATGCTACGAACGTAGATCAGGGTACAGCGATGGGCCGTCAACTTCGCCGCTCGAAAGATCACGACAACGTCACGGATTCGGTATCGGCATCATGAGGAGTGCGCTGGTCCGGCGGATTCAGTTTCAACGTAGGCGTTCTCGGATGTCTCTCGAGACTCGGTAGGTAGTGAGACAACCAACCAGCGGCGATAGCCAATATGAGATACTCTCTGACAGCTCTCTCTTCCCGTTTGGCGGTATTCTCGGCTAAAAACCACGTCTACAGTTCTACCGGATCAGGCCAGGCATGTCCATGGAGGCACAACTTGGAACCAGTATCCTCGTTGCATCTTGGACCTGTTGGTAGCATCCGGATCTGCCGTTAGAGCGCCGCATCTTGGACTTGCTGGTAGTACTCCTCGATTCGCTGTTTGTCTTTCTCACAAAGTTCAACCAGTGGCTTCCTGACCGGGCCACCGTAGAGCCCTGCCAGTTCCAACCCGTACTTCACCGCGGGGACGTTGTTCGCATTCGAGAGGGAATTGTCGCGACCGGTCTCCTCGCGAAGATCCTCGAACGGTCTGAGGAGGTCACGGATTTGCTGCGTCCGCTCCCAGTCCTCGTCCTCAACTGCCTGCTGAAGCGAGAGGATCGCTTCGGGGACGAAGTTCCCGATTCCGGTGGTGTTTCCCTCAGCTCCTTCAAGGGCGAACGACGGTGCATACCGCTCGGCGATACCGTTCAGCCAGACGAGATCTCCCGGCGTGTCCGAGACCGTCTGCGAGAAGTCATTGATGTCGTTCACTGCATACTTCACGCCGACAACGTTCTCGATGGTCGAGAGTTTCGTGATCACTTGGCGAGAAATCGTCTCCCCACGCTTGTAAATGACGAGACCGAGATCAGTACTATCCGCCAGTTCCTGGAAGTATTCGATCAACCCCCGTTCGTGGATATAGGTATGACGGGGGTACATGATCAGGACCGCATCCACACCCAATTTCTCGTACTGCGAGATGAGGGACTTGGCTGTTTTCGTGCTCCCGCCAGCACCCGCGACAATAGTTGCATCATCACTGGTTGCTTCGAAGTGCGTTGCCGCGACTTCTACTCGCTCGCTGTTCGAGAGGGAGTAGTACTCTCCAGTGTTTCCGCAGGGTATGAAGATGTTCCCGCCCGCGCTTTCGATCGTTTGGAGGTTCTCGGTAAGCGCGTCGTGATTCACTTCCGTCCCGTCTTCAGTAAAAGGGGTAGCAGTCGTAAACGCCACTCCCTGAAGTTGTCGCTTGAGGCTATTATAGCTCATCTGATTGCTCTTCCACATACTCCCTTAAAAACCTTCGGCTATTACAAATCTGCACCGAGCCTCCTTTCTGGTTACCGTTGTTGAGATAATATTCGGCACCGCAATATACACCGAGCTCATGCTGATTGCCAATATGCAAGTCATGCTTTATACATGTGAGACCACCGCTACGGATTCGTGAAAACGTCATTCGGAGCCTGTCGCTCGGACGACTGTCCGAAAACAATCGAAGACGGGACAGTCGTCGTCAACGAAATCCAGGGCGACGATCAGGTGGCTGAGGGTCTGAACGAACTCTGGAGACGATTCACCGGCCTCTGGAGAGATTCTTAAACCAATCAACGAACGCAGGGTAAGCGTGTTCCGGGTCCTGGAGTTCGGGGTGCCAGCGCTTCTCGTGTTCGAACAATACCCATCCGTCGAAGCACACCCTTCGGAGTAATTGAATGGTCTCAGCCAGTGGAAGTTCACCGGTTCCAGGGGCGACGTACCGCCACCCGTCGTCCATCGCGTATTCGTGATCGGGTTCGTAGACTGCGTCTTTGATGTGAACGTACTCAATGGAGGATCCAAGCGTCTCTAGGGTCTCGGCAGGGCTTTCGCTGCCGGTGCGAGCAGTGTGACCGACATCCCAGAGGACGCTCACATTCGGGGAATCGACCCGGTCAACAAGTACACGACAGTCTTCGGACTGAGTCCAGTTATCGTGGGTCTCAACGATCCACTGGACGTCTGTTGCACCTTCAAGCGACAAGATCTGTTCCATCGTCGTTCGTCCCGTTCTAGCCATCTCAGAGTCCGACTGCGTATCCGAGTCTCCTTTCCCGAACACACGAATGTACTCTACATCGAGTCCGTGTGCGATGGGGAGCAATCGTCGAGCCCGGCTGACGTTCTCCTCGCTAGAATCGGAGTTGCAAATCTCGATGCTTGAGCTCAATGCGCTCACGGAAAGCCCTGCCTCATCGAGGAGCCTCCGTGTCTGATCCATCTCACTCGTAAACTCCGGTTGGCGAGTGATATCTAGGTTTTCCTGCAACCCTCGGAAGTCGACACCGTCGAACCCGTAGTCTGATGCCCTAGTAAAGACGGTCTCGATATCCCACTTCGGGCAACCGAGGGTGGTCATTGCGAGTCTCATATACGTGTGAGATGTGACGACGTACAAGGTAAAATAACCCCATCAGACACCGAGATTTCGTCGGGGTCGGTACATAAGAGTTCTACAACAACGGGCCGTTCCATATAGAGGAACGAAGAATCGTCAGAGTACTCAGGCGAACTTGGAGTTGAGTTCAATTACGTTCGCCGAGCGTGTCACGTTTTTGGGTATTTCCTCGTCGAACCGTTCGCCCTCCATTCTCCGTGAGGGACCCGATACACTAACAGCACCCAAGATGTCCTTGCCTTGGAAGACAGGGGCTGCAACACAACGAAGCCCTTGAACGTTCTCCTCATCATCGATCGCGTAGCCACGCTCTCTGATTTGTTCGAAAGCCTCTCGGAGTGACTCGCGATCTGTGACTGTATTCACGGTCTTTGCTGGTAGTCCGTGACGCTCGATAATCTCGTCAATTTGGTCTTCTGACATGTTAGCCATCATCACTTTTCCGAGAGACGTACAATGGAAGAACTCTCGAGTACCGACATTTGAGGATGTCTGAACTCCGTTCTCTCCGCGTGCTTTATAGAGATATACTACCCGTCCGTGCTCCTCTGTGGCAAATTGAGCTGTTTCGCCAGTTTCCACAGCAAGATTGTCGATCTCTTCGCGGATAACGTCGTAATTATCGATTTGATCGCGCACGTGCGCGGCCATGTCGAGGCATTTGAATCCGATACGGTACTGATCGCCATCCTTGACGAGGTATTCCTTGTTATAAAGCGTCGTCAGCTGCCTGTGTGCCGTACTCTTTGAGCAATCTAGTTTCTTTGCTAGTTCGGTTACTCCGGCACCGCCGAGGTTGTCAAGTGCGTTGAGGACGTCACAGGCAAAACTCACAGAATTGAGCTGTTCCGTTGATTCCTTTGTCATGGTCACTCTTCTATCCTCCATCGTATTAACTCTTGTTCCGCTATGTGGGAAGGAATGAAGATTCAATATACGAGCCACTAGGTAAACATCGCCAAAATATCTCTCTAAGCGCCATTAATTAGAATTATTCGCGGGTTCTCACATCAAATGCCTCTCAATCTCCTATAACGTTGGATGCACCATCTGATTGTCATGGTATCGGAGTTCCGTATAGAGGAACGAGTCTATTGTTGTACAGCTGATCAGCAAACGGCTAAAAAGCTACACCGCTATTCATGATCACTATCGATGCCGACGCCGTACCGGGCGATGACTTGGGATCTCTCAAGTGCTTCGAATCCTTCCCTCCATAAGGATTGGTTTGGGTTTTCAGAAACGGTGCCTCCTCTAAGCTCGCTAGGGATAACAAACCTAGTCCTGTTATTCCACGACAGAGATTACAAACCTAGTCCTGTAATTTCCTGGCAGATATAACAAACATAGTCCTGTTATTCTATTAGGTATACAGGTGGGAGTTCTACCCGAGAGCGAACAGAAGCTGGTGATGGCATGAAGGTGGAACGAACTATTCGATGAACGGCACTGTCTTGTTAAGCTCCTGTGCTAGCTTCGTCCGTCGAACGCTTGATGCAGTAGTCGGACATTATAGTAATGGAAGAACAGCGCAATCAATCGGTGGACGCTCAGCCGACTGTCGCCACCGGAGTCATGGAATCGGTCGACTCGCATCTTGAGGGTGTGAAACCACTTTTCGATCAGGTTTCGCTCTGTGTAGTCGATTCCACGGCGCTGGATCGGTATTGGATCGCATAACTTCGTCTATCGCTGCGTCCAACCCACCGAAGCCAGATCCAGGTCTGACTCTAATTCTGAGGGAAACCAGTGATGACCGACGCGCCATCGATGTTGCCGATACCCCCGCGTGAACCCATGTGATTGACCTGAAACGACGATGGCGGTCCCAATAGTCGCGTTTCTACCCGTTGATGTCCTGGACACGCCAACGACTTACCGGCCCTTCATTCTCGATAGGCGACGGTTCGTGAGGGGCGGGAAATCGGGTACCCGTCTCCGGACTCGAACTAAAATATGGTGGTGTCATTCCATCGAATGCGAATCCGACGATAAGTGAATACTTGGCCCGCACGGTTCCTGTTAGTCCGCGTTTCGGGGCGAACTACGGTCGACTCGTCGGGCGCACCGACGCGTTCGCTCCTGACGAACCGAACCCGCTACCTACCCGGTCATCGCCTCGGCGCGCGTCGAACGTCTCCGACCCGCTGCGTCGGGCATAGCGTCTGACACGGAGGGTGAGAGGTTCGTCCTTTCGCGAATCGGTCAGGGCTCATCGCTCGCTGGCTCCAGTCGCCTCCCCCTCGAACTATCGACTCAGTCAGTCTCCTTGGGTTTCGACCGGCGTTCTATCAGTGAGAACGCACTCAGCTCTCTGACCTACCTCGTCCACAGCGTGAATCTGCAGCGGGGTACCACGTCGCCAGAGGACTCCTCTGTATCCTCGTGGACGGAGTAAGCTGGGCGGTTGACGCGAGGAGAGCGGCGCGTAACGTCATTGACCCTTCGCCGGGGAGGTATGCACCTCTCACGTGCCGACGTCATGATGTACCTATACAACCTCGCGGTCGTCCTCACCGGCGCGAACGTGGTCCTCACCTTCGGTATCGACGGGCCAAAGGCGATGATCGTCGTATTGCTCGGCCTCGCGTTCGTCTGGTTCCTCTACTTCCACTACGACATGGTCGATTGACCCGCCGCGGTCGGCGGGGGTACGCCGCGGTT
The DNA here is from genome assembly GCF_013401515.1 of Halorarum halophilum. Classification (NCBI taxonomy): domain Archaea; kingdom Methanobacteriati; phylum Methanobacteriota; class Halobacteria; order Halobacteriales; family Haloferacaceae; genus Halorarum; species Halorarum halophilum. Next base: position 147,991 of record NZ_CP058531.1, on the reverse strand, counting down.
TCAGGCCCCAAGCGCCTTCAGGCCGCGTCCCCCGTGAGCGATGCTCCGATTTCGCTCAGCGAGTTCCGGCACTCGGCGCGGGCCGAGAGCGCCTCGTCGACGCTCATCGATTCGAGGTACACCGACTGGTTGGTGATTCCCGACCCAATCACCCGCTCACTGTATCAGTTTGTATACACGGGAGTCGTCGAGGCGGGAGTCGACAACGTCGATGGGCATCCGTCCGCCGAGCAGTTCCTCCCCGTTGAGGCAGCCGAATACGACCAATGCGTCCGTGGTCGTCAGCTTCGTCCCGTCGCGGTCGTAGCAGGCGGGGCCGGGGGTGGCGCCCGTGTTCGTGTATCTGCCAGCTCGGTTCTAGGCGCTCAGATGTCGCTGACTCGGCGGTAGGCGTCGTCGAGCGCTTGCTCGTCCTCGGGGAGCAGCGCCACCACGGAGTAGGCAGCGTAGTCGCTGAAGTACTCCACGAGCTTTGCGATCCGTTCGGAGTCGATGGCTTCGAGTGAGTCAAGGACGATGAAGGGTAGCGTCTGGTACACCTCGTGAACGAGATAGCCCGCCAGCGCGAACACGAGCCCAGTGACCTCGCGCTCGGACTCACTCAGATGGTCGATGGTGTCCTCGTAGGTCGTCCCTGACTCGTTCGTCCGGACGATGTGGAGTTCGAAAACGCTCCGGTCGACCTTCCGGCGACCCTCCCGCACCTGCCGCTCGACGCGTTCGATCCAGACGCGGTCCAAGTTGCCGTACTCCAGGATGTCGAGGACGGTTTCGATGTGGGTGTTGAACTCCTCAACGGCCTGCGTCTCGATCTGCTCGATGCGCGTTCGGGAGTCGACCAGCGCCTCCTTGACCTCCTCCCGCTCGGCTTCGAGTTCCTCGCGCTCATCGAGTTTGGATTCGAGTTCCTCGATTTCGTCGACGACCTCGTTAAGGTCGTTCTCCAGGCGGCCGATTTCGAACTCGATCTCGTTGGCCTCCTTGTGCTTGTCGAGGGTGTCGCTGAACTCCTCGTTCTCCAGTTCGTCGACCTCCGCTTCGAGCGTCTCCAACTCCTCCGAGACGGACTTTCGCTCCGAGCGAAGTTCATCTCGGCGCGAGCGCCGGGAGTCGAGCTCGTCGTCGATGCGGTCGAGTCGGGAGTCCAGGTCTGCACGTCGCTCGCGCTGGCTCTTCGCCGACTGGAGATCGCCACGCAGTTCCGAGAGGCGGTCCTCAGTGGTGCGAATCGATTCCAGTTTCGACTTCCGGAACTCGCGGAGTCGGTCTTGGGTCGACTCTATTTGCTCTTTCTGTACCTCGCTCCCGCAGGTCCAGCAGACGGTCTGGTCCTCGACGAGGCGGTCGGTCACCGCGCCGTCGTCGGCGACATTCAGGGCCGAACGGACGTCGCTGCGGTCGCCCTCGAGTATCTCCTCGTTGAACTGGACAACGTTCTGGAGCTCCCCCACGACGCCGTCGAGCGTCCGTTTCCGCTCCCTGAGCCGGTCGATTTCGCGCTCGATTTCGCCGGTGTCCGCGTCGGTCTCCTCGGGCATCGAGTCGAGTTCCGACTCCACCTCGCTCTGCTCCTCGGTCAGAGATTCGATGCTCCCCTCCTCGGTCTCAATGCGCCGACGGAGTCGGTCGAGTTCGGAGCGAGTCTCCCTGAGTTCGTCGAGCTTCGCCTCCAGTTCGTCGCGCTCCTCGCGCGATTCCTTGACGCTCTCATCGAGCGACTCGACCTCCGACTCGGCCGACTCCAACTCCTGGCGCTTCTCCTCGATATCCGCCTCGAGGTTCGTCCGACGGGATTCGAGTTCTGGCAGTCGACGCTCGACTTCTTCGAGCGAGTCGAGTCGCTCGTCGAGATCCCGGCGCTCCGTTTCGAGATGGTCGATTTCGGCCCGGATGGCGCCTGTGTCGATGGGCCGCATGATGAGTTCGCGGAGATCCTCACCCCAGGCGACGGCCCGACGCGCCTCGTTCCCCTCCAGCAGGAAGGCGAACAGATCTGCGACCTCCGGGTCGTCGAGATACGGGTCGCCGCCGAGGGCGACGCCTCCGTTGCGCCTGGTGAGCGTTCGGGTGTACTGCTCACCGTCGACGCGAAGTTCGACCTCGCCCTCGTCGGCGTCGCCTTTCAACGACGCCCTGTCGCTCCCGAGGCCCAGCATGATGGCCTGCAACAACGACGTTCGGTTGGTGGCATTCCGCCCGGCGAGAATCGTCACTCCGGGTTCGAAAACGACCTCTGTCTCCGAAATCCCGCCGATGTTGCGAGCACAAATGGTCACTTCTCCTTTCGTGATCTCTTCGGTTCTCATAGTCACAGTTGTGTGCGACGGTGTATTAAGACTACTGTTCCCTACGAGGGAACGAACTCGTCGGCTGTGCCGCTACACGGGTGCGCCTTCGCGCGATTCCAGAGGTCCCGAGTGAGTACTTAACAGACATATTGGTGTTATCTCAGTCCTCCGACAGGCACTCGCACCCCCCTGATTCGAGGAGCGTCGTCACGTCATACTGGGTCTCACAGTCCTCGCAGTAGACCGTGACGGCGGTTCGGACGCGGAAACTCCCCAGCGTCAGCCTCCCGGCGGACTGGAGCTGTTCCAACTTCTGCTCGACGACGGCGGTGGTCCGGCCGACGAGGCGTGCGAAGCTCGACTGCGCCCGTTCGACGCTACTTCGGGAGTCGGACTCATAGGAGGCACCACGGACGTCCTTCAGGAACGTCCGGATGGCTTGATAGGTCACGAAGTCCTTGCGGAGCAAGTCGACGTCGAGGCCCTCCTGTTCGAGCCTGGCGGTCACCTCGGTCTCGACGCCGCGGCTGACGTCCTCGTCGGTGAGGAGCCGATACACGTTCGACACCTCACCGTCCAGGGGGTCCATCCCGGTGTCCAGCATCGCCCGTTCGAGCACGCGGCGGTTGAACACGTCCGCGAGCGTCCGCAGACTGTCGCGCTCGCTGTCCTCCCCAGTCCAGCGGCGTTCGAGCTCCTCGCCGATACCGTTCAGCCCGTACTCGTTGATGAGGCGGCCCACTTTCGTGTGGCTTGAGGTATCCGAGGCGCCCGCGGATTCAGTCCCGGTCATTGCAGGAACACACGACGTTGACACCCAAGTAGCTCCCGGTTCTCCCTCCCACCCATCCGTACGTTGGTGTGAACGGTTCGTCGGACGACTAGAGTCGCCGCCGTTCGTCGGCGCGGTCGCCTCCCCCTCCTCGCCGACGAATTCGGGGTACAGGTGTATCATCAGCGAGGTCTCGAACGTCTCGGCGCGATCGAGTGTTCGCTCGAACGTCTCCAGGTGCGGTTCGAACGGGTCAGTGACGATATCTTCCCGATGGGGGAGCCGAGCGAGGAGACGCCGAAACCGCGCTCGTCGAGCGTCATCTTCACCCGTTCGACCTTCGCGCCGTCGATGTCGCCGACCGACATCGCGTGGACCTCCGCCACCACGCCGATTCCCGCTCTCGCCATTCTGAACTGCGTGTCCATACCTCGACTCGGGAGACGAGAGTGGGGAGCAAAAAGGTCGGTTCTACCCGCAGTCGAACGAATCACTGACCGACGTCGTGTGTGTCGAACCGATAGCTCACGACTGAAGTTTTTGGACTCGGTGTGTGGGGGAGTGAATGGTTTGGGCCTCGGCAACGAGACCGACTTTCGAGAACTGATGCAGCAGCGTTCCTATGTCAGTACTCTGTTCTAACGGTATCGACGACGCCGGAACAGGGTGGTGTTCAGATAAGGATTGAAAGGTGAGGCGTAGCGATTTTGAGTGTCCATGTCGAAAATTGCTAGTCGCACCAGTTATATCAACCAGATCGACTTAGATTTGTTGAACGCGAAGCGACACCCCGATTTCTGATGAAGCTCAGTGTTCAGTTGCATTTCGCTGAATTATATCTTTTGGATACTATATCTATTTTTGAGATTTTCGGTGTCGAATGCGCTCGGTCCACCGTGTATAGTTGGAGTCATTAAGCCAACCGACAGCCCAAAGATGGACGCAATCCGGATTACGTCGCGGTCGATGAGACCGTGATCCGACTCAACGACGAGCAATACTAGCTGTACGCTGCGGTCGATACAGAGACAAACGAATTACTCTACACGAAGCTTGAGTCAACGACAAACAAGGTCATCGATCACGCGTTCTTCGCGGAACTCCGCGAGAAACACGACGTCGACGACGCCGTGTTTCTCATCGATCGATCGCCCTCGCTGAAAGATGCCTGTTCACGGCAAGGCCTCAAATTTCAGATTCGCAAAACATGGAAATCGTAACAGCGTCGAACATGTCTTTCGTAAGGTAAAATGAATCATATCTTCGTTCTCAAACTGTTTCAGCAACGCCGAAGCAGCGACAGCTGACGACTGACTTCGGTCATTCGCCTTCGCATGGAATCAACTAATCTGAACACTACCGTGTGGATCGTAGCGCCAGTGTCTATCCTAAAGGAAATCTGCGTGCGTTCACCGTTATTGGAGAGATTGGAGTGGTTGCATCTGGAACCCTCTCACGTTCGATGAGCGACTGACGGCGATCAAGTATGGGTTTGCGATGACATTGATCAGGGTGTCGCTGTACGGCTTTCTGTCCGTCCCTCGGAAGAGCTCGAGACAGAGCTTGGGGCTCAACTGATTCGTTCGGGGTCGATGGCGCTCTACCAAGGACCTCCGCTACAGCGGCATCATCATCGCTAGTCTCGCGCTCATCACGAATCTTTGTGAGGCCGAACAGATGTGGACGGGTCACGCTGACCGGCCACCCGAGCTGGACGACTTGTAGCGGCACTATTCATCCGCCGATGGGGCAGACATCGTGCTCATGGGCGCAGGGCCGTGTCTCCGGAAGGTCGGGAGAGGTTGATCCTGGCGGGTCCACCAGGAGATGCCGTGGCTTTGTGGATATTCGAGTGGGAGTCCTCTGGCCGCCACCAACGGACAGGCCCCTAAGATCGGCGATGCCGGCCAAGCAGAAGACGCCGTCGAGGCCATTTACCCAGGACGGCTCTGTTGAAATCCTATTAGTCCGATACCTTTCCGCTGAAACAGCCGTTAGGTAGGACTGTATGTCTACCACGGGGCCGTTCTCCAGAAAGCCTACAATACGGGTACATAGAAAATTGGGTATGTCTCCACCCTATCCTCCCGTCCCCGGCGCGGATGCCCTTGTCCCGCCGATAGCGCTGGGTATTGGAGTGCTTGCAGGAGTCTTGGTGTATAGACATTCCATCGGCCATCAGGTACAGTCTCCGCTTCTGTGGGGTGGATTCGTGGGTGTCACCTTCTTCCTTGCCCCGATCATCCTCACGCCGTTCCTCATCCCGATTTACTACTCGCTGTTCATCCCATCCGGCCCTGGCCTTCTCGTTAGACCACTCCACGCACTTGCTACAATTCTCGGTGGAGGAACACTTGCCGCGATGGGGGCTGTTCTTTTCTATTTTGTACAGTTGGCGATTGCTCGCCGACAAAGTACTGGCACCCCGTAACCCGAAAAGTACCACCTCTCTATTGAACGTTCAGAGTGCCTTTTCGATGTTGTGAGTGTGACAACCGACAACGACTTCATGGAACTGCTTCCACCAGCGTCGTGAGCGGATGAATGCGCCATATTTCCGTTTCAGGCGAGAGTTCACCGTCTCGTTCTGACTACGTTGCCCGTAGAGGTCGGCGTCTAGCCGAGCATTCCACGCTTTGTGGAGCGACGAAAATTCTCTGTGCTTGATCAGGGGACGAATGCCATCTTCACGGGCTAACGCGCGAATCTTCTGGTCGTCGTATCCCTTGTCGCCGAGGAGAATCGCTACTTTCCCGGTATTCCGCTTGATGAGCGACGGTGCGATCTGTGAGTCGTGTTTTCGTATCGTCGTCACATGGAGGTCGAGGAGGGCATTCGCTCTCGTATCCACGAGAAGTGTGACTTTCAACTGCTGAATCGTCAGCTTCGTTCGCTTCGTGTAGTGTTTCGAGGCGTGACTCCGGTCAAATCCCGAGGCATCGATACCGACGACACCGTTAGTCGGGAGGAGTGTGACTGAGAGGTTGAGCAGGACGCGCCAAATCGCCATATCAAGCCTGTCGAACACTTTGCACAGCGTTGACGGCGCAGGGAGTTCGGTGAGGTTAATCGCTTTCCGAATGCGGGGCATCTCGATGAGTTCGTCGAGGAGAGTCCGATAGGTCGTGTCCTTCCGCACTTTGAGACACAGGAGAACGATGTGCTGATGAAGTGTGGACCGTTGTTTCGAAAACTTCGAAGAGTAGCGAGCGACAGCTCGACGAGCCAAGTGAAATGCCTGCTCAACAAACCGAAGTAACCGCGACTTTGGGAGGGCTTGCATCCGGTCAAACTACCGAGCGAACCTGTAACTCTCTGAGGATTTCAACAGAGCCAATTATTTAGGATTACGTCTTGCATCTGTTGCGAATCGCATGCGCTCAGCGATCCTCGATTCTCAATGGAGACCCGAGGACCGATCTCGTACCCTCACTGTCCGATCAACACGCGAAAGACAGCTCTGTCTTCGCTCCCGATCACCTTACTTTTAACCAACATGCCGAGGCATCCACTGAAATATGTTGGTTAAGACCGGTTCGCTTCACTAATGCTCCACCCCCTCTTCACGGAGGCACCCTTGATATCGGCTGAACAGTGCCCGATTATAGTATGCTGGGCCCTACTGAGTCTTGCCGGTGCGAGGGATGTACTCTGTCCACTCCTTCTCGAACCCCCCAATTGAAGGAAATACAACACCTTGTCTGCCCCTTCTCCGATCCGGCGTTTATCCCTCGATATGAATAGCCATGACACGATCATTCGACATTCTAGCGTCATGAATCTAAAGAAATAGGGAAAGTGTTCATGTGGGAAGCCCGAACATGGGAACATACGTTGGTATTCGAATTCGAGAAGGTTCGGGAATTATTGACCAAAGCCACTCCGTTCAAGGCGACGTCAGTAGCACGTGCCGAGAACAGGGCAAAGCCGGAGGAATCGACGAGAAACCAACCCGGTCCTGCGTACGATGTTGGATCGCTCGAGTACGATCCCAGTAAGATTCGGAGTCAGAAGGACTTCCTCTTGAAACTCGGTATCCCTCACGACGACTTATTCTGTCAGCTCATCTCGGAGAATGGGGGTACGCTTCCCCAGAAAGAGTTCGCTACCTACGCGAATCTGTCGAGTTCGACAATCAGTCGGCTTCTCCAGGAGATGGAGGACGACGGCCGAGTCGTGCGCGTGCGAGTCGGCCGGGAGAAGGTGGTTTGCCTCCCCGAATACGCGCCAGAGACTCAGTTCTTCGCGACCGACGACAGCGACGAGACGCTCCGCGTGTGAGGAGTTTCCCGTCCAGCAGTGGGGGCAAAACGTAGCTCAAGTGTTCTCGTTTCGTATGGTGACAGGTTCCCCGTAACGCTCTCACACCAACAATCGAGAAAACAACTAGTGATGGATGTCTCCGCGTCGTTTCAACCCGTGCCATGAGGACGTCGGGGGCGGTCGCGGATGAGAGACGGCCACCGAGTCAGATGACCTCGACGTGTCGAGTTGCCGACGCCCATCATGTTTCCCCCTGTTCCACAGGTGCCCCACGCGATTGTGAGCGGCTCGGAAAGGCCGACGAGACGTACTGTCGACGTTTGGGCCGCCTGAGCACACGGGACACCACGTGCGCCCGAAAATTCGTAGAAACGTGGTAATATTAAAGATAATGGCAGCCTTATTGATCCTAATCTAGAGGGGGTATATATCGCCTTGGAAATTCCAAGCAGCATCCAGGCCGAACTCGGTTCGTGATTTTTGGAAGGAAGCGCATTCACCATTCAATCGAGGAACGTTATATTGCCGTATTGGGAACATCCATCTGGCCAATTTCAAATACTGCAAATCCGCACCCCTTTTCGCATCAGTAAACCGAGTCCCGCAGTTCCTCAGAGTGGCGCCACCATGAACATCGTCAACTCGGGTGCAGACTTGATGGAGTCAACCACCAGGTAGTCAAGCTCGGCCGACTCCGTGAGCGCCGACGCACTCCCAGCGAACTTCAGGGCGATGCGCGTCCCGGTCGCATCGTCCGCGGCCTCGACGATTTCAGCGCCGGCGGACTCAAGGTCGTCAATATGTTCCTGGCTCATAACCGATGTATTCAGCGGGCTACGACATGAACGTTAGCCCTGCGTGCACGGCGGAAGATGCGGTTTCGTTGAAGGAAGGATTCTCACCGTCTCGTCCCTCTTGTTCGAAATGGCGGTAGACTGTGAGCAACCCGTCAGTTTCTACTGCCACTGGAGATAAGCCGGCGTGTTCCACTCCGTCACGATGGGAATGTACCTCTCCAGATTGGAGTAGGAAGTGCGCTGTCGATTAACGGCCTGTAACTGCGGCTAAGAGCGTTTCCAGTTCGGCGTGACCGTGGTACCGGACTGACCCGCTCTGCTGGTCGTATTCTACTGCGCCGACGGATTCCAGGAGTGGAAGTGTTGAATGGTGTAACTGCACGGTTAACCAGTCTACGTTCTCTTCGCCCCCGGTGTAGAGATCGCTGGCAAGGGCATCAACGGTCGCAGCATCTGCCGACGTATTCTGGAAGTAGGAGAGTACGACACGGCGGTACTGGTCAGCGAGTACGGTCAGAAGTTCGTCTAACTCAGCTTCCTGAGTCCGAATGTGTTGATCCATATTGTTGAGTAACTCGGTCAATACGCAAGTGGACATTCCGGAACGATCGATGAGGAGTTTGTCGCCACGTCCTCGATCAGTGTCTGGGATGTCGTGTACCGCTTCCGACCGACGCACGCCAGACAGTTACGCATTATACCTATTTCTTTGATTTTGGCTCGGAGACTCGACAGGAATGTCGCTTCGGCTCCCCGTTTGTCGAGTCTCAGAGGGGAACATAAATGCTGACCTCATGTGCTATCGCTGTTCTGTCTATGTGCGAAAGGCAATTCAGCTGTCGCTATCTTCTCGGTTACTATTAACCAACATTGGTCGGTGACAGCCACCCTTGTTGGTTAAGCTCCGATAACCTCCCCGCTGAACCTTTCACTCCAGAGGGATTTCATCAAGATGTCTCAGAACATATACCTCTTAAACTTGAGTACTCTATTAGGTCACGTGAAGTCATGTTGATTGCTGGATCTTGACTCGAGATCGATTCTCACTCCGATGTTTGTTCCGGGACTAGGTTGTACAGAACAGGCTAGTTATGTCTCGTCAGCACCTGCTTCGGAAAGCGTGAACGAGAACGCCGAGCCCTCACCAGGGATGGACTCGCCAAGGGAGGGTCATCATGGCGTTTGAAGATTCGTTCACAGAGCGCAAGCCCATTACCAGTCCCCGAATGTTCGTCGGGGTCGTGAAAACCCTGAAACATCTCGAAGATACGATCGGTGAAGTCAGGGTCAATGCCGACTCCATTGTCGCGGACCGCTCGTCCACCAGTCGGCTGGTGAATACTTCCTCAACGAACTCAGTTTGTCGTGACGTGGTCAAATCCCTCGTGGAAGTCGTGTATCGAAACACGTCCGGTTCCCAGGGCCGTCGCCTTCTCACGTAACTGCTGGGCAATATCCTCACCAGGGTCACCATAAAGGTCAATCGATTCAAGCTCAATGAACTCATCAATCGGGGGAAATTTGGGACCAGTAACGTCCATGTGATATTTCAGAGTCGCTGGATCGTCATGCATGTGGACAACTGTCATTTGTTCCTCGTCGCTGCTGAAGTAGACGTCGTACGACAAGATGTCTGGCTCGTTGTCTTCGACGAAGTCGGCCAGCTCCGCCATGGCCGGCTTGAGCTCATCCAGTTTCCCGTCATGCACCGAGGATCGATCAACATAGAGGATGAGATCAGTGATTCCAGCACCACCGGCGAGTTTCGATCCATGGATCGGTGCCTGTCATGTGTAACTATCGATTAGATTTCGGCGAGCTAGCTAATAGTTCCACCTGCACACACTCATTGCTATGTGAGCGGTAGATGGTCAGCAGGGGTAGTTTCGCAAGGAATCGGGGGACGTACGATGAGTGGCGGGAAAAGTACTGCCGGAGTTTGAACGGTATGATGTACAAGTAATGCACCCTGAGTTCAGCACGGCTGTTCTATCACCGTTGGAATACGTATCTACTGTAAGCTACATCATCTGTAGATCCAGCCCGGCTGAGAATTTACACTATAACCAGCAGGCTGTTTTCGCTAAACCCCAGTCGGCTCGATTGTTGCTCAGGCAACTGCTGCACCTGCACTTATCGTTCGGTTAGTTACTCGGTCGGCTCGCCGATATAGACGATCGTAGTGACACCATTCAGTACGTCGGCCCGGACACGAGTGGATTCACGGCGGCACCCTCACACGGGATTAGCACATCGTTCTGCAGAAGGCAATCACTGCTCAAGCGCCACTGTCTGTCCGATGAGTGACGTGAAGCCCCGACGAAGTCGGGCGGAAAACGCCTGGCGAGAGATCCCGAGTTTTGGTGTGATGCTGGTGAGGAACCTCTCGGACGAACGAGTGCGTTAAAAACGAGTTCGCTGAGTCGACCCCCCGCCTGGCGCGTCTTCCGCCGAAGAGATCGGAGACGACGGATTTCTACAATTCCGCGGAGCGGTTCTTCAGCATGCTGCGGAGCATCAGGCTCACACCGAGTTCCAGTCATGTGGGACGTCAGGGATCCCTCGGATACGAACCTCTCTCTCGCCGGTCTCGGTTTCGCGGAGCTCAATCATGCCGTTAAACTCGGTCATGATGGTGTTAATCGTCTGTTGGTCGTGCGAGACGTTATCGACTGTAAAAATGCCGAGTCCCCCGGTATCAGTAATTCGAGTTGTGTAGATATGGAGGAACTTGAAGACAGTGTCGAGGTTCAGGAATTGGAGGAGCGTTGATACTGAGACCAGACCGTGCCGAACACTTGAGATGTTGTGGCTAGTGAACTGTTGCATGAGTTTGGTAGTGCCGATGCTGATGCCCGTGAGGTCGCCAGGTGACGAGACGCGTTGCGTGGCGATCTCTCGAATCGTTTCCTGCTGGCTACTCCCGGAGCAATCGACAATCCCTACCTGGTCGTGATTAAACGAGGGAACACGCCGTTCAAGTTCGTCAATACACTCCACTGCTGTTTCGCTTGTCGTCACCATCAACAGCCCATCTCTTTCATCAAGGCCAGTAGCAAGGAGATCCAGCGCAAGCTCCTGCTTTCCGCTCATGGCCGGGGCAGCGATCAACAGGCTCGTTCCTGGTTCGAGTTCGGATAGTGTTCCAGCCGGAAGAATGTCTGTGATTTCATACATGGGTATTCACTTCGTTGACTCTGTGAATTCCTCGTCGTGCGGAGCCTCGGTCTCGTTGGTTGTGTCCATAATCTCGCGGACAGCTCCGATGAAGTCGGCGTCCGAGGCCAAATCTCCCATCGCATCGTCGACTGCAGCTCGGTGTACTTCGATTTGTTCGACCAATACCCGGTACTCTTTGTTCGCTTCGAGTTGTCTCTCGGGGAACGTTGCATCAAGGGTAGCTCGCCGCGCCACAAGCGAGTAATACTCCTGAAGATCGCCGTTGAGCGTTGCGCGATGCAGGAGTCGTGCAACAGTCTCACGGAGTTCCTCGCGATCCGGTGGCTTTGTGATGTACTCGTCGAAGCCCATCTCGATGATATCGAAGCCTGGATCGACTGCTGTCACCATCGCCACCCGGCAATCTATTGACCGTGAGCGAATTTCCGTGAGCACCTCTGCGCCAGACATGCCCGGTAGCATTCGGTCTAAGAGTACGACATCGACCGTCTCATCGAGTTGGGCAAGTGCCTCCTCACCTGTTTCAGCCCGGTGAACCTCGTATTCCTGTAGCCATCGATCGTATGTATCCGCGACGTCCGGCTCATCCTCGACAACGAGGATAACTGGGAGGTCTGAGTTACTCATGACAGCATCTTCTTTTTGCTTCGGATACCACCCTCTTGATGTTTTTCTAGTCCTGATTCTGGAAGGTATTCAACCAGTGAAAGGACCGTCTATGGAGTCGGCAGTTCGATAACGAATACTGCTCCCTGTGGCTCGTTATCTTCGACCCAGACGTCACCACCGTACTCGGCTACCATCGAATCGACGAAAAAGAGGCCGAATCCTGACCCCGTGGATTTCGCATGACCGGTCTCTTCCCGCCGGAAAATTGCCTCCTTGATGTCTCTCGGGACACCGCGACCGTTGTCGGCGATTCGGACGAGAATGCACTCGTCAGTTTCGTCAGGATCGTCGACAGTCACCGAGACACGTAACCCATCTGTATCATTATGGTCGATCGCGTTCGTAATGACATTCCCAAGGACTTCACCCAGCAATTCGTTTGCTCGGACAGTAACCGCCGTCGGAATAGCTATCTCGAACGTGACATCGGGATAGGTCGCTTGGACACGGTCGACTTCCGCGCGAAGTGTTTCTGCGAGATCGACAGGCTCAAGCTGTGGGTCCCCTATCCCCGTCAACGTTTCCAAGACCAAGCGGACGCGCTTGATGATTGTGACGATGTCGTCGGACCAGTTGATGATCGTCTCGGCATCCTGTAACTGCTGGCCATCGAGTTCATCAGTAAGGAATTTGGCCCGGCCTCGAATCACTGTCATCCCGTTGAGCACGTCGTGGCGGAGGATCGAGTTGAAGAACTCCATCTGGTCTGTTTTGAGTTGAAGGGCTGCCTCGCGCTCTGCTCGATCGAGCGCAGCGCGGGTGTTCGCTGCCAACAGCTTTGCCAGCCCGAGGTCCGTCTCCTCGAACCGACCGATGTCCGTCGATCCACTTCCCAACACGCCATACTCGCCAATCGGAACGATCAGTTCGCTCCGTACCTCAGTCATCAGATTGTGGCGATTGGGCTCCTGACTCACATCGTCGAATATACGGGGCATCCCCTTTTCATAAACCTGCCAGGAGATACTGTCGCCCGGCTCGAACACCGGCGGGTTATCGATGAACGCGCTCGCTTGGTCTGACAAGGCGACCGGTTCCAAGCGGGGGTTGTCGTCTGTACGCAACCAGATGGCAGACAGTGGCAGCTCGAGTGCGTCCTCGGCAGTATCGACAGCAATCTGGCAGATGGTTTCTGGATCGGTCTCCTGCATCATCTCCCGGGTAGCGTCATGTAACGCTCTAATACCACGTTCGCGTTTTTGGCGCTCTGTGACATCCATCGCGACGCCGAGTACATTCGTTACTTCGTCCTTGCTCTCGATCGGCTGGTACCAAACCTGGTAGGTCCGCCCCCAGACATCAACCGTGACATCGACTAGTTCACCCTCGAGACTGCGATCGATCGCATCAGTGATCACCGCTGAATTATCGAACATTTCCTCCACTGTCGACCCGACCATCTGGTTCTGCTCGACACCGACCTGCTCGAGACCCTTCCCAACTTGAAGCGTAATCTCCCTGTCTTGATCGATGGCAAAGAGGATAACCGGCATATTCTCGACGATTGTTCGGAGGCGCTGCTCCCGATTTCCAAGTTCCTGTTCGCGCTCAACTCGCTCGATTGCAGCCGTAGCATTCGACACAAGTATCTCCGCTAAGAATCGATCAATATCGTCGATTGTTCCCTGTTCGGTAGAGCCGATACTGACCAACCCGTAATCACCAAGCGGGATATACAGCGCCGAGCCAAGAGGAACATCTGTCACTTGACGGTTCTCAAGCGTGGTGTAGTCCTCGATAAGAACAGGCTCGTTGTCCTTGAAAATCTCCATTTCGGCTGACCCCACTTCGAACGAAGGAAGGCCATCCAGTCCAGCTTGTGCAGCGACCTGAGTCGCGGAGTCGGTCATTCCCAGGGGAAGGAGAGCTTCGGAGTCAGTGTCGTATTCCCAGACAGCAATCAGCGAATGGCCGAGCATTTCGTCGGCAATCGTCACGATCTCGGTTGTAATCTCGTGAGCGGTTTCCGCAGCTAGGAATTCCCGGGTGACAGTATGGAGCGCCCTGAGTCTGTCCTCTTGGGCTTTCCGCTCTGTAATATCGCGGACGATACAGACAAGGCCACCGGCTGGCCGCGCGGAGAGCGTGATCTCCTGGGGGAAGGTACTTTCGTCACGACGCTGTCCAGTGAGCTCCCCTCGCCAGCTTCCGTCTGCATTCACCTCCGGGAGAATTGTGTCTTGGATGTGCGCGGCTTCCTCTTCGGTATAGCATAGCTGCCAATTCTCTCCAAGGAATGCGTCTGGATCGTCGTACCCATAGACATCTGCATGTGCTTGATTTACGGACTCGTATTCTCCGTCATCATCAAGGATGGCGATCCCATCCATCGATGCAGAAATGGCCTGCTTGGCTTGCTCGGATGCCAGATAGTGGTCCTTGCGGCGGGCATCGTAGTAGCCGACCACGCTACCTACGGTCGCGCCTTCTGCTAGGCCGAGCAGGAGTTCGTGTAATGTCTCGACCAGTGAGTCGCCTTCGAGGAGGTGAGTGTACATCTCCCATGCGGCGAACGAGCCAAGAATGGCCGCGCCAGCGAGACTCCAGAGTGCAATTCGACGGACGTAGGTGTGCGGCATGTTGGACCGAGCGAGCCATCCACCGAATGTTGCGAGACCGAGCGTGAGCAGAATCGGAATGCCCACCTGAAGGTGCTGTGTTGTGAACTCGAGATCACTGAGAGCCACAGTTCCGACGATGACTACACAGAGAAGCAGCCCAACCCCCACGACCGACCACTGATGCAAGCGGTCGGTACGTGTGAACACCTTCATTTTCAATGCATTCCCAGGGTGGTGTAACAAAAGTAGGGGTCCGACGTCGGAGTGAGCACACAAGGTACTAGTCGCACCAACCGAATCGCTTCAGGAAACACCGCTGGCGATTGATGATACGGTCCGTTTCCATCGCGCCTTCGTAGACCGTTGATACACATTTCTGAGTCTGGCTTGGTCTTGGCAGCCCTTCCGTGGCAACTCCACGAGTTACTCAGAGACGCTATTTCCTGCGAAATCCCGTCCTTTCGAATGGTGCTGTCGTAGCTGCAAGAAGGCCTGAAATATGAGTTCGTCGAAAGTCAGTAAATCCCGAAGCAACACCTTACATTCCACCCAAAGCTGTCGGACGATATCCCAATTGTTGGCACAATCGTTATCGTTGTTTGAGGACATAGATTGGAGAATGGCATCGTTGGACAGAATATTCGACCTTCTAAGCGAAGAACAGCGACGGTACGCACTGTACTACCTCGACCGACACGGTGGCCCAGTCTCCGTCGATGAACTGGCAGTTCACGTCGCCGAGTGGCAGTCAGATCCTGGATCAGTCTCCATTCCAGACGATACGTTCGACCGCATCGAAATCGACCTCCTTCACGTGGATCTGCCGAAAGCAGCTGACGCACCATTCGTGCAGTACAACCAGGAAGAGCGAACGGTCGAACTCACTGGACCTGCTCCCAAGTTCAACGCGGTCATCTCGGTTGCGAAAGTTATCGAACGCCCAAACCGGGAACCGTAGCGTCCGAATCCACTACAGGAATGTGACCGACGTGAACCACTATCGTGAGTAGACTGCCGACCGAGAATTGATGATACGGTGGTGACCAATTACGCAGTCCAACACTGCGGACCGTCCAGTCACTTCTGTAGCGAGTGTTGTCCGTCGGGTAGTCTATTGACGCTAATCTCGACCGTATCATTGCCTTCGAGGGTTATCTGAGCATCGTCAGCCGTGAACTGGAGGAGGTGGTTCTGGTTGGCGTCGTGCTGGAATAGTTTGGTGATTGCGTCGGGATCAGTGTACTCGTATAGTACAAAGTCATCTGTGTGGGGGTCTGTGCCTCTGTAGTCTGCAATGGCTTCGATAACAGCCCCACAGAGCGTCCGAGTTTGCTCCGGAGTGTACGAGTCCTCAACCCTATTGTTTTCGTTGGGCATGAGAAACCCTGCGGGTATCTCTGACACACATTGAGATAGAGGTTTGCATGGGTTTCAGGGACCGCCCTCTGAGAAGAACGTAACGGGTCTTTGAGACTGTTCGTAGTCCAATGATAGGTCAAGCCATTGAACCACAGTCGACACGGAGGACAGTTCTCGACATCGTCGCTATACGGGCTGGTGCCGGGCGAGTCCAGCTTTGAGCGCCTGCAGAGGTCAGTTTCCTAGGAATCGAGATGTTGAACGATGGTCACTCATCGGTAATTGAACATAGCTCACCTCACTGCAGGGTGAGCGACGGTCGACGAGGGAGTGTGCGTCAACTGGCTTAGCCAAGAGAACTATAAGAGCGCGCTATGTAGCGAGGCAAGAATGACCCTGACAAATCGAATGGGGTATTCCGGAAGTGAATGGTACCACCCACAGTCGAACGAGAGGTCAGGTCTCGCTCTCAATCCCGCCCCTGCATCCCTAAACCGCGCCCGTTTCGCTTTGGACAGACGCTGATCTGTTTACGAGGTCGAATGAGGATGCGATGGCGCGTCGCCATGAGACTCACCGCTGATACGCGAAGGCGAACGGTTACCCATGGGGCGAGGGTCGCATCGCAATAGCCGGCGTCCGTGCCTGCAGACCACTGTAAGCCACCGAGTGCAATATCGCCAGCTCCCCTCTACTCAATATGGTCCCTGAACGTCTCCAACGTGCCGCAGTCAGTCTCGCTGGTGGGCTCAGCGTCATCGTGACGCTCCTCGTCCTGCTCAGTGGCGACGCATCGCTCAGTGTTCGGTTCCTACAAATTCTCCTTCCACTCGTCCTCTCCATTGGAATCTGTGTGTTCGGTGGATGGCTCGTCAGCGAAGACGTGTCGACATCTGTCATCTGGATGACCACCAAGGCGATACTCATCGGGGCCGGGTTGTTCGCGTTCATCGTGTTCTGGCTCGTCACTGTCCAGCAAGGGGACGGAATGGACTTTTCAAGCCGGGCCATCAGCTACCTCAACGCCGTTCTGTTCGGCATGGCAATGTCCGCGATCGTCGGATATCTCTATGCGCAACGGCGCGCGCAGACAGATCGTCTCCACGACCAGCGCACACAGCTCTCCGCTCAGACAGAGCGGCTCGACGAGTTCGCGAGTCTCGTCAGTCACGACCTTCGGAATCCACTCACCGTCGCTCAGGGACACCTCGAACTCGCAGCGGAGGCTCGTGACCCCACCGACCATATCGAACAGTCGGCTGCAGCACTGAACCGCATGGACGAGTTGATCTCGGGCATGTTGACCCTTGCCAGACACGGACAAATCATCGAAACGACCTCACCAGTACGGCTTGAGACGGCGGCACGGACTGCCTGGGGATACATCCAGGCACCGAACGCCGAGTTGCTGGTTGAGGGGGATTTGACGATCGAAGCGGACGCCACGCGCCTCAAACAGGTGTTCGAAAACCTGTTTCGAAACGCGGTCGAACACGGTGGATCCGACGTCGTAGTTCGCGTCGGCGCAATCGGCTCGTCTGGATTCTACGTCGAAGACTCGGGGACTGGCTTTCCAGATACTGACGTTAGTGACTTGTTCGAGATGGGCGTTTCGACCGACCAGCAGGGGACCGGCTATGGACTGGCCATCGTCAAAGCGATCGTCGATGCTCACGGCTGGTCAATTCGTGCCACCAAGGGGTCGGCTGGCGGGGCGCGATTTGAAATTGTCACATGACACTTAGACTTTCTATGCTCGGACGTGCCTACAACTCCGACCGGAACACGCTGGCTTCCGTACCTGTTGCAGCGTACACGGTGCCCACGAATTCAGGATCTCATCTTCAGTCACGCCGGTGGAATATGGCGGTGGGGCATACGAGTCCGTGTCACTCGTGCGGATGATCAAGAACTTCTGGGTAAGAAGGTACGACTCCCGACTGCGTAGAATCACCTCGAGATGGCTTTCCAACGACCCGGTCCGGGCTGAGCAAATCGAACAAGTCGCCTTCGCCTCGGCCCAATCGAGGTTTCGTCTGCCAGTAGTACGAACCCGGATTACTCGAGGACGTATCGCAGCCAGGGGTAGCGCTCGACGAGGGGTCGCCCATCGACCTCGTACTGCTCGATGTACGCATCGAACCCGAGAATCCGCCCGGCGCCGAACGCGGCGACCGAGAGGAAGACGAGCATGTACGCGAAGTCCCCGTTGATGTAGCCATGCGAGATGTCCCAGTTCCCGAGATAGAACAGGAGCATCATGAAGGCGCCACAGAACGCGGCGAAGCGCGTCATGACGCCGAAGATCAACCCGAGCCCGATGAGTATCTCGCCCCACGGGACGGCGACGTTCACGAACTCGACGACCCACGGCGTGTTCCCCATCGCCACGAACAGGTCCGCGGCCGGACTCCCGTTCGCCGGGGCGGCCCCCGTCAGATAGGCACCAGCGCTGAAGCTCCCAGAGAGCACCTTGTCGAGCCCGCTCTGGAAGAACGCCAGCCCCATCATCAGCTTGAGCGCGAGGATGAACCAGACGCTCAGCGTGTGGAGCCGCCCGCTCGCCGTGAATCCCCCGACCGTACTCCGGAGTTCCACCTATTGGGACGCAATTATATAGATAACCAAAATCAGATAGTTTGTATAAATGTACTTCACTCCGCTCATCAGAAAGTAGTCGGAATACAGGTTTCCTTAGGGAACAACTGCTTGAGGAGGCACTTGCGAATACGTGGAGAGGCACTCGCCTCACTCAAATCAAAAACCAGGAAGTCTCGATTCGTCCCATCGGTGAGTGCACTACGCTCCCAAGAGCATGAATTGAGGGAAAATGGCCAGGAGAAGGATCTGTCTTACCTATTCACACTGACCAGAATGCGGTCTTCAGCCATCAGGTTCGCCAGCTGATCACAGTGAATCCACCCGTGATTTTCAGTCCAAATGATGACAAGGCCAGTCTCAAACCGCTCGTCATCAAATGTGAGCTGGTCCACCTTCATTGTCGTCCCCGTATCCAGTTCTTCAGTGAAATCACTCAATGGGATATCCTTCATAACCAATAAGTGATCTCCAACGCTCACTTCAGCGCCATTCCGTAACCGTACCGTTTGGTAATTGCTCATCTAGTAGGTCTATAAGATGAAGGGAAAATGAGGTTGTCGAAAGTATTTTCGTCGCGAGACGGGGGACCTAGGGGAGCGCAGTTCTCCGTGGGTACGTTCCCAACGAACTCGGGGTCGTGACACCGAGGGTTCACGTGGGGAGTCTATCGGTCGCATATGGGAGTACCAGGCGGAATGCAGCGTACATATGTCAGCTGCTCGCTGTACATTGTATATCTAAAATCCCCCTCCGCCGTAATGAGGGAGAGGAGTTCCTGCGTGCTTTTCCCGTTGTCCCGATACTTGTCGATCTTCAATTTGCCGGTTGAGGGGCGTTTCTGACCCGTCCTGAGTAGAGTCCGCGTAACTCAACAAAGTTGCTGGAGCGTCAGAACAGCGTGTTTGTCAACCCCTGAGGGGTGCGGGGTGAGCCACTCTCCCTTGCTGATGTTCATGCCAACACATCCACTTACTCGACTAGAGGTACCGTCGCGCGTCCTGAAACGGGCGCAGTATGAGGCATTCGAGTTCGAGCTCCACGGCAGCGCACTCCTTGTCCGGAACGGAAGCCACCCCGACCCAGAGAACCACGAGTATTGGGTCACCGTGAGCGACGGCCTTCCGGCCCACTGCGACTGTCCCGCTGACGCAGCCTCCGAGGGGGCCTGCAAACACCGCGTCGCGGTCGCGATCAGACCGCCAGTCCTCGAGACGGCCATCCACGCGCAGCTCGCCGCGGACGGCTCAGGGACGTCGAACCCACCGCTCCCCGAGGAGGAGGACCTCTCAGCGAAGGCCATCACCCAGACAGCTGGTGCACGAGGTGAGCGCGAAGACGGCGATGAAGCCGACGAAGAGTACCCGTGCGAGTGCGACTAACTGACCGACGATTTCCCGTGCTGGAACTGCGTTCTCTCTGGCCGTTGTCGCGTCCCAAACTCGTAAGCCAAGTACGGTGGCTGGAGTACCGTACCCGCCACAGCGTTGCTTCGCCAATTCACATTCCTCATAGGACGAGCAGTGGAGTTCCTCGATGGGGCTGGGTTCAACACCGGCTGGTACACAGATGACGGACCAGTTCGAGCAACCGCTAGAACCTGACGGCGGTCTCCGCTCAGTCGTTCCGTCGACCTGCGACTCCATCCTACACAGTGATCATCAATCGAACACAGAAATCCGGTTGTTTATCCGACTTCCTCACCTTCTCTCGGCGAAGAATACGAACTCAGTCCAGATGAATCTGTCAGCATCGCCATCATCGAGGTAGTGAGTGCAACCGAACACTGTTCCCCTGAGTCACTGCCGCCACTGTACGAGACGCTTGACCCAGATGCACTGGACAACCTTATTGAATCCTGGGAGAAGAACACGGCACGTCAGTCTGGTCAGGTCTCGTTCGAGTACAGCAACTCTCTCGTCACCGTCGACGATCATGACTCCATTTTAGTCGAAGCACGGTCGGAGTCACTTGACACCGTATAGTCCCGTCTCCGGTAGGGTTCGTCGTACGGTCGACTAACTATTCGATGTACTGACAGACCTCCAATTCCGTAAATTCCCTCCGATCGCTACTCGTCGGGCGAGTTACCCGCCAGCCCCAGCTGATCGTTCTTGCTCGAGCCGGTGACACCCGTCGACTAACGAATCGGGAAGGTCGCTCACGGACGAGTGTACTGCATGGAACACTGCGGCAACTTCACCGAATTTTGGGCCACGGACTGCAACGAGCGGATCGGTATCCCAGTCGACGAACTCCAACTCTGCTAACAGTGGCAGATGGGAATGATACAGGTCGACCCGGAGGTCCTCTGGTGAGCTCTGGATGTGGACAGATTCCGCACTCTCCGGGAGGATTATTGCCTGGTCAGCTGGCGCGTCTACCAGTGAGCCGATCACTTGGCGGCGGGGTTCCGCTGCAAGGGCTCGAAAAACACGATCCCAGTTGTCACTAACACTGGGTTCATCGTTGAATCGGACAGACGCCATGCTCAGATATTGATGGGCAATCATCTAAGGTGTTATTACGAAAACGCTATTAACAATGATGTACGATATTCACGGTGGTCGCTGTGACAGGAAACAGAGCACAGCTACACAGCGGTACGGTGGAATTGACACCATGTGCTGACCAGTGAACACTCCTGCTGCATGCTTGTGATGATTCATCTGAGAAGTGCTCGATGCTATTCCCTCAACGGTTCACTTAGTTGGACGCTCAGAGCGGTCGTTCAGCCCTTCCGTACCTAAACGCCAACTGGTTGGGTTTGCCCGCAGGCTGAAGCTCATCTTTTGACCACCCTCACGTCGCCGCCACCGTCATTCGCCATCAGTGAATCGTTTACAGCCGTAGTTATCCTAGTCCTCTGGAATGTGTACACAGCGTCCATGACCATGTAGATTCGAGGGTGAGGGTGTAGATAGGCGAATTGCGAGTTCGACGTGGCCTTCGCTAGTCGATCGTTCCCACATGCGTGACCACGGCTGAACGGGCATGTAGCACCCGCCATGGGTTTTGTTGGCCCCTGAAGGGTGCGGGGCAGCCGTGACTGGCCCTGCATGATCAACGATGGCTTTGAGAGACGTCTACGAAACCGGGTTCGACGAACAGTCCGATAAGCAGCTCTCCGCGACCTGTCCGGAGTGCAGTAGCACCGTCATTGCAGACGCGGGTGAGCGGCGGTGTACCGAGTGTGGGCTCGTCGTCACCGAGCAGCGGCTCGACAGGGGGCCGGAGTGGCGTTCGTTCGACGATGATGACGACAATTCCAGCCGGGTTGGCGCACCGCTCACCGCAGCAAGACATGATCGCGGTCTTTCAACCGAAATTGGCCGAATACGAGACGGGACGGGGTCGATCCTACCAGGGCGCAAGCGAGCACAGCTCGGCCGGCTACGTCGCGAGCACGATCGGGGCCGATTTCGGTCGACAGCAGAGCAGAACCTCGCCCTCGCCTGTTCGGAACTCCGGCGAATGGCGAGCTCGCTTGAGCTTCCCAAATCAGTGGCGGAACGCAGCGCGGCAATCTACCGGGAGGCGATGAAGGAGAACCTGATCCGTGGCCGGGCGATCGAAACGATCGCTGCTGGATGCTTGTACGCGGCGTGTCGATGTGATGGCTACACGCGAACACTCGGCGAGGTTGCCGAGGTGGCACGGTGCGACGAGTCGAAGGTGAAGCTCGGCTATCGAGTGCTGAACCAGGAACTTGGCCTTGAAGCAGGGCCACGTCGTCCTCGTGAGTTCGTTCCACGACTCACGTCCGCCGTCGATGCCTCCGACGACATCGAACGTCGGGCCCGAGACCTACTCCAGTGTGCGGACGCTGAGGGGCTTATGAACGGGCGGAATCCGAAGGGGGTCGCAGCGGCCTGTGTGTACTTGGCCGGGCAGGAAGTCGGTGAACAGATTACGCAGACCGAACTCGCTGACGTGGCTGACGTGACGCCGCTCACGATTCGAAAGCGCTATCGAGAACTCGTGGACTGACCATTCCGTGTTCTCGGTGTCGACGCCTACGTAGTCTCCAGACCCAGTGACGACCGTCGCGCATCCGGCCGAAGCGAAATCGGAGGCGGACGGAGTCACGACGGAGGAAAATGAGAAGGTAAAGAGGGTCGAGAACGAGAGGACGGCAGCGGCGAGTCGAGTGTCCCACCAGGCGGAATCGCTGGCCCTTCTATGGGCGTGCGCATCTCTCGCCAGTCTGAAGTTCGGCATTCTCGGGACGGCAGGAATCGCCCGGAAGTCGGTGATGCCCGCGAGTCGCGCGAGCGAGCACCGACTCGGTGCGATCGCCTCGCGTGACGCGGACCGGGCATCGGCGCTGGCCGAGGAGTTCTCCGTTCCCCGGAGCTACGGGGACTACGAGGCTCTCCTAGCGGACTCTGGGATCGACGTGGTGCACATCCCCGTTCCAAACGCACTCCACGCCGAATGGACGAAGAAGGCGGCCGACGCCGGACTGGATGTCCTCTGCGAGAAGCCGCTCGCGGTCGATACCGACGATGCCCGCGAGGTTGCCGCGTACTGTGAGGAGTGGGACGTCACCCTCATGGAGGCGTTCATGTATCGGTACCACCCTCGAACCGAGCGCGCGATCGAACTCGCACAGGAGGCGCTCGACGACGTTCGGTCGGTCACTGCATCGTTCAAGTTCCCGCTCTACGACGACCCGGAGAACGTCCGCCTTAATCCGGATCTCGCCGGGGAAGCCTGATGGACGTGGGGTGTTACTCCGTCTCGGCTGCACGGCAGTTCCTCGGCGAGCCGGATCGCGTCTAGACACATATGTCTGATCCACTGGATACTAGCGTCGACACGGCATTCACCGGTATCCTCGAGTACGACGACGGAGCGACGGCGACGATCGAATCGAGATTCGACACGCCACTGGTCCAGCGCTATCGCGTCGAAGGCTCGAACGGGTGGCTTGAGGTCGCCGACGCGTTCGATACGCCAGTCGACGAACTGACAGAGCTCGAGTATCAGCTAAACGGCCGACACAAGGTGGAGACATTCGATCTGGTCGACCACTACCGCCTGGAGCTAGACCACTTCACCCGTTGTATCGAAACAGGTGATCCCCCACGGACGGACATTGCCGAGGCGATCGCGAACATGCGCGTGATCGACGCCCTCTCTGAGAGTGCTGACCGCGGGGCACCAGTCGCAATGAAGTAGCCGTATTCGCCCTAGTCCGCCTGGAGAAACACGACTGTGTTTCCGAGATTCTAAATATCAAATACTCGATGGTGGAGCATAAAAGCCATAGATTAGTCATATATAATTGTTCACCGGTTGTACTTTTCAGCTATGTCTTTACGAGATGCGCCAGTACTCCGTTTCCCATGGACACGTCCCCGAGCTCAGGCTCGACGGTCACGTTGATGGTAAACCGGAGGCTGAGATCAGTCGCCGGGTACCCATCGCGAACAGGGAGTTGAACGACGGGGGTCGTTCAGAGGGTCAGACTTGGACGTACACATCGCCATCCGAGATTTCAACATCGAACGTTCCAATGCACTTCCCGGATACTTCATGTTTCCCTGTTTCGAGGTCCATTTCCCAGAGATGCCACGGGCAACTTACGGTGGCTTCCTCCTCGTTCACCCCTCCGCGAGTGTCCGTCCAGGTGTGTTCGGCGTTGATTTTCTCGTCCCCAGCCTTGTACAGCGGAGCATTCTGATGGGGACAGCGGTTCGAGATGGCAAGGAGCTCCCCGTCCGCGTTGAAGACCGCAATCTCGATGCCGTTCACGTTCACGCCGATACCGCTTCCACGCGGGATATCTGTGAAAGATGCGACCTTCGTGTAGTCGTCTCCTATTTCGTGTTCTGTGCTCATCTGTGGTCCTTAGAGACGCAGGATTTCTTCGGCATTTTTCGACAGGATCGACTGACGCAGTTCGTCGTCGAATGCACGTGACGTGTAGAACCACGTGGGCGGGTCTAGCGTCTGATGCGGCCAGTCGCTGGAGTAGATGAACATCTCGTCGGCAAGGCTCATCTCGAGCATGTTCCTCGCTTCACCCGAGTTACGTGGCAGCGACAGGGGTTGTATACACAAGTAGACGTTGTCCCGAAGGGACTCGCTGGGCGACCGCTGTAGGTAGTCCTCATTGGTCCCGTGTTTTCGAGGTGTGATTTTGATATCATCAGGATGCATCTCGTAGAACTCCTCCATCCGATACCGAATGAACGGGACCCACCAGTGGCCCGCCTCCTGAAGGACGACGTTCAGGTCAGGGCACTTGTCGAACACGCCTCGCATGATCATATTGCCTACGTTCACCATGGCATGGATGGGCCAATCGAAGCCAAGGACTTCGGTCCACGTCATCATCTCATCGCCGATGTGGGAGTGCTGTGGCCAGTATGCGAGCGAGCTACGGAGCAGATTCGTAATCAAGGATACGCGCAGAACGACGAAGAGCAACTGAATGGCACACGATCAGTAAGTTCAGCGAATGTCGTCGATGGCGAAGTATTCGGTGCAATCAGTGTTGACGGTCCCGCTCACCGTCTGCGCTGGAAGTTCTTTCATGAAGAGCTCCCGCAGCAGGTGATGAGCGTTACGAGTGAGATTCGGCTTGAGATGCTCTATTCGTAACGGCACTGGGGGCATTACAACCACACGGACGTCATGGTAAACGCTATATACAGCGGCTCAAGACATGTCTGATATGAGTACTATCTATTTATGCTCCTGAGCAGGTGTTCGTCCATCGAGCGCTTGATACGGTCGTTGGACGTTAGATTGATGGACTAACAGCGCAAGCCAGTGGCGGACGTTCAGCCGACCGCCCACCCACGAATTATGGAATCGATGAACTCGTATTTCAGCGTCTGAATTTTATTGAATGAACGACAACAGCGCACACGTCACGGCCACCACACGAGCGGTCGGCGATGCTGTCATAGACCTAACGTTGCCGCGTGGCCACCGATCACGGTACGGGCACCGGATGGAGGATCCAACCGAAATCGTCCTCCTCTAGGTTCGCGCGATTGGCGAGACGGACAAACCGGCGATCGAGAGTCGGCGCGACGGCAACCCTGCGGCCCATGTGGGAACCTACAAAGCGTTCTATTTCGCAGCCGGCGAATGCCGCAAGTTCGATCTGTACGACCGGGGCGCCATCTTGCCGGGGACGACTATCACGGGGCCGGCGATCAACCAGAAGCCGATCTCCATGGTCGTCTTTCACTCGGATCGGCAAGCGGAGCACGACGAGTTCGGGCATATTTTCGATGCATGAAGGATGACGGATAAGCGACTCAGAGGACACGACCACCGACCCGGAGATGATCCCCGTTTTCATTACAAGAGTAGGAATGTAAACCGCGGCTGAACGCGTCCGCGTCTCGTCCGGGCGGCGGATTGAACGGCCCTTGGATTCGTTAATACCGAATTCATTACCGAGAAATATTTGGAGATGTCGGCGGAACCTGCGGTGTGGCCGCCGCTGAACTGATACCCCGTGAAGGACTTGGCAGAAATTTGTTCAGATGCGGGTGAAAATTTCGACTTCGCTTATCCCAAAGAATAAACCATTGAATAAGTATCAACTGATAAGATAGAAACACGTATTATTGTTCACCTCAGAGGTTTCTTCATGACAAACTACGACGTCCCCAAAAGGCGGATAAAGACTACCGATACGGCGTTCAACATCCTTGAGGTGCTAACCCGTCTCGACGGGGCGACCGTGGCCGAAGTGGCGGCGCAACTCGACATCGCCCCGAGTACGGTCCACGACCACCTGGCGACGCTCCGATGGCGCGGATACGTCGTTCAGGAGGGCGCAGAGTACCACGTCGGCCTCCTTTTCCTCAAGTTGGGGATGGCCGCGCGGAACCGATACGCTATCGTCCGACCGGGGGAGCAGGCCATCGCCCACCTGGCTCGCGAGACCTCGACGATGGTGCAGCTCCTGGCCGAGGAAAATGGTCGCGCCATCGTCCTCTGCCGCGTCGTGGGGGAAGGTGCGCCGTCGAGGAACGACGTTCTCGGACGGGTACTCCCGGTGCACTGTTCGGCGGCCGGCAAGGCCATCGTCGCGTCGTACTCGGACGACCGGGTTGCGGCGATTCTCGACCGACACGGGCTTCCGAAGCTGACTGAGAACACGATCACCGATCGGGAGGAGTTCTTCGCGGAGTTGAAGCGGGTTCGAGAGAACGGCTACTCGCTGAACGACGGCGAGTCGGTCAGCGGCGTCCGGTCGATCGGGCGCTCGATCATCGTCAATGACCGAGTCGTGGCGGCCGCGACCCTGACCGGTTCGAAGCACGCCATGTCCGACGAACGGATCGAATCGACGCTCTCGGAGCAATTGCTCCGCACCGTCAACGAGATCGAGATGTCGATAACCGACATGGGGGATTCGAGAACAGACATGGGGAACTCGAGCGTTCTCTAGCGGGCGTGCGGTGCGGTTCGGACCGTTGGACGCCCTCTCGAACACACCGGTACGCTCGGCGATCATATCGACGAACGTGAACTATCGCGACACAGGAAACACTTATAACCGCTACCGTCCGACTTCTCGTTGATGTCCCAGCAACCACGATCTGGGTCTCGAGCCAGGGATCCTGACGATGGAAATCTTTCTCTCGTCGACTGTGACGTTCACCCATACCTGCGCGACGAAGACGACCTGATTCCGTACCTGCCGAAGAACTTCCAGTCCCAGGGCGTCTTCTACCCGAAGGGATACTGGTCGAGTCCGATCGGCGTCCCACGGGAGGATGCCCACCCGGACGACGGCGGCCCTCCGGGCTCAGATCCGGCGAAGGTTGCGGACCAGTTGCTCGATCCGTTCGACATTGATTACGCCATCCTCACCGGCGGCGGCCCAAGCCTCGCCGCATCCACCCTGCCGAACACGTACTACGCCGGCGCACTGACGAGCGCCTACAACGACTGGCTCATCGACGACTGGCTG
Organism: Halorarum halophilum; assembly: GCF_013401515.1. Lineage (NCBI taxonomy): Archaea > Methanobacteriati > Methanobacteriota > Halobacteria > Halobacteriales > Haloferacaceae > Halorarum > Halorarum halophilum. The sequence goes on along the minus strand of NZ_CP058531.1, from coordinate 120,554 downwards.
TCGGCCGACGACCGATTCCTCGGGTCCATATCCGTGGCCACCCAGAACCCCGAGCACTCCGCCAAGGAGATCCACCGCCTCGCCGACCACCCGCAGATGGCCCAGGTCATCGCCGGCAGTGCCACCCGGATCCCGCTCGGTCAGCGAAACTACTGGCCCATCTACGAGGCCGCCGAGGAGGAGGGGCTCCCCTTCGCCATCCACGTCGGCCCGGAGGGGCGCGCGTTCACGAACCCGCCGTCTGGTGCCGGGTATCCGAACTCATACTTCGAGCGCCACACCGTCCTCCCGGCCAACTTCATGGGCCAGCTTGTGAGCATGGTTCTGGAGGGCGTCTTCGTCGAGTTCCCAGATCTCAACTTCGTGATGATTGAGGGCGGGTTCGGCTGGGTGCCGCACGTCCTGTGGCGCATGGACAAGAACTGGAAGGGGCTGAAGGAGCAAGCTCCCTGGCTCGAGCGCCCGCCGAGTGAGTACGTCCGGCGGAACGTCCGGTTCACGACCCAGCCCATCGAGGAACCGGAGAAGTCCGAACACCTGCTCCAGATCTTCGAAATGATGCACGCGGAGGAGACGGTGATGTTCGCGAGCGACTACCCCCACTGGGACGGGGACTCGCCCGCGCACGGTCTCCCGCCCCTTCCGGAGGGTCTCTCGAACGCCATCTACCACGAGAACGCCCAGGAATTGTACGGGCTGTAATCACATGACGACGAACACCAATTCGGCTGGATCGGGGGGGAAGACGCGACACGAGGTGTGTCCGGTGTCGGAGCTCCCGCCGGGGAAGAAGAAGATCGTCCAGGTCGGGAACCTCACCATCGGCGTCTTCAACGTCAAGGGCGAGTTCTACGCGCTCGCGAACGTGTGTCCGCACCAACTCGCGCCGCTGTGCGAGGGTCGAGTCACCTGTGAAACGATTGCGCCGGAGGTCGGCGAGTACGAGCTCATCCGCGAAGGCGAGATCATCCAGTGCCCGTGGCACGGCTGGAAGTTCGACATCGCGACCGGAAATTCCGTCTTCAACCCACATAAACTCTCCACGCCGACGTTCGACGTGGCAGTCGAGACGCCCCCGACGGACGACGACGGCGAGGACGAGACCGCCAATGAAGATGGGACCGACGTGGAGGGCTCGGATCAGCAGGCCGAGTACGGGACGGAACTCATGGGCGACCAACCGCCCATCGACACGTACGAGGTCGAAGTCGAAGCGGAGGTCGTCGTTCTCTACGTGTAGGCGTACGAGCGGGCAGACCTGGGTGCGCACGCCCGTCGGCGACCGACAGCGCTCCGCTGACCGTCGCGCCCCGCCACCGTCGACCTCGGCCGACCGATCCGGGGACCATGGGACTGCCGACCGCCGGCCGGAAGTTCGACTCGCGGTCGTCGTTCCCACCGGCCGGGACGGGTACGATGTCCTCCGCCCCGACGCACTATCGAGCATTCACCACCGACGCGTACCATCCTCCCATTGATGTCACGACCACGACCCCTCGCCTGGCGGGACGCCGTCGCTGTGCCCTTCGTCTCGGCGGACGGTCGCGCATGGATCGCCGTCACGGTCGCCGCCGGGTGGATGGTCGCGCTCGGCACGCGGCTCGTGATCCCGACCCTCCTGCCACAGATCACCGCCGAATTTGATATTTCGAACACCACGGCCGGCGCCGCCGTCACGATAATGTGGCTCACGTACGCAGGCATGCAGTTTCCGGCCGGTGTGCTGGTCGACCGGGCGGGCGAGCGACGAATCCTCCTCGCGAGTATGGGAATCGCCGCGGTCGGCGTCGCTCTCTTCGCGGTCGCGCCGACGCTAACGGCCTTCTTCGTCGCATGCGCCGCGTTCGGCCTTGGCACCGGGCTGTTCGCTCCGCCACGCGTGACGATCATCTCCAGGACCTTCCCGACCAAAGACGGTACGGTGATGGGGATCACCTTCGCCGCGGGGAACGTCGGGGCCGCTGTCCTCCCGTTCGTTGCCGGGATCCTCGCCGTCCGGTTCGGCTGGCGCTCCGGCGTCTCGTTCGTCCTGCCCATGTTCCTCCTCGTGTGCTATGCGATCTGGCGAACGGTCCCGCATGCCTCCGCGGCGTCGACAGCCGCGATCGGTCTATCGCCGCGTCAAACCGCCTCGCGACTCGCCCGAATACTGCGCGACCGGACGATCGCGCTGCTCAGTCTCGCGAGCGCGTTGATGGCGTTCACCTACCAAGGGTTCACGGCGTTCTTTCCGCTTTATCTAGTATCGATAAAAGGTCTCGATCCGCCGACCGCAGCGTTGTTGTTCGGGGCGTTTTTCGCGACGGGAGCGGTCGTGCAACCGTTCGCCGGGTACCTCTCCGACTCGTTCGGCGAGCGCGGGCTCCTCGTCGCGCTCACAACCGTCCACGTGCTGGCCCTCACCGCGCTCCCGTTCGTTAACACGGTCGAGTGGCTCGCGGTTCTCGTGATTGTCCTGGGCACCCGGGCCGGTGCCGGCCCCGTTAACAATGCGTTCCTCGTGGGTAGCCTTCCGGACGACATCCAGGGGGCCGGCTACGGGCTATTGCGGAGCATCATTATGGCGGTAAGCGCGACGGGGTCCGTCGTCGTCGGCGCGTTCGCCGATGCGGACTACTTCGACGCTGCCTTCGTCTTCCTGGCGGTCGTCATCGTCGTCGCAACTGGCTGTTACGTGTTACTCCCTGCCGACTCGCAGGGAACCCGGCGACCGTCGTAAAAGGGGGAAGCGCTCGCCGAATTACTGGCCGGCGGTCTCGTCCAGGTTTGCCTGCATCTTCGGGGCGTACTGGTCGATGGCCACGTCGATGTCGGTGTCGTTGACGAGCACCTCGGTCTGCATGTCCCACAGGGGAGAGCGTTCGAAGACCGCCCCGATGTAGGGGTTCGGCGGTTCCGTCTCCGCGGGGTACGATATCCAATCGTTCGCGACCCGCTCTTGGTACTCGGCGATGTCCTCCTGGTTGTATGGCAGATCCTTGAGCGCCTCCTGATAGTCGTCGCTTTGCTGGAAGTCGGGGTACGCCGGGATGTTGTGCACCGGTGCGATGGACATGTACAGGTCGAGCAAGTACTTCGGCCGCATCATGAACGCTATGAACTGCTTGCCCATCTCCTCGTTGGAGTTTCTGAACACGGAGAGCCCGTCGGCGCCGCCGCGCCCAGTTCTCGAGCCCGCCGGCGACGTCGGATGCTGTAGGCACCGCACGTGCTCCGCGAAGTCCTGTTCGGCCCGGAACGACCGGACCGGCGGGCGGAACCCGACGTACCACTGGCATGCCGCGGTATTCTGCGCCATGGAACTGGCGAGCGTGTCCCAAGTGGAGTCGCTCGCCTCCGGCGAGAACTCATGCAGGTCGCGCTGGAACTCGAGGGTCTCTACGAAGCGGTCGCGCATTTTCCCGTCCTGGATGGCGATCCTGAGGTCTCCGCTCGAATCGCGCTCGACGATCCGACCATCGTTGTTGTACAGCCAACTCGCGAGCTGGGCCACGGCGTGGGCACCTTGCCCGGCGGCGACGTACGAGCCGTTGAGCCCCGGCCGAATCCCGTCGACCTTCTCTGCGTACTCGAGCACCTTGTCCCACGTGTCGGGCGCGCCCATCCCGACCTCATCGGCCAGGTCTTCCCGGTAGAAGAAATCCCCGACGTTGTTCCAGAACGGAATCTGGTACAGGTCCCCCTCAAACTCGAACCGGCTCGCGTCGTTCGGATTGCCGATCGCCGGGGCGACCTGGTCGTCCATCACGTCCGTCAGCGGAACGAGGATGTCGTTTTCGACGAACGTCGCCACCTGATGGAAGGCGGTTTGGTTGACGGTAGGCGCCTCACCGGCTTGGACCAGCTGCGCGATGCGCTGGATCTGGGCGGAGCCAAATCCCGTGTACTCCACCTTGATGTCGGCGCCCGTTTCCGCCGCGAAGTCCTGGGTCACCCTGTCCCAGAACTCCTGGGAGGCGTCGTCGGACTCGCCGGTGACGAAGTGGAGCGTCTCCCCGCTGAAGTCGCCCCACTTGCTGTCGCCGCCGCCGCCCACCGTTCCGCCGGAGCCGCCGTCTCCGGCTCTGCTACTCGTACACCCGGCGAGTCCAACAAATGAACCCGCTCCGACGACCTTAATCATACCTCTCCTAGTGGAATGGTTACGACTCTCTCGAACCATGCCAAATGCTCTCAATGTACATATTTATAGTTTTGTATTTTTGGTTACCTGATTCCAACCTGACTGTTCCCCCCGGAGGAGAACCGGCCTGGGGCACCCTGCAACGTGACGCCGCCCCAGTCGGGTCGCCGGCAAACGGCAAACTGCTGAGGACTCCCAACGCATGGGTTGGGATGTTCGCGCGCACATCCGGACTTAAAACGGTCGCTCCGAGGCCGTCTCGTCGGGGCGCTACACGCAGTTGGCTCGAGGCCGCCACCCTGACAGTCCGGATCCGTCAACCCTCCCGGATGTCGATTTCGACGCGTTGTCCCCCTACGAGACGAGAAGCGGGCGCGGGTATATCACCGGTAAACCCACCGGTCGACCTCGTTCGATTCGACGTACGACCAGTCGATCTCGACGCCGAGGCCGGGACCGTCGGGAACGGGGACCGTCCCGTCGTTGTCGATGGAGTCGAGGAGGTCGGCGTAATCTCCCTTGTACGCCGGGACGTGACGGGTGCACGGCGTGTCCGGGTGCACCAGTGCCATCTCATAGTAATTCGTGTTCCTGGTGGCGGCCATGCAGTGGCGCCGCGCCGGACAGGGCGCGTGGTACTCAACGTCAAGCCCGAATCCCTCGGCGATCCGCGCGATTTTCATTGCGCCCGTGATGCCGCCGTCGTACTCGGGGTCCGCGCGAACGAAGTCGGTCGCCCCGTTCGCGATGAAGTCCGTGTGTATCTGCAATCCGCGCACGTGCTCACACTGCAACAGCGGCGTGTCGATCAATTCGCGGAGCTTGTGGTGGGAGTGCTGGGAGAGTCCACCGTCGCTGTAGGGGTCTTCATACCAGAAGAACTCCGCCTTATCGCACGCACGTCCGACCTTGATCGCGTCTGCGAACGTCCGGTAGGAACATCCGGGGTCGAGCATCAAGTCCATCTCATCGCCCACGCGCTTGTCCACCGTGAGGACGGTCTCGATCTCGCGATCGATGTCCACGTCGTCGCCCGACCAGCCGTGGATCTTGAACGCCGGATAGCCCATGTCCAGACACTCCTCGGCGAAGTCGGCATACGCCTCCGGAGAATCGAGGCCACCGTTGGTGTCACCGTGGTGCGTCGAGGCGTATGTGGGAAGTCTGGTCCGGTAGGACCCGAGCAGCTCGTGGACGGGCGCGTCGCGGTACTTGCCGGCGAGGTCCCACAGCGCGATGTCAATTGGCCCGTGGCCCATCTTGTCGTACTTCCTGAGCGATTGGTTCAACGTTCCCCATATTCGCTCGATCCGTAGCGGGTTCTCTCCAAGGAGGTCGCCCGCCACCATCCCGACCTGGGCGAGGAGGTGGTCCGGCGGCGTGTTCGAGGCGATGTACTCGCCGGTCACACCGAGGTCGGATTCGATCCGGATGGCGAACACCGGTCGCTCTGTGACGTGTCCAGGGTCGTAAACCGCTCCGCCGCTGCTCCCAATCGACCGCATGTTCTCGATCGGGTAGCTGAACTTGACGCACTCGATGGCCGTAATCGACGGTGTCATCGCTGGAGTGATTCCTCTCGGAGGTCATAAACCCTCTCGCGAACCGGACGGGGACGACAGTGCGCGAACTGGTCAGAGAGGTCCGCACACGAGCCGGCACGTCGTCGTCGACGGTCATCCCGACGATGGTGCCTCGACTCATGGCCGCCTGCCGCCGCCGAGGCTACGGTTGCTTGAGAAACCTTTAACACCCCATATTCTGATACCAGTACTGAGGTTCGTTATCATATGTCGAAGACACATGGCGTGGCCGGAACAGGTTACCGTCCCTCGCCCAGGATGAGTCCACAAGCGTCGGACATCGCTCCCGAGACAGAGCGGATGAAAGGGTTGCATGGCGACAGATAACCCCATCTCTGGGGACGACGAGTTCCCCTTCGGACAAGACCGCAAGCAGACGGCCATCCGACGGTACCGAGACTGGCTCTTCGAGATACTCTCGAAGGAGCGGAACCTGGCCCTCCTGACGATCCTCCCGGCATTGATCCTGTTCACGCTCATCAACGTCCTCCCGATCCTCTGGGCCGTCTCGGGGTCATTCTTCGCCATTTCGGCGTTCTCGCCCGACTGGACGTTCATCGGAATTGCGAACTACGTCGACATCCTCACCGACCCCGAGTTCTATGTCGTCCTCTGGCGGTCGGTCGTGTTCGCCGGCGGGTCGGTCGCGCTCCAACTATCTTACGGGATAGCGCTCGCGTTCCTCCTGAACCGCACGTTCCGGTTCGAAAAGGTCGTCCGCGCCGTCGCGATGCTTCCTTACCTCATCCCGACCGCGGTGCTAGGGTTCATCTCCCTGTGGATGGCGAACAGCCAGTTCGGGATAATTAACCAAGTTCTCGTCAGCCTCGGTCTCGTCGACAAGTTCATCCCGTTCTACGGAAGCCCCGACTATGCGATGCTCGCAGTGATCGTTACCGACAGTTGGAAGCTGTCGATATTCGTGACGATCATGGTGCTCGCTCGACTACAGAGCATCCCGGACGGTTTCTACGAGGCAGCTGAAGTGATGGGTGCGACTCCCTATGAGAAGTTCCGCGACATTACGCTCCCCAACCTGAAGGGAGTCATCTTCATCGTGCTGTTGCTCCGGAGCGTCTGGATGTTTAACAAGTTCGACATCATCTACATCCTAACCCAGGGCGGGCCACTCAACAAGACGACAACCGTTCCCATCTGGGCGTACGAGACGGCCTTCACGAGCCTGAAACTTGGGAAGGCGGCCGCGATATCGACGCTGCTGTTTGTCATGCTCATCGTCGCTGCGATGATCTACTTCTACGCCTTCGAACCCTCGAAGGAGGTGCGCGTCGAATGAGCAACCGGAAGTCGAAACAGCTACACGTCCGACTCGACGGGGACAACATTCCGGGCTGGGGGCGGCTCTCTTACCCGATGCGAAAGCGCATCGTCGAGGGCCTGTATACCTTCTTCACCGCGCTCACCATGTTCATCATCCTGGCCCCACTAGCTTGGATGTTCAGCACCGCGTTCCGGACGAACGCCCAGGTGTTCGCGCTCCCCTCCCCGCTCCTGCCGAACCCAATCAGCTTCGAGCACATGGAGAATATCCTATTCGAAACCGGCTACGTCCGTTGGTACGTCAATACCCTAATCTTCGCGGGCGGCGTCGTGCTGCTCACGACGTTCACGGCGACGCTCGCCGGGTACGGGCTCACCCGGATCAATATCCCGCGAAAGCAGCTGTTCGCCCGAGTCATCCTGTTCGGGTACATGTTCCCGGCGATCCTACTCGCGATTCCCATGTTCATCTTCTGGCGCCAGCTGGGGTGGGTCAATAGCCTGGGCGGGCTGATCCTAGCGCAGACGGCGACTGCGCTCCCCTTCTCCATCTGGATGATGTGGAAGTTCTTCCAAACGGTACCAATCTCTCTAGAGGAGTCCGCGCAGATGGCCGGCGCGTCTCGATTCCAGGCGTTCTACGAGATTGCGCTACCGATGGCCAAGCCGGGGATGATAGCGATCGCGGTCTTCTCGTACGCCGTCGCCTGGAACTCGTTCACGATCCCGCAGGTTCTTCTGACCTCCAACGAGAACTGGGTTCTGAGCATCGGGATGTTCAGCTTCATCGTTCAGAACCGTGTCCTCTGGGGGCAGTTGATGGCCGCGAGCGCGCTGGCGGTCATCCCGTCGTTCTTGTTCGTATACTTCCTCCAGAAGTACCTCCTCCGCGGATTCCGCGCCGGCGGCGTCGGATAACCCGCCATCTCCCGGCTCACCGGCCCGCTTTCGGACTTGGTCTGTCTGGAGCCGACCGACACGCCCCTCGAACTTCCGCCGGAGCAGCTTCTGATCGCCCATCCCTCATTTAGGTCACTGATCACCCGACCGTCTACTTGCATATTGATATATCCCAGGTGCGAGCGGTCAAACGCATGGAATACACGACGCTTGGAAATACCGGCATGACAGTGAGTCGCCTCTGCCTCGGGTGTTCGAACTTCGGAAGCGGACGAGAGTGGGGCGTCGACACATCAGGGAGTGTCGAGATCCTCGAACGGGCGATAGACCTCGGTATCACGTTCTTCGACACGGCGAACGTGTACTCGACCGGCGAGAGCGAGTCCATCCTCGGAATGGCTCTCGATGAGTACGACCGCGAGCGCGTCGTCGTCGCCACCAAGGTCAACGGGGAGATGAAACCCGGGAACCAGAACTCCTCGGGGCTCTCGCGCAAGGCGATCGAGCAGGAACTGGCGAACAGCCTCGACCGGTTGGGGCTTGAGTCGGTTGACCTCTACCAGATCCATCGGTGGGACTACGACACGCCGATCGAGGAGACGCTCCGGACCCTCAACGACTGCGTCCGGCGAGGGCGGGTCCGGTACGTCGGCGCCAGTTCGATGTGGGCCCACCAGTTCGCCGACGCGCTGCATGCGAGCGATGTGCTGGGTCTCGAACGGTTCGCGACGATGCAGAACCACTACAACCTGGCCTACCGCGAGGAGGAACGCGAGATGCTCCCGCTCTGTCGAAACGAGGGCATCGGCGTCGTCCCGTGGAGTCCCTTCGCCAAGGGATTTCTCACCCGTCCGCTCTCCCGGATGAACGCTACGAAGCGCGCGCGGACGGAACCCCTGTACAAGGAACGGGCCGAGCTCTACCTCTCGGGCGGCGGCAAGGAGATTAACGCCCGCGTCGAGGAGATCGCCGACGACAAGGGTGCGTCGATGGCGCAGATCGCGCTTGCCTGGCTTCTCCACAAGGACTGGGTCGACGCGCCCATCGTCGGGGCAACTGACATCAGCCACGTCGAGGAGGCCGTCGAGGCCGTCGAAGTATCGCTCGCCGCGAGCGAAATCGACTACCTCGAAGAACCATACCGGCCTCTCGAGATAACGGGCCACGAGTGAGTCCGTCGGTTGCACTCGTCGGTTGTCTTGCGAGCGACGCCCCGGCGCGGTCACCGACGGAACAGCTAAGCGGTCCACGCGCTTGGGCGCCATGAACGTATTGATAATCGGCGCCCACGGACGGGTCGGCACCGCAATCGCCGACCACATCGGCGACGATGATCGGTTCGATTTCACCTACCTCGACATGGAAACGCACCCGCCTCGCGTGGTCAGTGATGCGCGGTCCGTCTGAGCATACAGGTGTTTGCCGGGTCCCGACGACGTCAACCGATGAACGTTACTAGCGTCGAACCCATCCGTGTAGAGACGGGCGTGAAACCACTCAGCGACGACACCGGTCCACCCCGCCAGTAGGTGTGGCGAAACAGCGACTGCCAAATGTCTTCGATTCTCGACGTGTCGCACCCCTCGAGTTCCGGCAGCACGTGGTGTTCGAGCGCGGCTTCGACCGCCTTGGACCGCCGACCGAGACTTGCATCGCCCCAGCCGACGAGGCCGTCCGCCATTGTGAGCTTGACGAGAACGTAGTTCGTGCTTGGTTGGTGACGAAGACGTCTATCTCGGTGATCCGCATGGCACCCGCCTCGACGCTCGCCCGGTTAACTGTAGCGGTAGTCGGGGTTGACCGTCGGCGAACGCGTTCTCGGTGGACCTGATCCCCGAGCGGTGTCGACGTGGACGGGGTTCCTCCTAGGCGTCCGGATCGGGCGTTCTGGCGTTCGTGAGGGGGCTGAACGACCAGAACAATTATTAGTAAACCTGTCTTCGACCCTGTATGGCGTCAACAAGTAGCTCACCGTCAGCCGAGGATTCCGTCGGCGGTTCGTGGACGGTAACCATCGACAACCTACGAAAGGAGTTCAAGGTGATCGGGGGTGTCGAAGTTGCGGTCGACGACATCAACTTCGAGATCGGGGAAAACGAGTTCGTCTCGCTCGTCGGCCCCTCCGGTTGCGGGAAGACCACCACCCTTCGGTGTGTCGCTGGGCTCGAGACGCCCACGAGTGGGCGCATCCTCTTCGGGAATCGGGACGTGAGCGACGTTCCGGCCAACAAACGGAACCTAGCGATGATGTTCCAGAACATCGCCCTGTACCCCCACATGACGATCAAGGACAACATCGCTTACCCGCTCAAGGTCAGGGGAGTCGTCAAGGCGGAGCGGTACGACGAAGCGAAGAAGGCAGCGGAGATCATGCAGATTCCGGACATGCTCGAGAAGTACCCCGGGGAACTAAGCGGCGGCCAGCGCCAGCGCGCCGCCCTGGCCAGGACCATCGTCCAGGATCCGTCGGCGTTCCTCATGGATGAGCCGCTGTCAGACCTAGACGCCAAGCTCAAGGTCGAAGTTCGAAAGGAGATCCAGCGCGTCCACAAACGCGTGAAGAATCCGACCCTATACGTCACCCACGACCAGGAGGAGGCGATGACGATGAGCGACCGCATCGCGGTGATGAACGACGGGCGGATCGAGCAGATCGGGACCCCAGAGGAGATGTACAGCAAGCCGAAGAACATGTTCGTCGCGCAGTTCATCGGGAATCCGAGCATGAACTTCCTCGACGCCGAGTACGACAGTTCGACACATACCGTCGACATGGCGGCGGGGGACGAGCGAGTCCGATTGAGCGTGAATCTCGATCGGGAACCGGGATCCGACGACGTCGTCGTCGGCGTTCGGCCTGAAGCGGTAAGCTTGCTCCCGGATGGGCAGGGTGACTTCTCCGGTCGCCTCCAGCTGGTCGAGCGCATCGGGGATCGGATCCTCTCCACCGTCGACGGCCCCACGCACGACGGCGAGATCCGGGCCACGGTTTCCGCCGACCACGACCTGGAGGAGGGCGAAATCGTCGGGATGGAACTCAACCGCGACCGACTCTACTTCTTCGACGCCGGGACCGGCGACGCGGTCGGTTACGAGGCGATCGAGTAGTCCGACGCTCGCTCGCCCCGTCCGGGCAACGCATCTTCGTCCTCACGCCGACTTCTCGCGACGCCGCGCCGCCGACGGTCACCGCGACCCGTCGACGTCCACGCTCGACCGGACGAGTTCGCGAAACGCCTCGCTCTCCATCCCGAACTCCGAGTATCCCCCGCCGTCTCGGCGTTTGTCTATGCGTTCGAGGAACGCACCGTTGACCCAGACCTCCCACGCACGATCGACCCCAGGGTCGACCGTGCGTAGCCGGACCTCGATGCCCAGTTCGGCTTCGAGTTCGCCGACCACTGCCGCCGTGAACGCTCCGTCCTCGAAACGTGCTGGCCGATACGGGCGGAGCCCGTAGGCTCGAAACTCGGCGACGTTCCGGCGCCACCACGCCGGGTACGATTCGAGATCCTGGTCCTCGTACGGGTCCTCCTCGTCGTATCCCGGCGGAAGGTTCGCCCGACGCTGCGGATTCAAGCCGTCCATACCGTCACTCCAGCGGCTTCGAAAATCACTGTTACGCACCTGGCACGGGTTCGCACCCCAATTTCGGTATCGACGCACCGATCCGCCTGCTCGACGCATCCCCGGACTGTTGGCGCGCACGTAAGGTGGCGGCCGCTGCACGCGAGACGAACGCGCCGATCTCGCTTTTAAGAAGAACAATGGTAATCGCTGACGCATGTATGAACGCAGGCCATTGAACAGGTGCTCTCGCACGCCGACTGCACCCTCGTCGATATGGATTTACACGTTGGAGAGCGGGTCATCGATGACCTCCTCCCGTACGTGCGCAACGAGGGAGTCCGCCCGGTGATCGCCGACCTGGATAGCAAGGCGGCCGTCGCCACAACGATCTTCTCGTCGACGTGGATCACTCCAGGATTCGCACAGATCATGGCAAGCGAGCGCATCGAGAGCAGCGACAACGTCCACTCGCGCCCCGACGGTCCGGCGGTGAAACTCGAGTACAAGAACGAGTTCGACATCGACTACTCCGTCCTCACGCCCGGCATCAACCTGGGTCTGGCGAGCGTCAATCACGACCAGACGGCGGTCGCGCTCACGAGCGCGTACAACGAGTTGATGGCGGACACCTTCTACGACGCGAGCGACCGGCTCAAGGCGGTTGTTCTCGTCGCACACCAGGGCGGTCGAGGAGATCGATGAGAGGACGCGGCCGCCGCGGTGCAGTTCCCCCCCTCCGTGCTCATTCCGCCCGCGGGTCACCACTGATATGACCCCATCTACGAGGTGGCCGAAGACCGGACACTCCCCGTGCTCATGCACATCGGGACCAGTTCGTCAACGTCCGTCTTTCCAGTCCAGCGGCAGTGGAGCGAGACGTTCATTGCGGACACCTGTTCATGTTCCCCGTCGAAGGGATATGGTATCTGAACTCAAGTGGTCCAGGGGGTACCGGAGCGGTTCCCCGACGTCACATTCGTGCTCCAAGAGACGGGTGTAGAGTGGGTGGTCTGGATGATGTGGCGCCTTGACGACCACTCCTCCAGAACTCGCAGAACGTCCCCGGCCTGACCAGGTTGTATAGCGAGTACGTTCGGGAGTCGTTCTACTTCACGATCCAGCCGCTCGGACACACGGAGAACCTCCGTCACCACGCCGCCGCCTTCGAAATGGCCGGCGGGTCGGACACGGTCCTGTTCGCGACCGACCACCCGCACCCCGACTTCGACACGCCCGCGGAACTCTTCCACCCGCTGACCGCGAACGGCCATGTTCGACGACGACGAGGTCAGGTCGATCATGGGCGAATCCGTGGAGGCGATGTCCGGATTCGCGTGAGCCGACGGGCGGGTCACGCGCGGGCACCGCCAACTATAATACGTCCGTGATGCGATTCGCCTCTCGTATGCGCATGGAGTACGACTACATGGCCTGCGGAGGCTGGTTTCAGTGCGTCCAGAAATGGGACGAGTTCACGATGAACCTCCCCGAGGGGAAAGCGGACCTCGCGAACAGCGACCAGCGGGACGACGACGTGTTCGTCCGCGAGATCCCGTCGGACGCCGTCGAGGAGGCCATAGCGGCCGCCGAATCCTGCCCGGCAGACGCGATCGTAATCTACGACGACGGGGAACAAATCGTCCCGTGAGTTCTCGCCGATGACCGGTGCGCGATACACCGAGCACCGTCGGCACTCCCGTCCGGACCGAAACCACCGTCCGAGCGCGCTCGAGACGCTCGTCTGCGGCGGATCGTCCGTCCGAACGTGGTGGACGGACGACGGCCCTCTGCGGAGTCCTCACCGTCCCGGCAGGCGTCGAGCCGATCACTTATTAGGTCCGGGGGCGCGGTAGGGTTGACCATGGACGATACGGTAGCCTTCGGAGAGATAGATCCGGCGACCATTGCCGACGCGCTCCAGTCGGCGGGCGTCGCAGGCGCGGGTGGCGCGGGATTCCCGTCCTACGTGAAGTGGCAGTCCCCCGAGGACGTCTCATACCTTCTGGTGAACCACCAGGAGAGCGAACCCAACTACTACGCCGACAAGTGGCTCGCCCGAAACCGCGCGGCGGAGTTCGCGTCGTTCTTCGAGGCCCTCCTCAACGACGTGTTCGACGTCATCGTGGTCGGCACGAAAGAGCGCTACCGCGGCGTCTGGACCGACGAACTCGAGTCGGCGCTCGAACCGACCGTCTACGAGGCGGCCGACTTGCCGGTGGACGCGACGACTGAGCGCGGCGTGGTCCTCGTCTACACGCCGAACGTCTACACCTACAGCGAGGAGTCGGTGCTGCTCATGGTGTGCGCCGGGGTGCAGATCGGCGACGATCTTCCGACCGACCACGGCTGGATTGTCCACAACACAGAGTCGCTCTACAACGCCTTGCAGGCTATCAGACGGGAGACACCGGTCACCCGGAAGTTCGTCCACGTCGACGGAGAACTTCCCCGACACCGCTGTCTCGACGTCCCCATAGGGACGCCCGCCACAGTTCTCCTTGAGGCCGCCGGTTTGGACAGCGGCGAAGTCGGCGACGACCGCGTTCTCGCCGACGGCGGGCCGGGCTGGTGCTACGAGATACACGAACGGCCGGCGGCGTTCGGCGTCCGCAAGCGGACCAACGCCGTATTGGTCTTGGATCGGGACATTGCCACCGACGGGGTGCAGGACGGCGGCTACATCGACGTCCTCGACGCGTACGACTGGGAGGGCGGCGGGCACGAGACAGAACCGACGGCGATCCACCCCGACATGGTCCGAATTCCGTTGTTGACGAACGCCGCCTACGAGGGGTTCGTTCGCCCGAGTCAGCCGACGGTCGAGACCGGCCAGCGGGTGTTGGTCGGGGACGTCATCGCCGCGCCTGACCCGGAGGGGTTAAGCAACGCCCAACACGCGTCGATCGACGGCGAAGTGGTCGACCTCACCGAGACGCACGTCGTCATCGAACGGCGCTGACCGGGGATCCCAGTTCGCCCACTGCCCCCGGTGATGGGCGAACGTATATGACGGGCGAGGTGGAGTACCGCGCATGGCGATGCCAGTCGTGACGGGCGGAGAGCATGAGAGCGACGATGCGGTGACCGTCGGCAACAACCTCGCGAGCGCGTTCGACGACGAACTCGTCGTACTTCACGTGCTGCGCCAGGAGTACTACGACGCGCTCCTCGAGTAGTTGACCGAGGACCGCTCGTAGGTCAGTTCGGATCAATCGGGGTTGCCAATCTTCGAGTACGGCGGCATCGCCGACGAAAACGGGTATTATGTCGACTGGCGGTAGACGACGCCGCGGATATCGCGGCTGACGTTGCGTCGCGAACGCTCGAGCGGAGCGCCGACGTCCGATCGGCAGGTCGCGTAGGAGACCCGACCGAGGAGATACTCGCCGCCGTCGACGAATCCGACGCGCGATTCTCGTCGGCGGTGGTCGGAAGCGCTCCCCGGTCGGGAGGGCGCTGTCCGGGAGCATCACTCAGGCAATGCTCCTCGGATCCGACCGCCTCGTCATCCCAGTCATGGGAGATAACTGATACAGTCGTCGGGCCACGTCGCCCCTTCCTGAGTCTCACAGGGACCGGCGATCGACTCCTTCGCGGTCCGACGGCAAACTAGGTCTTCACAAGGTTCCTTCCTCGAGCGATTACGGTCGAACGCCGGGGAATTGCGGTGCACGGAGGACTTGACTGCGCCGGTTTCCTCCTCCGACGGAGCGTTCGGCCTCGCCGCGATAACCGAATCGTGCGGGCATCTCCCTGGATTGCGAGGGGGTATCAGGGGTCATGCATGGTGATACCTATCATCGCTTTACTCCGATATGATTGTAATCCACTCGTTGATGAGTCGGTATTTAGCGAATGATTTCAACGGATTCGCTCGCCGTGACGACCGCCGCGATCGGTGCCTTCAGCCGTTGCACTCCCGTTCCGGGGGGGTCCATCCATGCGTGGGCATTCGACAGTACGGACCGTCCGCGTCATCGTCGGGCGCGTTCCGGCCGACGCTGGACATACCGAACTCGTCGCAGTCGTCTCCCTATCGGTGGACGAAGATTTCTCCGTCTTCGACCTCGATGTCGTAGGTCGGCGTCACGTATCGGTCGGAATCGACATTGCGACCGTCCGTGATATCGAAGATCCACCCGTGCCAGGGGCATCGAACGTACTTCTCGTCGGTGTCGTACGCCCATTCCCATCCGTCGTCACCCGCCACTGTCCGCCCGCTCAACGCCCCCTCGCAGAGCGGCCCCCCTTGGTGAACGCAGTAGTTCGCCAGCGCGTAATACTCGCCGTCGAACCGGAACACAGCGATCTCTATCCCCTGGACCTCGGCGATAATTCGGTCGCCGTTGTTCGGCAGCTCGTCCGCGTTTGCTATCTTCTGTCGGGTGGCCATCCGTAGGTTGGTTCATTTCGGCCGCATATATCAATTGTGCGGTCGAGTCTCTCGACGCGTTCGGCAACACGAGCAAACGCGCGCGTCCGCCGCTGCGGAGCGTGACTCCGCCCCGTTGCCCGCGGGTGTGGGTCGAGGCGGCCCTCTTCCGCAAGCGAGCAGTGCATTATTTATAGATAATGGCCGAAGTTCAACCTATGTCACCACAACAACAGACGACTGAACCGCTCTCGATCGAGTCGGTGACCGTCGTCGACACCGACTCGCACCTGATAACCGACTACGACGTGCTCGCGTCCTACCTACCGAGCGACAGTGCGGCGAAACAGATGATCGCGAAGGCCGACAACGTCGGATCCGACATCTTCACCAACACGAGGGCGACGCCCGCGTTTCCCAACGATCACCTCGGCTACGACGAGAGCGGCACCAACCCCGCGCGCTCCGGGGCCGACACGCCCGAGGGGAAGATCCAGTTTATGGAGGAGTTCGACATCGACTACAGCGTCTTCTCCCCGAACATCATGCTCGGGACCGTCAACCACGACCCGACGGCCGTCGCGCTCGCGAGCGCGTACAACGACCTGCTCGTCGACCGGTTCCTCGACGTAGACGACCGACTATTCGCGACCATGGCCGTCGCGAACCAGGTTCCCGACCGCGCCGCCGAGGAGATCGACCGGATCGGCGACGAGAAGGACGTCGTCGGCGTACAGATGCCCGGGGCGGGGATGGTTCCGCCCGCGGGCCACTGGCAGTACGACGCTATCTACCAGGCCGCACAGGAACGGGGCCTTCCGATAGTAATGCACAGCCACGACATCCAAGCGGCGGTCACGTTCCCGGTTCAGCGCAGGTGGGCGGAGACGTTCACCGAGAGCCACGCGTTCACGTTCCCCGCCGAGTTCATGTGGCATCTCATCTCTCTGGTGTTCAACGGCGTTCCCGAGCGGTTCCCCGACCTCGAGTTTGTCCTCCAGGAGCCCGGATTCGAGTGGCTCCCCTGGATGATGTGGCGCCTCGACGACCACTACCTCCAGAACTCCGAGGACCTCCCGTCGCTCACCAAAATGCCAAGCGAGTACATCCGCGATCAGTTCTACCTCACGACCCAGCCCCTCGGCCACACCGAGAACTACCAACACGTCGCATGGATGGTGGAGATGGCCGGCGGCGCGGACACGTTGCTCTTTTCGACCGACCACCCGCACCCGGACTTCGACACTCCGAACGAGGTGTTTTCCGCGGTCAATGGCGGTGTCGACCGGGACGACGTGGAAGGGATCATGGGCGGAACCGCGATCGACCTGTTCGGCCTGGTCTGAAGACGCGTCCAGTTTGTCAAATTATCATTCGTGCATCAGTTCCAATTATTACGGAAGAGCACCCCTTCTCGGAGATGACGCTCGAAACGGTTTCGCTCGGTGGAACGGGTCTCGAAGTCAGCCGACTGGCCATGGGAACGTGGCGGTTCGGCCGGCGGCTTATCGACGGCGAGGAGCGGTACGACTCCGACGACGGTATCGTCGAGACGAACGAGGAGCGGGCGGCCGATCTACTCGACGCGTACGCCGAGCGGGGCGGGAACTTCATCGACACCGCGGACAAGTACGGCGACGGGAAGAGCGAGGAGTGGATCGGAAACTGGCTGGCCGACCGCGACCGCGAAGATTTCATCATCGCGACGAAGATCCACCGCCCCCGACGCCCCGGCGACCCGAACGGCGAGGGGCTCAACCGCAAGCATCTCCGCCGACAGATCGACATCTCCCTCGACCGCCTGGGGACCGACTACGTCGACTTGCTCTACTGTCACCGGTGGGACGACCGAACGCCGGCCGAGGAGTTCATGCGCACGCTCGACGGCCTCGTCAGTGAAGGGAAGGTCAACTACCTTGGTATCTCGTCGGGTTCGCCCGACGAGTGGAAGATCGTCAAGGCGAACGAGATCGCGCGCCGGCGCGGGTACGAGCCCTTCACGGTCACCCAGCCCAGGTACAACCTCGTCGACCGGGAGATCGAAGCCAACTACATGGACATGTGCCGGGACTACGGACTCGGGATCGTCCCCTGGAGTCCGCTCGCGTGGGGGTTCCTCACCGGCAAGTACTCGCGCGATCGCGACTTCCCGGACGACTCGACCGCCGCCGCGGACGCCCGATTCAAGTCGCACTACTTGACCGAGGAGAACTTCGACGTACTCGAGGTCACCACCGCCATCGCCGAGGAAGTCGGCGCGAAGGTCGCCCACGTCGCGCTCGCGTGGCAGCTTCACCACCCGGACGTCACCGCGCCGATCGTGGGCGCGAGCACCGTTGAGCAGCTCGAGGAGAACCTCGACGCCGACGACGTTTCGCTGACCGACGACCAGTTCGCTCGACTCGACGAGGCGAAGACGGCGTCGCTGGTCTGACCGCCAGGATCAGTCGGTTCGCACTTGAATTCAGCGCCAACGAACGATTTTCGACAGCTACATCACATCTCTTCGCGCGGTACTCATTGACAGGGATTGCGTCAACGAGCCACCCACACGCCTTCACAATATCGGCTCGTATTGTCGGAATCTACCGCTCATCCCTGGCCTAACGATCAGAGAAGTGACACCCCCCGGACCCGTCCGTTGCCGGTCGGGCCCCTCGTTTCGTCTGGCGCCGCGCTGCGAGTCAAACGCGCGTTTCGTCGGGCGGTTCACGTCCGCGCTGATCGTCGGCGTTGGTCGCCTTCATCGCCGTTAGAACGCTCTCGTCGAAGTTAGAACGCTCTCGTCGAAGTTAGAACGCTCTCGTCGTCGCGAGGAGCATCGCCCCTGCGAGCACCAAGCACCCCGAGATGATCGCGAAAGAGTTAGCGAAGCCGCTGGTCTCCGCGCCGACACCGATGAGGTACGGCCCGGTGCTCCCGACGAACAGGATGAACGTTCGCGCGAGGCCGAACGCGCCGCCCATGCTGTCGTCGGCGAACAGGTCCATGTAGTAGGCGTCCATCGCTGGAGAGAACGAGACGATCGCCCACGAGAACAGGGCGAACGAGACGAGCAGCGCGTAGAAGGGCTTGGCGACCAGGACCACGTACGCGAGGAGGACGCCCGAGAAGACGAGCGCACTCCCGGCCACGGTTCGTCGGCCGACGACGTCACTCAGCGTCCCGCTGATCGGCCTGGCCACGACCGCGACGAGGAAGTAGACCGACAGCATCGTCCCCGACATTGAGAGCGAAAGTCCCTTCACCTCGTACATGAACAGCGGGATGAACGTCGTGACCGCCTGCACGGCGACCGAGAAGATGGCCGTGATCGCCATGAGCAGCAGGATCTTCGCCGAGGATATCTGGTCGATCGACCGAGAGACGGCCGCCGACAGCGCCGGCCGCTCGAAGACGTACCGCTCGCGCACCCGGACGTGGAGAACCAGCGCCACGGCGATGACGATGACGACCATCGCCGCGAACGGGTGCCGCCACGAGGCGACGCCGACGATTGACGTTGCTGCGATCGGCGCGACGACGCCCGCGATGCCGGTGATGCCGCCACTCAGTCCGAACGCACGCCCCTTGTTGTCGCCGTAGAGCACCGAGAGAAATCGGAATTGGACGATCATGAACAGTCCGCCGCCGACGCCGGTGACCAGGGCGGCGACCAGGAACGCCTCGTACGTTCCACCGGTCGCCAGCAAGGCGAACCCGACGCCCGAGATGAGCATGCTCCCGACGAGCACCGCCTTGTGCCCGGTGGCGTCGCTCGTCACGCCTCCGGGAAACTGCATGAGCGCGTACGCCGCCCAGAGGATCGAAAGCGCCAGGCCAAACTCAGCGTTCCCGATTCCGAAGCCGTCTTTGATCGGGACCGCGAGCGGAGGAATGACGATCCGCCCCGCGAGGTAGAAGGACGACCCGGCGGTGCAGAGGCCGAGCATCTGGTGTCGGTAGGCGACCCGCGGGTTGTCGGAGGGGGCGGCCCGCTGGCGATCCTCCGACGGGACACTGGATTCCATCGATAGGTGCTATCCGACGGCTCGAGCTATCATCAATGTTGAGTTACGAGCGAACGACGGGCCGGCGGTCCGGGCGGACGATAGTTCGACGGTCCGTCGGGATGGCCGGTCACGACGCGGGTGATTGACGAGACCGCACGCTTGCGTGTCCGACCGATAGGAGGAGTCAGCGAGAAAAGTTAGAGGCCGTAGATCTCGCGGGCGTTCTCGCCGAATATCTTCCGACGGACGTCCTCGTCAACGCCGTTCAGCATGGCCTTCGGGTTGTCGTTGTCCCAGTGGGGGTAGTCGCTGGCATACACGAGCGTCTCTTCGGCGTGGACCATATCCAGCATCTGGGTGAGGTGCTCGGGGTTCTCCGGTTCTGGGACAGGCTGCGTGCTGAACCAGCAGTTCTCGCGGATGTACTCGCTCGGCTGGCGCTCGAGCCAGGGTACCTGGTTCCCCAGTCCCTTCCAGTTCTTGTCCAGTTGCCACATCATGTCGGGGAGCCAGGTGAACCGTCCCTCGACGAAGAGCCACTGGAGGTCCGGGAACTCCACGAACACACCCTCCAGAACGACGCTGGCCAGGTTGCCGACCAGCGGCATCGGAACGACGGCGTGTTTCTCGATGTACGACAATGGGATGCCGGCGCCGGTCGCTGGGGCCCACGACGTCCCCCTGCTGGACGAGGAGACGTGGGTCGCGATCGGGAGGCCTGCGTTCTCGGCCGCCTCGTAGATCGGCCAGTAGCGCTTGTGCCCGTATGGATTCTCGTACGACCCCGGGAGGATGACTTGGACCATCTGGTCGTGGTCGCCGACGCGCTCGATCTCCTCGACCGCGTGCTCTGGGTCGGCCGGGACCACGCTGAGCGACCCGAGGAACCGCTCGTCGCGGTCGAGCCACTCCTCGATGAGCCAGTCGTTGTACGCCTCGACGCCCGCGGTCCCGTAGTGGAGGTTCGGGTGCCAGCCGAACGCGTTGTTCGCGCCCGGTCCGGTCAGCACCGCGTAGTTCACGCCGAAATCTTCGAACAGGTGCTCGCCGAGCAGGTCGCGGTCCGACCCGGCCGGGCCCCCGTCCTCCGGGAGGGAATCGTTCCGAGAAATCCCGCTCTCGGCGACCGGATTGTTCCACCCGGGTTGCCCCGGGGTCGTGACGCCGCGGTCCCAGTAGTGCTTCGGGAGGTACTTCGTGAACTCCGCGTCCGTCGCCCAGTCCTGGTGAACGTCACAGTCGACCACCAGCATATCCTCGACCGGCGACTCGGATGTCGTATCTACTGCCACGGTACAGCTTCTCAATCGCAGATACTAACTGTTTCCCCGGAATTTTTCGGCCACGTGCTTGTCAGCCGCGAGGCCGTCCAGCGGTCGCCAGGCGTCGCTCAGATGACCGACAACACCGTCGGGCGCTCGAGCAACTCCCGCCACCCATTCACCGCCATCGATGCGGTCTGCGTCTGGACCCACGGTGGCTCTCAGATCGCTCGCGACACAGAGGGCTATCCGTTGGTCATCGCAATCCGCGAATTCTACCTCGACGCTTGGATTGCGTTCTTCGATCCATTCAGAATCCAATCCGTGCAAGAACACCAGCCCGCTGACGACTTCGACAACGCCATACAGGTCGTTCTCAAGCCACAGTCACAGATCGGGACGGAGATAGTCGATGGACGGCCACCCATTCCGCTACAAGCGGTGTGATGTCGCAAACATAGCCCCCTTGGGTAATCCACTGACAGTCTTCGAGTTGGTCGGGGGTTCGACCGAGAATCACCCGTGAGACGCCTGTTTTCTCCGCTACTGCCGTGAGTGGGGGCCATCGAGAAGGCTGCGGAGGACGGCCACACAGTTTTCCGAATTCACGAGAAAGGCGATATCATCCACGGAGGAACTCATGATGGCCTAAGCTGAGTAGATGTAGTCATGTGGGCTATGTTGTGCCAGGTGTTCTCTTGAGTCTTACGTAGTTCGGTAGCTGAATACGCGCCTTCTATACAGCACAATCGCTGAAACTTACTCAGATGCCGGTAGAAGCGACGTGCAGGGTCCAGAGCGTATTTATCCCGAGCAAGCACGGCTTCAGAGGCGTCCGCCACAACCAGGCGAAGAAACGGCAGTATCGTAACCGGTGCTTTTGCCTTATGGAAAAGCACTGATCCTTCAGAACCGACGCATTGCAAGAAAGGAGACGGCACCGACTATACTCACACTGGCCACAAAGGGGAATGCCGCGCCCAGGCCGAACCGCTCGGCGGCAACACCGAACAGCAAGGGTCCCCCTGCCCCGCCGAGCGATCCTGCGGTGAGCATCACACCGAAGAGGCTCCCGCTGAACTCCTGTTCGGAGTACTGCGAGGTGATCGCATTCATCGCCGGGATGGCCGCCCAGAGCACGATCCCAAGGAGGAAGAACCACGCAAATAGCGCTACTGGAACGAGGGGGATGAGCGCGGTCGCGCCCAAGATGACCGTCGAAACCACCATCGTCACGAAGCCGAGTGACCGCCGGTCGACGGTATCTGCGAGGGTACCCCCACCGACTGAGGAAATAGCAGCTCCGACGAGCATGACGAAGAAAATCCCATTGGCGACGACGGTGGTCATTCCCGCATGCTCGACGAGGTAGGAGGTGACGAACGTGCGGACCGCACCAATCTCGGTAGCTATGGCGAGATTAGCAAGAAACAGCACCGCGACCCAACGTTCGAGTGGAACCGGGAGGAGCGAAGCGAGCTGGGACCACCGACGTTCGGGACCCTCCGTGGTCGTCTTGGTTTCCACCTTCGGGCTATCCCCTCCATCGGGTTCGGTTGGCGCCGCGTTGTCGGTAGTATCGGTATCACGGAAAAGGACGAGGAACGTGGCCGTATAGGCGATCCCCACGATCGCGCTGACCGTGAGAGCAAGTCGCCAGTCGAAAAGCGCAGCCAGACTGCCGATGAGCGCTGGCGCGAGAGCGGTTCCAACGACTCCACCGAGACCATGGATTCCCATGGCCTTTCCCTCGGTGTCGCCAGTCTCCAGGTCGCTGATGAGTGACATTCCGGTCGGATGGTACGTGCTTCCGCCAATGCCAGCGAGCGCCTCAGCGAAGACGAGCGTCCCGTAGCCCTGTGCCCCCGCGGCAATGAAAATACCCGTCGACAGCGTGACCATCCCTGCGGCAAGGAGCCATCGTTGGCCGATCCGGTCAGCGAGAACGCCTGCGGGTAACTGAAAGATTGAGTACGTGACGAAAAAGACCGTGAGTAGCACACCCGCTTCGCCATAGGAAATTGCGAAGTCGTTCACCAACAATGGCAGAATCGGTGGGAGTGCGATGCTGTAGAACTCGTTGACCGCGTGGGCACCTGTAACGAGCCACAGTTTGCGGGGATTCGAGACAGAAAATATCCGGGAGGTGAAAGAAGGTGCCACGGTATCAGTTCTCCTATGTGTAAAACGGGCGTTGTGATATGAACGTGTCGACGATGGCCTGGTAGATACACCGCTGAATTCTCACTATATCCGAGGAGCTGGGTTTCGGGCGACTAAAATATGAACTGAGAGCAACTAACGTGGAGGTACGGTGAATATGCGCCCTGTATTTTGTAGGTCCGTTTTCGAACTACCCTGTCCTTGTCACAATCCGGCTGCTAACTACAAAGGGTGTTTTCAGCATCGTACCGGCGATATTTTCGTCGAGTGAATACTGAAGCAGCCGCTGACAAGAACCTATGTTTTGAAGTGTTACCTGCTCCGTTTCACGTCTAAAGTTGTATCGGAAGCGGTGACCCGCTCTGGACCGCTATCGGTTTACGATTCGGTCTCGTTGGCCGGCGGCTGCTCCAGGTAGGAATCGAGGACGGTAAGTGGCTCACCTGTACTCACCGTTCGCCGGGTCTGATAAAAGTGCCTGGGAACTGCTTTCGGGCATACTCTGTATTCAGTATCCACGTGGTCGACGGTTCTGGCGTCGCTCCTTCTCAACGGTATCGTATTCGACGACCATCGGTTCCACCGCGTCCCCCCTCGCTCAAGGTGCATATGTCGTAGCACGATGGTGGATGTCTGATCATCGGAGTCGGAGAACGATAGGTAATTACCGATCCAATTAGACGGAAATGCCCGGATGACCACGCTCATCTCCCTCCAAAGTAGGCGTCATATCGAATTGACATCCCCAAGGCCTATCTTGTCTGAAGAGATCAGTTGCTATCTTCTCTAACGGGGTGATCGGACGCGACTCACTCCGAGGATGGCACTTGAATTAAAGTACACATGGACGATTCGATAAGTCAGTTTACCTGGTTGATTTCGCAGTGATAACGCCCTTCGTTCAATCCATCACCGCTGAACGCATAAGCTAGTATAGTAGTAATCCTCTTGAGTTACCTCCCCGTATCAAGTCGTCGCCGCCGGGACGCGAAAAACCCAAGTCTTTATTCGACTTTGACACCGACTTTAGGTGTGGTATTCGAGATCGGTCCAGAGCAGTCCATCAGTATGGCCATCGTCGATGCGGTGAGTTCGACCGAACACTGTTCTCCATAGTCATTGCCGCCACTGAACGAGACCCTTGCCCCGGATGCACTGGACATGCTTTTCGAATTCTGGAGTGAGAGCACTGCATGCCGGTCGGGTCACGTCTCATTTGAGTACAGCAATTGCCTCGTTTCCGTCGACGACCACGAATCCATTACAGTCGAGCTACGTCAAGAGTCAACTGATACCGCATAATCTCGTTCTCGGTAGTGATCGTCGTACGGTCGACTGATGGTTCGATGCTCTATCGAACCACTCGTTGCAGAGGTGGCCACTGAACGAGTCCCTTCTAAGGGGTTACTCGCTGGTCCTCTCGGATCGTTCTCGCTCGAGTCTCTGACACCCCACGACTAATGAATTGGGAATGTGGCTCATGGACGAGTATACCGCTTGGAACACTGCGGCCAATTCAACAAATTGCGGGCCTGGAACTGCAACTAATAGGTCAGCAATCCTCCGGAAACGGATTGAATCTAAAGGTACACGTGGTATCCGGAGTGATCATCGGAACTCCCTGACGGACTGAGGAGGAACGAGGCAACGTCACAAGGTAGACGTTGTCCCCCGCTGACTCACCGTTAGCAAGCGTGATCGAACTAGGCAATTCGGTATTACTGTGATTACTGTCAACGAGTTCGTATAGGTACCCATCTAACGTCAGTAATCCATTAAGTGATCGCCTCTTAGCAGATTTTGTCTACCCCCCGAATGATGCAGGGCAACCTTGATTACCCCTGCGTGAATAATGTTGTTATGTAGATATATCTGTGAAATTCGATTTGACGAACAGGCCGACAAGGATCTTACCGCGACCTGTCTCGAGTATAGTAGCACCGGCATTGCGGATGCAGGTGAGCGGCGGTATGCCGACTGTGGGCTCGTCATCACTGCACAGCGGCTCCACCGCGGACCGGAGTGGCGCTCGTTCGACGATGACGATGATAGTCACAGCCGGGTTGGCACGCCACTCACGGAGGCACGACACGATCGTGGCCTTTCGACCGAGATTGGCTGGACACGAGACGGAACTAAGTTAGCCCCGTCCGGATCCAAACGCGTACAGCTCGGGCGACTTCGGCCCGAACATGACCGAAGTCAATTCTGGTCGACAGCCGAGCAGAACCCCGGCCACGCCTGTGCAGAACTCTACCGGATGACGAGCTCGCTCGAGCTTCCCGGATCGGTGGCGGAACGCGGCGCTGCGATCTATCATGAGGCGATGGCGGAGAACCTGATTCGAGGCCGGTCAGTCGAGATGATCGCGGCAGGAAGCCTCTACGCGGCGTGTCGATGTGACGGGTACACGCGAACGCTCGGTGAGGTTGCCGAGGTCGCCCGGTGTGATGAGTCGAAGGTAAAGCTCAGCTATCGGGTGCTGAACGTGGAACTCGAACTCGACGCGGGGCCACGTCGCCCCCGCGACTTCGTTCCTCGTCTCAGCTGTCGCCCTCGATGTACGAGCTCGAACAGCTCAAACCGAGCGTCAGTGAGGCCACCGTGTACAAACACATCCAGAAGCTCATCGACGCCGGCATCGTGGAGGAGGTCATCCTCCCCGACGGCGAGCGTCGGCAGGGCTACCCCTGGAAGTTCTACGGGCTGACCGATGAAGGGCGTGCGTTCCTCGAAGAGCACAACCTATTGGCGGCTGAGGAGACGCTACAGCGGATCTACGAGACGATCGCCGACAAACCCGCGAAGATGGTTAAGTACGAGAACGCGCCCCGCCCTACCACCAGATAATCGACTGTCAAATACAGTGTCAGTGGCTCGTCGCGGGGGTTCACTTTCACACTGCCCTCCGGAGTTAAGAGTGTCCCAAGTGAATAGCCAAATACACCCCGTCGAGAGTCCAAGACAGCAGTTCGGAGATCTACACCAGATAATGGCATCCTCAGATAGACAACTTGGTGTCTGCCCGCACTGTGAGACCGACATTCACGCCCGAGATGTCCTCATCGAGTATCGTGAAGATAACGAGACGGGCATCTGGGCCGACTGCCCGCACTGCTCGGAAGTGGTGCATCCTCAGTAACATGAACCCATGACCCCCATCCTCAGCCAATTGCTCGGCCGGGCGAACGATCCGGACACCGTCTGTGAATGCCGCTATTGTGGAACAAGCATGGAGTGTAAGCGGACGACGTGCCCGCAGTGTGATCGGGACGAGATCAGTCGCTTCGACCTCTAGCCGTCGACGTACTGGGTCTCCCAAACCCGGCGTGCCTCGAGTTCGCGCTGGCCACGCTGAGTGACCGTATAGAAGTTCGTCCGCTTATCCAGCTCACCCTTCTTGATGAGGCCTTTCTCCACAAGCGTGTCGAGATTCGGATAGAGTTTGCCAGCGTGAACCTCGCTCCCGTAGTAGTCCTCCAGTTGGTCTCTAATAGCGAGGCCATGCGGTTCCTCGAACCCTGCAGCACAGTAGAGCAGATCGCGCTGAAAGCCAGTGAGGTCGTACATTTGGTGAACAGAGGGGAGACGATTCGTAATAAGGTGTGCTGATTTCGGGACCGGCTCTGAACCGACGTAGAATCCTCGTATCTCGTGCCTGGAATTCGGTTGAAGGAAGGCGGACAGTCCTGCCGTCCTCAGCCACAATCGCGCCGTGACAGTTCTGACGACCTTCGACGGTGAGCCTGGCCTTCGCTCGGGGACGTTCCCCCCACGCCCCCCTCCAGCTCAATGCGGGTTCTCCCTCGACCGTAATTGCGGACATATTCGGGGGTGGCTTACAGACATGAGCGGGACTGCGGACAGGCCTAGGGCAAAACTGGGAGTACGGCCACAGCGGACGTTGATTGCCAATCATCGACCTCAACCCGCACGTGGTTGCCCTCTGATACACTTCGATAGAGGGGTGTTCAACTCGGGAATGGCGATGAGAACACATCGATAGAGGGGTGTCGTTATATGGATCCAGGCGGCTGCGAGTGAGTGATGCTGCACAAACCCTCCTTCAGCGAAGCCCTCGTCCCTACGGCAATCGCCGTATTGGCTGTACTCACCAGCGGATCATTCTTGAATTGATAGCGCTCTTGCTAGTCCGTATTCGTGGAGCGGTAGGGGACATAAAGCATGTTCTCAGCGGAATCGTAGATAGCAACTCCAGAACCCGAGGATATCCGATAGCTGAGTGAGCGCATTGGAGCGGAGCTGATCGAGGTCACCGAAGACGGTGTGGCACTGAACGAATATCCAACGTTGACCGAGTGCGTGGATGACCTCGGGTTGAATCCAACGTAACCGTCGGATGCACACGATGTCGGGAGAATCGGCACCACGTACGTCGTCGCCGAAGTGACCGAACTCACCGGCGATGCAATCATCGAGTCACACAGACGGGGTAACTATTCGCTCGGAGGGACGTTGTGAGAGCGTTTTGGCGACACTCTCAGGATGGAACTACAATCCAAGCAACAACATCTCAATAACCCCAATCTGTTCCATAAGCGGCGGAGTTCAACGGTTCTCGTGGAGGAATACACTTCGATAGAGGCGTGTCCTCGGCCATGAGGTTACACGAAGGAAAACGTTGAATCCACCGTTGTGAGCACCGTTAGCAACAATGTTACCTGCTAAGTACACTCGGTTCCGAACACATCGATAGAGGGGTGTCTTGCCGGGACTGGATGGGGAGATAGGTGTCGCGTGCGACTCCCGGGACTACGTTTCGTTTTGCACCTGTGCTTTGGCGACCGTCTGTACCTCCTCGGGTTCGACTTTCTCGATTCGGGAGTCCTCGCGGAGCGTCTCGAGAATCGTCTTCGGGCGTTCGCCGAACTGGAACTCGAGAAACATCCCCGAACTCGGGCCGTGACTCCGGCGTTCGAAATCGACGAGCGAGTACGTCGTCAGTTCCTTCATCTTGTTCACGTAGGTCTCCTGGTGGTACTGGTCGGCGCTGATCGACTCAGTGAGGAACTGGTACACGCGATAGCCAGTCGTGCTCCGCGCGGAGCCGCCGTCGGATTCTGCCGCCACGGCCGCGGTTGCATATAGACAGAGCTTCTTCTGGGTGCTGATACCGCGCACGACCTCGAGGACGCGATTCTTCTCGACTTTATCCTGGGCGTCGCGAACGTGCTCCTCACGCACGCGATCATCGCCCTCCCGCTCGACGAGTTCGCCGGCGACACGCATGAGATCGATCGCCTTGCGGGCGTCACCGTTCGTCTGGGCGGCGAACGCCGCCGCCAACGGGATGACATCGTCATCGAGGACACCGGCATGGAACGCGTCTTCGCGTCGGCGGAGGATTGCCTGGAGTTGCTGAGCGTCGTAGTCGTCGAAGTGGACGTCCTCCGGCGTAAAGGAACTCTGGGCCCGGCTGCCCACCGATTCCATCATCTTCGTGTCGTTTGAGATGGCGACGACGGAGATGTACGCCGTCAGGTCGTCGTTGACCCCCGCGCGCGAGAGCTGATACAGAAGCCGGGAGAACGCCGGCTCCTGTTTGTCACGCCGGCCGACGAGCATGTCTAGTTCGTCGAGCACAAACACGACCGAATCGAAGTTCTCGTTGACGATCCGGTAGAGTTCGTCCCACTTGTCCTTCGTCGCGACACCATGTTTCGGTACCTCGACCTCGACGCCGGCTTCGTCTGCTGCACGCTGCGCGAGTTCGTAGATCGCGACGCCGAGCGTATCGAGATCTTGGCAGTTGACCTCGACCGTCCCGAAGCGAATGTTCCGACTCTCGCAGATCCGGCTGATGTTCTTGCAGACGGCTTTGGTGATGAGTGATTTGCCCGTCCCCGACGGACCGTACAGGAAGAGGTTCGGTGGCCGGTTGTCCCCGAGGGCAACCCGGAGCATCTTCGTGACTTCCTGGAGCTGCTCGTCGCGACCAACGATCCGATCCTCCTCCACGACATGATTCGGGTCGAGAAGTGACCGATCACGGATCAGCCCCTCCTGCTCGTCAAATTCGAGGAGCATGTCCTCGATCGACTGCGAATCGCCGGGGACTGTCGAGTTGGCGGACGCCTCAGCCGAATGTTGATCACGCTCGGTAGGGAGGACCGAATCCGTATCCGAGGCTCCGGTGGGGTCCATCGCTGGCCCATGCTCGGAGGAGGCGTGTTCGGGGTCACCCTGGGCCGGCGACTCGTCCTCCGATGACTCCATCAAATTACGGTGGTCATCGGAGTCGTCAGTACCCATAGGACAGTGCAGACAGGCCGGGGTCAAAAGTGTTGCCCACCCCTATCGATGTGTAATTCGCGGAGAAGAGCGCTGATTCGGGGTATTTGTGGGTTTTGTACGGTGAGTTATCTGTAATCGCCTGACGGCTGACGAAGTGTATTGTGGACGTTCGCTCGAGGACGGTGGTGAGACAGACACCCTCCTATCGATGTGTTCGATGTCTCCTCCGGACGGGGGGTCCCTTCGTATGTTCACGATGTGGAGACCACCACTACAAGCCTATTTGAGGCGTCTGAGAACGTCTCCGTCCAATTGCGGACCGGCGGTTGGAGTGGAATAGCTGCGTTTAGCCTCTTCTTCTTCTAGCTTTCTAGTACAAACATACACACACACCCCTATCGAAGTGTTCGATGTGATCCTCCTGACCGAGTTCCTGGTGGTACCGGAGCACCGTGATTCGGTGTATCCTCGGCCGGACAAAGACGGGTTCCCGATTCACGAAATGGCGATCTCATTGCCTCTCCGTGTTGACTTCGAGTAAAGAACCACAGCCACGACCGTGTAGCCGCCGTATCCGTCCATCCTCAAGACAGATCGAACACATCGATAGAGGGGTGTGTCCGTCCCAGTCCGACTGAATTATGAGTTCACTCTGTGTATCGTGTGCTGACGTGATGGCGACTTCATGGGGCTCCACAAAATCGAGTGCCAATCGCTCGCATGAACACATCGATAGAGGGGTGTCTTCCGATCGATACGGCAGGTATTGTCCTCGCAATGAACTCTCCGCGTTCGCAGGTAGACCTCCTTGGGCTGTAACGAAGGGACGACGGGGTAGCGCGGTACTGATCGGATTCTCCCGAACAGCGTCGCAGAACAGACCGTCCACTCGGCACCCGTTCCCATCATCACGGCCAGGGATGGGGGGTAACACCGTCGCGGGCGCGCCAAGTCTGGCACCGTTCCCTAGGCGTTTACTGTGTAACGGTGTCGCATTGGACGAGGACTCCGCTAGAACTTACTCTACGACTGGCCGCTGGTTCCTGGACTAGTCGTCGTCATTTCCCGGACGATTTCGGGGAGAAGTCACGACGCCGCACTCCGGTGACTCCGACAACTTGTGCCGAAACGCTCGCAGCGTATCCTCGCCGAGTTCCGTGAGGGACACCTGCTTGCGCCGACCGACGTGCTCGACGGTGACGTACTTGCGCTCGGTGAGTGGGTCCAGAATCCGACTCTTCAGGCGGCCGAACGCTGCCTTGTCGGATTTCGCGGTCGAATTTGCATAGAATGGGAGAGCCGCCTGCTTCCCGAACTCGATGAGGTCCTTCTTCTTCGGCGTGTAGACGGTAGTATCCTTCCGATGTACGTAGTCCATGACCGCCACCTGTTCGGCCGTCGGCGAATCGATCGGGTACCCTGGAAGCGCTTCGTCGTCAGCGTACTCCGACGTGAGCGGTTCGTCGATATCGCCGTGAGCGTACTCCTCTGGGTGGACGTAGTACGCAGTCGCGTTGGTCGAGAGTTCCATACAGGCGATTGCAGCACCGATCGCCGACAGCTTCGTCCCCGTCGAGACGTTGACGTGGACGAGATCCTCGGCGTGTTGGGCCGCGATGGTCGTCACTTCGCCGAGCACGCCGTACATGTCGAACAGGTCTACGGCGACGGTCGTCACGTCGATGCGCGCCGCCTCCAACTCCGCGACGATCGTCGACACCGAACTGCCGGCGGGAGAGGCGCTGGGAACCGCCGAGGAACTAGAGATCTACCCGATCGACTCGCCGACGCGCGACCAGCTCGCTGCCCTCGCCGTCATCGACGCTTGCAACACGGAGACGCGGCGGACGAAGTACCGGACCATCATCGACATGGGCGTGGAACTCGGGTTCGACTGCTTCCGGGACAGCGCCGACGGGAAGGCGCGGTACGGCAAGCTCCGCCAGCACATCATCGAGCCGCTCGAGGAGAAGTCGTACATCGAGGTCGACGCTGTGTCGAGCAAATCGAAGTACGTGAGCGCCAGAGCCTCCGGCCGGCAGACGCTCCGGGCGTTCCGCCACCGCATCGAGGACGTGATTCAGGAGTTGGAGGGGCGCAGCGGCCCGACTATCGACTTCGAACTCGACGACCCGACGGCCACGGTTCGGGAGTGGGCGCCCCAAGCAACGGGAAGCGGGGACTGAGCAGGAGTCACGTGGTGCCGTTGCGCGTACGTTTGGTCCGCGGGAGATGTGGCGCGGTGAATTGTGGGAAATTCAGCGAAAGTGCGCTGTGATCGATCGTCTCGCTCACCACAGCGGACCGGACGCCGGGCAGGACGCATGCCATCTACCGCCGCTTCTAAAACGCCTTCGAAGCGACAGCGACTGAGCCCCTCGCGCTGCGGTCGTAACACAGTTCTCCCAAAATCTCCTGAGGTTCGAATACTGAATCAACGAGAGGCCGGTCGGGCTCTCGGGAAACTACTAACAGTACCAGCTTTGCGTCCCGTTCTATAGTTCACTCTCGGTCTTCGAGGAGAAATCGTCGTCGGCGAGCAGTCCAACGATCTTTGTGGACTTGCTGACGCGAACGGCGTCGTCTGGAAGGAGAGGGTCAGATCGAGTTCGTCGTGTATTCTCCACCGGGACCGTCACACCGAGCTAGGAATCCCCTGCGTTCAGCGCAGTGCACAGTGCATGCCCCTCCGTTATCTTAACCTACATTTATCGTGTAGGGGTTCTATGTGTTGGTTAAGATGGAAACGGACTCGGCACCTGACGTTCCAGATGACCTCCCACAGTACGTCGTGGACGCGTTGAATCGCCAGGACCCCCGGACGCTCCGGGTCATCGCCAAGCATGCTGAAGAGCTTGCGTCGTGGAAGGACGCTCACGCTGAAGATACGCCGGAGGAGGATGATGCAGTCCGTGAGGAGACCACTGAGGACAGTGATCGTCCGAAGGGCGTCCCTGGAAAAGCGAGTATCGTCGTGAAGAACATCAACGACAACCGCTACTACTACTACCAGTGGAGGGATGGAGACAAGGTGAAATCGAAGTACAAGGGGCCAGTTGACTCTGGTGAGTAGTGACTGAGAACGACACCCCTGCGGAATTCACTATCGAGTCGTCGCTGGTGACGAGTGCGCTGCCTCTCGTCACCTCTCGTCGAGATCGTAGCCCCACTCGCGGAGGACTTCGGCAATTAGTTCGGGGTTGCGTTGTGCGACGACCATCGCAGCCTCCCGGTAGTCCGATTTGTACACGTCTTCACCGAGAATGGTTTCAAGCGTGTCCTGCAGTTCGTCTTCTGCCTCGATGACGTCCTCCCGGAGGAAGTAGGGAACCTGTTCGCGCCCCTCGTTCACCTTCTCCCGCCGCAACTTGTAGGGGATCGCGTTCATCGCTGGCCGCTGTGATGTGGCCACAGACTCGGTCGTCTCGCTCTCTTGGATTGGTTGTGCCGTGGCGGTTGCCTCGGAGGTCGAAGGTTCGGGCTCTACCTCTTCAGCGGCGGTCTCGGTGGTTCTCTCGGAGCGTGCGTTCTCGTCAGCCTCGAACGTCTCTTCGTCGGTCGACTGGTTGTCCGTCTCGTCGTTTTCATCGAGCCCTGCGTCCCGCGATCCTGATTTGAGTCCCATCAGGCCGTCACCTCGGGGATTTTTAGCCCTGCTTCCTGCTCGAGATGGCGAGCGAGCGTATCGAACTGTTCGAGCGTATCGAGCTCGTAGTCACGTTTGCGCTCGCGGTGCTCGTCGATATAGCGATATGGGCTACATTGCTGCTTCCAACAGCCCTCCATCAGCGAGCCGCGCTCTCCGATCACGACTGGAACGGGGAACCCACTCTCGCGAAGCTCAGCCAGGATCTCCCGCTGGTCGCGTGTATTCTTGAAGCCGATCGGAACGACGGCGAGGACACCGACATCGACACCGATGCTACCCTCGAGCCCGTCGACGAGGTCGTCGAGCCCCTCGATCGACTCTTGCCCTTTCGCAGTTGCTTCGAACGGAATAACAACGTTGCGGACTGCGACGAGCGCGTTGTATAGAATTGGCCCTGCTTTCCCGGCAGAATCCACGATGAGGACGTCGTATTGGTCTCGTACGTTCGCGTCTTTCAGCACGCGGTGGAGCTGGTGGTACATACTGTATGACTCACCCAGTTTCTCCGCCTGTGTTTTCTCGTTGAGGAGGAACTCGTGGACGTCCTCCAGCATGTTGTGCGACGGTATGAGGTCGATGCCGTCCTCGACAGTGTGAGCGAGGTCGTGGAACTCCCCTTTCGGCCGGCCTACGAGGTGGCGAACGAGATTGTCGACATTGGGGTCGCCCCGATCGTACTCCGGCCCGAAGAAGTACGTGAGGCTCCCGTTCTGCGTGTCCATATCGATGATCAAGACGTTTTGTCCCGCGCGCGCGTGACTCGCTGCGAGCGTCGCAGCTGTCGTCGTCTTCCCGACGCCACCAGCTTCCGAAACCGGCGTGTAGGTTAGCATATGGATGGTAGCCGTAGACCATGGGCATAAATCTAAGTCAGACGTTATCGCTGTGCTCTATAGCTATAGTCTGTAGCTATACCAGCCAGCTATACTCTGTGGCTATGGGTTGCTATTAACTATTCCATTACGGCAGGTACAGTACGTGCATTGTATAGGTGGGATATATGACTATTCTGTTCGGCTACTGGGTGTAGCCATACCATCCAACTATACTCTATAGCTATACTCTCCAACTGCATGTTTTGGCTGTCGTTTGTCGGTGCTAGTCCCGCCGACAACTCGTGATCCGGCTTCAACGAGGGGCGACCTATAGCTGTCACCTGTCGGCTCTACCTATGCTCTTCACCTATACTCACTAACTATGGCCAACCGACTCGAACCCTGGTTCGAGGGACGCCTACGCCTGCGGTGAGGCTTCATTCACATATCACATGACCGATGCGCGCAGTGGTTGGGCTTCGCGTGCACGGCGAGCGAAAAAGGCTCTCCCTGTAGCTCTCGTAGAAGGCGACGGAACAGTTCGATCGAGTTGCTAAACTGGGATGACCATGGCGCACCTCCGTCCTAGTTCTCCCGACAGTCCGCTTTTCACTAGGGCCCGGAGATCGCCAACTCTCTTTCGTTAGCGAACGGTCCCTGCATGAGGCGCTTCAATAGTCGACTGTCAGCGTTGTAGCTGCCGGAATCTGCCCTCTCAGCCGAATTGGCGAGTATTCATTCTCAACTGAAATTTTGTATAGCAGCATTCGGTTCATGCGCGATGGGTATATGTGGGGGCTATAGCGGGCTTGTCAGTTTGTCTACGTTGGACAAATCCACAAGCCAACGTTTATGGCAATTGGAAGAACACGGCTATCCACTGAAAATGACCGTCTTAGAATTAGGTTCAGACGGAGCTATTGGATTTCTCCCGCCCGTTATCGACCGATCAGGCACCTCACGGGGGTTACAGCGGCCACGACCAGTATGAGTTACCGCTGGACGACGAAGAACCTCGACGATCTCGAGCAGTTCTACTACACCGAGGTTGAGCCTGCATTGCAGGCCGACGGGCTCGATTCCGCTACAGAACGCCCTACGTACACATGGATGGTCGAGCACGGCTTCTCCGGCTTCATCAAGGCACTCCGGCGAGATCACGGACTCACGCCTACCGAGTTCTACGACCGGATAGACGTCGGAACCACCGAGGCGGAGGACGAGTACTGGGGGATTGAGCACGACCTCGTCCGTAATCTCCTTTCCAGCTACATTGATGAGCTACTCAACCGGCGTGGCCACCCTGAAACGACGGTCTACCCCCTCCGGTCGCGCCTAAAGAAGTACGTTCAGGTGTACGCTGAGGTCAACGAGACCGCTGATTTCGTTGCCCCGCTCCGCGACGAGGCCGAGCGGCCAGCCGAAATCGATCGTGCCCTGGCCGTCTTCGATATCCTCAACGAAGTGCTCGGGACTCCTGCCTCGAAATTCAAGTACCTCGAGGACACGCGCCGCTTCTACAAGCACCTCATACGGTCCGGACACGCGCTCTACAACCCGCTAGCCGAGATGGAGAAGCGATTCGGCTGGGATCG
Source organism: Halorarum halophilum (assembly GCF_013401515.1). Lineage (NCBI taxonomy): Archaea > Methanobacteriati > Methanobacteriota > Halobacteria > Halobacteriales > Haloferacaceae > Halorarum > Halorarum halophilum. The sequence goes on along the minus strand of NZ_CP058531.1, from coordinate 84,994 downwards.
GCCGGAGTGGGACAACCCGGCCCTCACACGCGACCAAATCCAGGCACTCTACGCGGCCGCCGAAACGCCTGAAGAACGGTTCATCGTCGTTGGGTTAGCTGGGTGGGGAATTCGCCCCTCGGAGCTGTGCGCACTCCACACCCGCCAGCTCGTTCTGGCGCCTGTTGATGACGATCACCCGTACATCCGATTCACGGATGGAGAACGGAAGAACGGACCAGGGACGGTCAGTCTCCTCGCTGGGCTCGACAACCTCAAGGCCCGGATCGATGCACTTGCCGACGACAGCGAGTGGAACGGCTACCTGTTTCCATCCTCGACTGCCACCGCTGGGCATCTCACGACCGGGACGCTTCGGCGCTGGTTCGCTGATATCGCTGTCCGGGCTGACGTCACAGTCGCGGGTAGTGCCCCCACACCGAAGCTCTGTCGCCGCTTCTGGTATTCGCTCTACGGGGAGGTTGTCCGCGACCTTGCTGAGCAGTTCGAGCCCATTGCGGCCGATCAGGGCAGTACGAGCGCCGATGTCGTCCTCTCGAACTATCTCTCGGAAGCTGAACGACGCTCACACCGGCGAGCTGCTATGGACTCCACGCTCTCGACACTCTTCGTCGAGGGATAGGGACGGCCACTCGATATAAACTTCATGCTGCGATATATTTTGGCGCCGCCTCAAACACCAGAGAACCGGAGTTTAGTCTTCTACAAATAACCAGATAGACTACAAGACACTCGTAATCGGGGATGCGTCTTGAAACTCGTCGTTCGCACGTCGGAACGACCGCCGAAACGGCGCCGTTCGGGCAACGGATTCGCCGAATAGACGATATCGGCGGGAGAGGCGTCGAGGACCGGCATGTGGCTCTGATAGACACTCACATACGCAGTTTCGTACGCGTTTGGTGGGACCTCCAGGGGCGGGGCGCCGGTCTCTGCTGCGGCGATCCCCCGCGCCAGCTCCGCCAACGAGACTTACTCGTCGCCAGCGCGGGCGAAAGCAACCACAAGCTGACGCCGGCGCTCACGGCTAAGGATGCGATAGACGTCGTCCGGGTCCAGCGGGATGTCGGCGCGGTCGGTGTCTGTTCTCAGGTTTCCGATGAAGCGTTTCAAGCTCATCACCCGCCTCGGGCGGAGCTTGAACCGCTGCCCCGTCCTGGGGGTATCGAGGCTGGTGCTCCTGGAGCTACCCGCGCAGGTGAGGGGCCGGATGTCTACTGAGGTCCTCGGTGACGTACTGGTTTGACCGGCAGGTACATGAAATCTGGGCGTCATGTGAGGGCAACTATGCCGTTTCGGGCCCTGCGGGACGGGGAAATCATCGTCCCAGCCACGGTCCCGAATCAAGAGCCGGTTACGTGCCACGAGTGCGGCGACACGATGTACGCTCGCGGCGGGGCAACCCGCGCTCGACACTTCTACCACGTGAACACGAGCGCTGGGAAGGGGTGTCCCTCGACCTCGCCTGGCGAATCAGCGACTCACGCCCGGTGTGTCGCGCTCGTCGTCGCAGCACTCCAGGAGGCGTTCGGCTCGCAAACCGATCGATGTGCCGCGGAGGTCGAAATCGACGTCTCGGAAAGTGGAAGTGGGAACCGCACCCGCCGGGCTGACGTGCTGGTGGAGTTCGCTGCTGAGAACCCATTCTTCGGCAACGGACTCGTCGTCGAGGTACAGCACAAGCACCACGAGAAGGATGTGCGAACGACGACTCACGACTATCTATCGCTGGGGTATTCAGTCGTCTGGCTCTCATCCGAGGATTTCGGAGAGGAGCAGTTAGACTACACGGTCATCGACGAGGCCTTCACCTCGGGAGGTGGGGGCGGTTACAGCGTACGGAACCAGTCTCCGAATCTGTTGTTGAATTGTGAGAGCTACAACTATGGCGGCGAACACAGCTGGGGAACCGTACCAGGGTACGTCCTCACCTGTGAGGAAGACTACGAAATCTGTACCAGCCGGCCCTGTACCCTTCGCCGCCAATACGACGAGGAAGCTTCCGAGTACGTCTACAATCCCGAGTCGATTACAACCCCCGACTTGCCGATCCGCGTTCTGAAGAACACGCTTGTCGGAGTGTCTCTGGCAGGTGATTTCGAGAAGCCGCTGGTTCAATCCTATGAGGAAGCAGTGCTAGAGAAAGCACTCGCCGACAGGCCTGAAATTGACCCGTGCCCTGGACCAAAAGGGTTCCACGAATGGAGGTCTCCGGAATCTCTCTGGGGAGGGGCTGCCAAGGTGGAACTTCGCGCCTGCCAGCACTGTCCGGTCCACTTACTCACCGATCGGCGGGGGTATCCAGACGAACGGACTGACCTCTTCTTGAGCGAAAAGCCAAATCCAACGTGGGACCTCCTATCGCTCGAGGCGGACCCAAATCAGTGTCAGAATCGGAGTCACGAAGAAGGGCGATGGTACGAATTCTGTCCCGACTGTGGCGTGACAAACCCATAAGCGGGTAATCGTGACGGGGCTCACGCCAGGTCGTGACCACGATGAATCGTATGAGGTGAGCGGTCAGCTCTGTTGGACCGCTCCATCACTGACAGATGGTGCGTGCGGAATACAGAGGAGTATTCAGCAGACGGTCGTCGTTCGCTTCAGTCCGTCTGCGACGGAACGCCCGCTAAGTAGGTCTGCGTAGCTACCGACGAAGGAGTCTTCGAATTCCGGTTCTTACGAAACACAACCGACATCAGTCCACCAGACGCCGGTAATAACAACCTGGGGCGTATCCTGGGGAGTGAAATCGTCCATCTGGACCGCGCTCCATGCGAGTATATTTCTCTGTTTCACTGTGTATAATCCCCTCAGGATGATCGTCTTAACGTGCGCCCGCAGAGCAAAATACCTCAGACTCCCCGGATTCAAATTGCGAATTCGGGCAACTGTATGTAGCGTCCTTTCCTCACCTGACTGGGGACCGCTGGATGTCCGAGAACTGGTGAATCTCTGCCAAACTAAGTCTCACTCAAACTACTAGATATCTATAAGCGGGTGGTATTCATACCGACTAACGCATGGTAGTCAATGACATGCATTCCGGCGGTGAGCCAAGTGGTCTTGGGAGGTGTACGGAATGTAAGAGCGTGTATCCGGTTCAGCAAAGTACAGAGAATCGTCTGCGACCAATCGGGACATGTGGTTCCTGCAAATGTGGTAATACAGATTTCGAACTCTTCAGACATACTGAGATTCTTGGTCCTGAGTGCCTCCCTTAGAGGTGACTGGACGCTCAGTGGGCCAGCAAACTGATTACCAAGTTATGTCGGAGATGGTTTCTGCAGGAGCGACACCTACGGAATTCCCGCTGATTCGGACATGATAGTTAGCAATCTTGAGCGAAACGGCTGTGAGCGAATCGTTCCTGACAAGCTTGTTAAGCGCGTCAGTACTGACGTGCTCGTCAAGAGGTGTTTCAAGCACGTCTGCCGCCCCTGTTAGTTCGCCGTTTTCGAAGATAGCCACCGTTTCGATGATAGCCACAGTTGGTGAGACGTTCGACCAGTCGTACTGGCGTTGAACTCCTCCCAATTGCGCGAGGTTGTGGGTCATACAAATGAGTTAGTGCCGAAGACGGATGGAGGTATTGTTATTATGAGTACAGTAAGAGATCCGATTCAATCTCAACCCGACCAATCGATTTGTTCTCCACCTGTACTTAGCACGACATCGAAAACCGATCATATGATGAAGATGTCAACAAGGCCGAACAGCCGAAAGGGCACCCCTGGGGTTCATCACTGTATAGCATACTCGCCTCAAGGGAGAAATTACTAGGAGAGATGGCTCATTCATACGACTGAATCGACGGCGTTGAGCCTTCCCTGGGGGAGTTCTTGATCGCCGACTCGTGGTACCCGGCGGGCGAGAGCACGCCCACCGCAGCTCGGATGCACTGGTCACGATACCAGTCGACGTCGTACTCGTCGGCATGCTCGTGGCTGAGACGAACGCGCTCGGTCCCATGGGCGTCGACGTCGACAACGGTGTACTCAATCGTCTGTCCAAGAGCAAGCGGTGCCCCCTGGCGCTTCATCCGCCGGAGCGCGCAGACCGTGAGCGTCTCCTGTCGGTACTCCTCGACTTGCTTCGAGACACGCTGCTGGCCTCGGCGGCGATCTCCACAAGCGGCCGACGGTCTCTATCGGCGACGTCGGCGGCTGGCGTGACCCAGATGGAGTCGACGATCCCGTGGCCCTGGTAGTCGAAACACGAGACGAGAATCCACTTGATGGCCGACGAGCGCGCCTCAAGCCTCGCTCGTTCCGCCGGGTCGTCGGTCCTCTGCATGGCCACTTCATGGCGTCGCGGTCGTCGATCAGCGGGCCGAGGATATCCCCGAGGTAGCCTTCCTCCTGGCAGATAGTGTAGCCAAACTCCGGGACGATATCGCGTGCGTTGTCCTCACCACAGCAACCGCAGCGGACGGTCTCGGGGGAGACGTTGTTCTCCCGAATGATGTTGGGATACATGCTCACGAAATCGAGCTCGTGGACGTCCGCGAGGCGGAGGTCCTTGATGTGCGTGAAGCCGCGCTGGTACAGCTGCATCGTCGTCCCCTAGGGCGTCGGGACATTGGCTCGGTTGCTCAACTCTACGATCCGCCTCGCATCCTTGAGCCAGTCGCCGACGACGCGGTCCAGGGGTTCGCCGAGGTGGTCTGCGGCTACGTGTGCTAGGTCCAGCGGTCTTCTCGTCGACGGAGTCGTCCAGCTTCGAGACAATGGGCTTACGAGCGTACTCGTCGAGGCCGTACTTAGCCTTCACTTCGTCACTCATGTGGATGCGACCCTCTTAGATATCGGCCTCGCTCACAGCGATCGCCTGCTGATCTGCACGGTTGAACTCGGGGTGCATCCCAGTGTCTCGAATTCGAGGCAAACGCGTTGGGAGCTGGCCGCGCTGTCGACGACAAGCGTAGTGAGTGGCTTGCGGCCGAGCTCGCCGTCGACGTCAAGGAGCGTGGTACTGGGCTGGAGCGTTGGCAGGTCGATATGTCGGCGATTTCTGGCGTAAACACCTGAACTACCATCAGAGGGATGCTTGTACGTCAGTCATGGACGGGCAGCGGAACTGAAATTATTATGATTCCCTGGGCCGCCCTACTCACAGTGAAGCGCAAACCGCCAGACATTGGTTAGGTCTCTATTAGAAGCGTCGGGGTCAAGTCCACGGCAGTCGACGAATGGAAGTGAAAAATACCCTTAACCAACGTACAAGTTGGATTCTACGAATTGTTGGTTAACTCCGATGGGCGTTTCTTGGGCATCCTTACGATAGCAATCTGCGCTGCTGAGGTGTCAGAGGGTGGAATACCGAGTTTCCAACAGGCATATATTCTTTTGAGGCCTCAGTCAACAAGCCAACTATCATGTCAAAAGGGAATGGTGGAAACGAGGAGGAGACCACCCATAAGGAAGAGGCCAATCAGCCAGTCGTTCTTCTCGTTGAAGACGAACGGGGTCTCGCTGAACTGTATACGAGATTTCTTGAAGATATCTATACTGTAAGAACGGCCTACACCGGCGATGAGGCACTGGAATTACTTGACGAAGCGGTTGACGTCGCATTACTTGACCGACGATTGGAAACATGGTCTGGCGACCAACTTCTGAGTGTAATTCAAGATCGAAAACTCGACTGCCAAGTTGCATTAGTGACTGCGATTGCTCCAGACTTCGATGTTGCTGACCTCGCTATTGACGAGTACCTCGAAAAACCGATTTCTCGGGAGGATTTACTGGAACTGGTCGAGGAACTGCTCCTTCGTTCAGACTCCGATATCACTCAACAGGAACTCCTTGCGCTCATTTCGCGGAAGATCTCGATCGAGAATGAAAAGTCAACACCTGAACTGGAGGGGAGTGACGAGTACGCAAGACTCAAACGACGAATCGAGATTGCGAAGCAACGACTCAATCTTGACCTAGAACAGGTTGGAGCAAACAAACATCGGCCCGATGCTTGCCCACGATGTGACCTGCGGTGGGACCTCAGTGTTGGCGACACGATTGGATTTCTCAACTTGGGATCTTATGTTTGGAAATGCACTGGATGCGGCAGTGTTGTGAAGGTTCCAGATCCATCAAGTCGCAGGGTAGCACGCCGGTAATCTTATTGGAGAGTCGGGTCAGGGAGACTCCTATCTCAAGGTGGACTGGACAAGTTGAAGTGTTTCAGGTGGAGCTGAGAAGAACAGATAACGAGTACCAATCCGTTGCTCAGAATTCGTCAGTCGCCATCGGCGCGTGACCGGCGCCGGTCGAGAAGATTACAGAACCCCGACCCTGAGGCTGTCTTCTGTTTTGCTTCGAGCTTGGTCTCGAGCTCGGTTAGTCGGTTCGTGAGTCGAGTGTACTCCTCATCCTCTTCGATATCGATGATTGGTCTTTCCGCCTCCAAAGCCGCCTTCTTCGAGAAGTGTTGGTAATACTCCTGGAAGAGCTCATCGTAGGCGTTCAGTGAAAATAGTTGACTGACAGTTTCGTTCAACTCCGACCTATCGACGGGTTTCGTAAGATAGTCATCGATCTCCATCTCAAGGATATCCACATCGGGGGTGACGGCTGTTACCATCGCAACGCGACAGTTGTATCCTTCCTCTCGGATGGACTGAAGTACATCTTCACCTGAAAGGCCAGGCATCCGTCGATCAAGGAGTACAACATCAACTTTTGGATTCATCTTGTTCAGTGCCTCTGTTCCGTCGTATGCTGTGAGAACTGTGCAGTTGGAGACGATGGAGAGTGCGTACAAATCGGCGATTGACTGCTCATCCTCAACTATGAGGACTGTCGCGGACCTGTCGTTGCTAGTCATTTGTTGTGGGTGTGGAGGGGCGGTTATCGTGTTCTGAGTCCGTCTGTTCTGTCTCTAAGGGGACGATCATTGTAATGAGAGTACCGCCGGACGTATCGCTCTGAACTGTTACCTCACCCCCGAGACTATCGATTACCCAGTAGATTAACCAGAGTCCAATCCCACTTCCATGAGTAAGTGGTGTTTCGCTCCCACTCTGCATAACTTGGAGTTCCTGTTCGGGGATGCCGGGGCCGTCATCCCTGATTTCGATCCAAATCCGTTCAGAGTCACCGTCAACCTCCCCGGTAATCTCGATAGTTGGCTCCGACTCCGCATGTTTCGCCGCGTTCTCGACCGCTTCTGCAATGGCCACGCTAAGCCGACGACCGACGAACAGATCCTGCTCGGGCAAATCAATCGTCAGCGTGGCCGTCGGATGCGTTTGCGCGACCCACTCGTAGTGAGACGTAAGTAGTTCGCTGAGGGGACTCCGATGAACACGGTTCCGATCGAGAATATCTTGAACGCGTCGAACCTTACTACTCAGCTGCAATATCTCATCAATCGTATCACGGATCTGGAGCGCACTTGCTTCCAAATTTTGATCAGAGAGTGAGTCGCAAAGGATGTCCGCATGACCCTGGATGACGTTACCGTCATTGCGGAGGTTGTGGCGGAAAATCCGCGAGAGAACTTGGAGGCGTTGTTCGCGCCGTTTACGCTCCGTGATGTCACGTAACGACGCCAGCAGAAGCGACCGGTCGTCCAGTGTGATGATAGAGGCCGAGATGTCGACATCCGTTTTTCGGCCGTTTTTCGTCCGGCAGGTGAATCCATCGGCCCAGCCTTGGACGACGACTTCTGCAAACGTGTCTGTTCGGTTGGTCTCGTCGGGGAAGATCTCCGCCGGCGAGAGGGTCACGAGTGTATCATGGTCGTAGCCGAGGAGGTCACATGCCTGCGGATTGGCCTCATGAATTGAATTCTGGTCCGGGTCGATCAAGAGGATACCGTCGGTGCTCTCCTCAAAGATCGTCTGGTACCGTTCTTTTGCGTGCTCAAGTTCGAGCGTCAGGGCAACCATCCCTTCGTTTGTCTCCGTCAGTTCCGACTCTAGGGTCCGGATCTGTGACCGTGCTCGTCGGAGTTCCTGCTGAAGCTCTTCCTTTGTCACCCCCTTGTCTTCCGAGGGCGTTCCAGTCATCGATCGGCCCTCGAGACAACAAGCACTGTTGCGTCATCGTCCTGAGTCGAGAGCGACTGGAGTAATTCTGCTGCGGTGTCGGTCACCGAGCAATCGTCACCGAATTCGAATTCCTCACATTGCCAATCCGATCTGAGCCCATCTGAATGCACTACTATAACGGATGCTGGGTCCCAGTTCCATTCTTGGATTGTGGGCATTGGCGCGTTGCCACCGAGGACACCACGCTTGGGTACGAGATACGGGGTAGTTGATGAATTGCAGACGCGGATAGAAATGTTACCGACGCTCCCGAGCGTGACCTGATCGGTATCCCAATCGAAACGAGCGAGCAGCATCACGACGCCGCGCGACTTGTGACAGGCCTGCTCGACACCGGCGAATAAGTCGGCCAATGATTGGGTAGAATGCGCCCGAACGTATTGTTTTGCCGTACGTGAGGCCTGATGCGCTAACTGTCCGTGGCCGAGGCCATCGATTACCCCGACCAGTGTTTGGGTCGTTTCATGCTCGATGAGGAAGGCGTCACCGTTCAGTTCGTGCCCTGGCATGGCACGAGTCGCTGCACCGACTTCGAGTGGAGGAGTGGATTGATCGGGCGAAGTCGCCCTATTCCACCACGTCGCCACGATCTGGACTCCAGTATTTTGCTCTTCCCTTGAGTTGATGACGACGTCATCCATCAGCCGATGGACTGCGCCTAGCCCACCTCCAAGACTGTCGGCTGTCGAATAGCCGTCAACGACTGCTTTGTCCACATCGTCGATTCCGGGCCCCGAATCAGATGCACGGATCTCGATCCCGGTCCGCTCATCTAAATTTTGGGGGATGAGGGTGATTGTGCCCTCATTCGCATGTTTGACGATATTGGAGGCCAGTTCGTGGACCACAAGCACGATCTCCTCGATGGCGGAGTTCTCGAATTTAAGCTTCGAGAGTAGGGCTTTTGTCCGACTCCCAGCGAGGATGATGTCAGCTTCCCCGCCGACCGCAATCGTCTCTTCGTCTTGCAGCGTCATCTGCGAGCCCTCATGACAAGTACTTGTGGACTGTCACGGTCGTTCCGGTCTCCGAACTCGTTTCTATCTCGAACTCATCCATCAATTTCTGCGTCCCGGAGAGTCCGTGCCCCATGCCGTTTGCAGTCGAATATCCCTCTTCAAGTGCTCGTTCGACATCTGCGATACCAGGGCCGTCATCGTCGAAAACTATTTCAAGTAATTGTCGACTACGGTTGGTTTCTGTCCGCCAGTGCATCGTCCCGGAATCAGCATAGAGATAGACATTCCGTGCGAGTTCGGATACTGCTGTCACGATTCTAGTGGTGTCAGTTAGCCCGAATCCAACGTCGGTGGCAACCTCGCGAATCGTCGTCCGCGCAGTGACGATGTCAGTCTCGGTGCTGATGGTGAGTGTTCCCTCCTCGGTCGTCATGGGGTCACTGGATGTCATCGCTGAGCATGTCTAATGCGGTATCCGTGTTGAGCGCCGTGTCAATATTCCCGAGGTCAAACCCAAGTTCAGTCGCCGTGATGGCGATTGGCGGACTGATGCCGACAAGGACCGGCCTGACGCCCATCAGTTCAACCATTTTCGCAGTCTCGACAATCGTCCGAGCAAAGAATGAATCGACCGTTTGAACGGATTCGACATCGAGGATGACCCCGTTAATCCGCTCAGCGTCCGTTTGGTTGAGACGGGTGAGGACACGCTCTTGGAGCTCATCAATCGTACTATCTGACGGATGAGGTGGGAGCGAAGCAATCATATTCTCTCCAACCCGCATAAGGGAGAGATGTGTATCATCGTTCATGGAGGCCCTCACTAGGAGTCTCCAGTCGTCTGGACGTCGTCCTGAATAATGTGTAATCCACGCTCTAACCCTTTACTCAATGACGACTTGGTTTGAATCTCGTCCATGGTAATTCCTAACTGGACCAACGTCTGTGCGATGTCCGGGTTGATACCTGTGATGATGACTTCGCTTCCCAGGAGCGACACTGCTTTGACGGTGTCGATTAGGTGCTGAGCTGTTGCTGTATCCACGTTCGGAACGCCGGTGATATCGACCAATGCGACAGCAGACTGTGTTTCCGTAAGTTCAGTGAGCAACTCTTCCGTGAGCTGTTGGGCCCGGTTAGTGTCTAGGGTTCCCACTACGGTGGCGAGGGTAATTCCTTCCCAGATTTGGACGATCGGCATCGACTGTTCGAGGATTGCCTCGGCCTGTTTCTGGGCTTTCCGCTCGAGCTGCTTTCGTTCGGAGATGTCGGTGACGTATCCCGTAAATTCCTCCTCCTGAAGTGTCCCTGAGATAAGCACATCTACCGGTTCACCGTCGTTATCGACGAGCGTCGTCTCGAAGGATTCCACGTCACCCGTCTCTTGTACCTGCGCTTGCAATGTTTCCCTGTCACGAGGGTCCTCATACTCTATGGAGTCCACCTCCGAGTGGAAGTGATCACGAGAGTCGAACGAGAGGATATTCGCGAGGGTCTCGTTGACGTACAAATGCTCTCGATCACGAGAAACCTCGTCGAGGTGTTCAGTGTCGACGATCACCTGAAAGACGCCAATTGGAGCATTTTCAACTAGTCGTGCGTAGGGGGGGTTAGTATCCGCCATGAGTTGTATGTTCATAAGAAAACCAAGCTCGGTATAATGACTGTTTGCATTACCCAGAGATATTACCGCCTTTATTCCAGTAGATGAATCTCGATTGCGCCCTAACGATAAAGGTAGATTGTCAGTGGGGACTCATTCTTCTTCGTTCCTATTCCAGATGCTCTCTCCCCCATAGTGATAGACAAATGTCCCATCAAGAACAGCGTATACCTCCCTCTCGCTGTCATAGATAACACGTTTACTCTGGTCGATACCTATATCGACGAGATTTTCGAGGGACTCTACGGGTACATGGTGATCACCATGTTCCGCCGAGAGCCGCCCTTCGGATATCCACTCAGCATATCGGTTCTGATGGAGCTGGTCCCTGACAGCCCCCCATTGCTCCCTGCGGCGGTAGAGGCCAGCGATTGTTCCCGCACCGAGAAGAGCACTCACTCCAATCCCTGCGAGAAGGGTATACGCAGATGCATCTCGCGATGGCACGACGATTTCCCGGGTCTTTGGTGTACTCTCTATCGTTTCGAGTGTAAGTTGGTCAATCGTGTATGTGCGCTCGGATAGCCTAAGCGGAGTTTGGTCATTTAGCGTTCCCGAATAGTGATTCGTCTCATACGATGCCGTCACGCTGACGAGGATTGTGAGTGAACCTGCCGAGCCAATCTCCGCTTGGACTGGCGCGATTTGGCTCCTGAGTTGCGTGATATTGAGCTCAGTCATCGTTGTTACTGTCCCATCCGATGTCGTCGACACTTCTTGTTCAAGAACGCGAGACCGGTTCCAGAAAATCTCTCCACTGTGGGAGGCCTGCATCACTAGTTCGATCCGCTGGTCTACCTGAACCGTCTGCTCATCGGGGACATTCGTCTGTACAGTGAGTACAACGTCCGGAGTCGCACTCAGGAAATACACGGGCTGGTTTTCTACCCGATCACCCTGTCGATAGAGGGCGCTATCCCCGGTGACGACGGCGCTCGTCTGGAGGGTAGATTGAATGGTTTGCTTGTTCGTGTTGTCTGTGACGGTAGTTGTCGGCGGATGTGTGTATATCCAACCTGCCCACCCAATGGTGATGACACCAATAATGGCGAGACAGACCGCGAGTACAGGACCGTACTCGGAAATGAAGAGCTTCGCCCGTGCAACTCCAGGAAAGCTGGTCATTCGTTTACTGAAGCCCTCCTATCCGGCGCTGTCACTTCAAGTCCCGGTGCCGACGCATCCACAGAGAAGTACACTGTTTCGTCGGAGAGGGAACTATCATCAGGAATCTCAATATCCACTGTTCGTGTCGCGCCTTTCGTGAGGGTAAACGAAGTCGCATTTCCGACTACCGTTCCGTCTACGACAAGATCGCCGATGTGCTGTGAGTCACTGCGAAGGGCGACCGTGATCGTCACGTCCTGACCGAGCCGATTGGTCACGTTCACGAGAGGGCCCGTCGAATTGATGTAAACTGACGATGCGACATCGAGGGAATGCGCACTCAGCTCGTCGGAGGTTACGTCGACCGCCGAGTTCCGTGTTGCGTCTGCCGTGGTGAAGGAGGCAGTTGCCATCCCTCCAGCCCCGAATACGACGGCGACAACGAGTATCCCACTCGAAAGTAGAACTAATGCCGGGAGCGTGGCTTTCGTGCCTCGTCGGCGTGATCGGCGTGGCCTCATTGATTCCTCCCCCCCAGGCGAGATCGCCAACGCGAGCGCGACGTCCGGAGTGGTTGCTGGCCGTCAAGAACGAGTACATACAGTACGAAAAACGGGGCGAACAGAAGCCCCATCGTGATGCATGCTGCAAGCGTGGGGTGAACAGCATGGAGAGTCCGGACGGTCTGTTCGGGAAGAACGGCCGGATACCGACAGACACGGATGCTCGTCGTGTAGGCTCCACGCTCTGTCGGTCCGGGGATGTACACCTGCGCCGTCACGGTCGAAGCGTTCTCGCTTTGGCTCGTAATCGTCATCCCATCTGTACTCACCATGCGATGCGTGAATGGGATGGATGGAGCAGTTATCAAAACCGTCTCGTTCGTAGCTTCACCTACCGTGAGCGTGTTTGGCCCACCCACTGTACCGTCCACGGCCACGTACGTCAGTTCGTGGCCATTCGCCCCGATCAGCAAGAACACGATCCCTGTGAGGAGTGCTACGGCAAACAACGGATGCATCACATCGTTCACCCTTACCACTGCTCGACCGGGGCGGGAGTGGTGAGTTCCTGAGTTGTATAGCATGCTGCCAGCAATGAGGAGCCCAGCAGCACCGAGTACGACGAGACGATGTGTGCCCATTAGCGAGACGAGGATTCCCAGGCCAGGGATTGTGACCGGCTCACCGTGGATCGTGAAGACCGTCCCAACGATTTCCTCGCGTTGGACATACGAATAGCCGGCAGCCTGGTCCGTAATGTCATTGTTGTCGCCCTGCGTTAGCAGTCCAGCACTCGAGCGACCAACGACCCGGTGAGTGACAGGTTCTCCCCGTTCGGACGACCAGAACACGATGATATCCCGCTGTTCGATATTCCCTTCCGGAACCACGAGGTAGCCGTCGTTCTGGCCGATCGTGGGTTCCATGCTATCCGAATAAACGTATGAGACCTGGACCGGAGACGCCGGCGTCGTGACTGCAACGGCTGCAAAAACGACGATGATGAGCGCGATACGTCCAAGCAAGGTTTTTCGAATTCGTGGTGCCGATTAGGCCGAGATCGTCAGGGTCCCGGAGAGATCGGCCGTACTGTCGAGGCCGTGGGTATCCACGACAATGACGACGTAGAGCGTCTCACCGGACGCGACGCCCGAGAGGCTAGCCGAAGTGCCTTCTTCGTTAGCGGTGTCGACGAGAGTTCCAGTGCTGTCGTAGACCTGGAACTCGATGTTCGCATCAGTATCCTGTCCGTCAGAGCCACTGTAGGCGACCGTGAAGTCGTGACTTTCAGCGTCGAGGTTGGTCAGGTTGAAGGCGTACGACGTGTTCGCGTTGGCCGGGTCACCGAGCTCGTAGTGGGCCGCGGTGTTCGCACCGCCTGCACCCCCAGCCGTGAAGTCGATTGCCAGTGCACCGGTCGCGTTCTGGAACACGAGGTCACCAGAGGTTCCGTCTTGAAGCGCGATGAGACCCGTATCGTCGTTCACAACGTTGACGTTGGCCGACCGTTCAACACTCCCGCTCGTGTACGCACTTGCTGCGAACGCCCCTGATGCGACGATAAGCATGACAGCTACCAAACCGATCCTAACGTTTGTTGACATTGCATTCAAGAAAAAGACTCGTTTATATAAATATTCATTCCTCCGATTACCAACTTTAGGATTTGGACGATATGGCAGGCTCTTCTTGTTCGTCCAGAATGAGGCCATAGATAACCAGTATCACGGCTTTAGGAAATAGTGCGAAGTGATGCTGGACAGGTGTTAGGATATGATATTTAGTGCATTTGTCCTGAATCCCCCCCCCACTCCACCCGTAGCCACGTGAATATCAATGGACATTTCACAGTCACTCGCCGTTCTCTCTGTCGACGATAATCCAGATTTCGTAGAGTTAACAGCGACGGTCCTTGGACGGGCGTCATCACGACCGGAGTTAATCGTCGCCTCGAACATGGCGTTTCACTATAGAGACTCAGAGGTGCCGTCGTTCATCGATAAGCGCCTCCTGGAGATCTCGACCGCGCTGCTCGCCCAGCTGGCGCAGGCGCTCTCCGTTCCCGTGCTGGTGACGGCCTGCTCCGCTGCCGCTGATGAGTTTACGGAGATCATCAGGGAGTACGCCGACCGGGAGTTGCAAGCGACGGCAACGTCGCAGGGGATTCACTACGAGGGCGAGGAGTTCGAGACCGAGGTATACTGGGTGGACGGCGTCATGCAGACGACGATCCCCTACTGGGTCCGGCTACTTGGTGTTCTGGGCGAGGAGGAAGAGATAGTCGAATCGCCCGGGCAGTACGAGGCGCCTAAGTTGGACGTCTGGGGGTAAGACACTCAACGACCGTTTTTGTTATATCAGGAGACGTTATCCTGTCTCAGCGCGGGCTGACTACCTGACTGTCGGACCCGCAAATGCTGGCCTCATTCCCCAGGGGCCGGTATTCTCGTATTGCCATTCGAGAGTTTGATTCGGGTCTCGATGTCGGGGGAAAGCGTTAGATACTCCGTAAAAGTGGTGTGTTTTTGCAGGCACTTGTGCCGATTGTTTAGAGCTGGATTTGTATAGGCCGCGGGATGTCCCGCGGATCGGTGACCGGCTGGAGCTTGAGTCACTCCAGCGGGTCGCTGCTGGAGTCCATCATATAGCCCCAGGAAAAGAGTATATTTATGACATTATGACTTCTCCCCAATTGCATGTCAATCGAAGAAGTAGGAGGTGGACTGATATTCCTCTTCGTCGGCGGGGCAATTCTCGTTATTGGGGACTTCCCTGCGATTATCGGCTTGTTGTTTTGTCTCGCCGGACTGCTCTTACTCGTTCGAGGGCTTGACTAATCCCATCACTGAAGAATACAGTCGGAATTATCACTGAATGTGAAGGATGATAAATGTTAATCAGGAGGGTAGTCAGTGACGAAATATGAAGAAGGCGGTCATCATCGCCATTGTCCTCGTAATCTCAGGGTGTGCATCTGGTGGCACGGCTTCACCAACTGAGCAGCCGACGTCAACGGTATCGGATTCGCCCACCGACAGCCCAACACAGAGTCCATCGCCATCTCCCACTGCAAGCCCTACGCCGACACCCGTACCTCCAAATAATGCATGGCAGGCCAACCCCATCCGCGTAGAAATCCTCGCACCAGAAGACTCTCGAGCTGACCATGAAGGGATGGTTCGTGAGGCGGTTCGATATTGGGAGAATCAATCGACGGGGAGAGAGCTCAATTACACAATTGTCGACGGCCCGTACTCAGACATCACGGTGCGGTTCGTAGATGATATCGGATACTGCGAGAACGAGGATGGACACACCGTGGGCTGTGCTGATTACATTCGGCCAGGAACAACGGTCAACGGCGTCACCTATGTTGAGGTTGAACGAGGGTTTACGAGGAAGACGACTGTTAAGATTCTAAAACACGAATTCGGCCACACGCTCGGGTACGACCACTCGGACACCGATCAGTTCGATTTCATGGAGGCCGAGACATCTACAACGTACGTCAGCCAACCGGACGCTCTGGACCGCCCCAGCCCGTGGCTGGTCAACGAACTGTTCATATACGTCGATGAGGGCGACCTGAGCCCCCACAACAGAGAGGATTACAGAGAGGAAGTCCAACATGCCATTGACTACTACGAGACTGACAAGGACTCAAACCTCCAACCGAACACATCTCTGACCCTGACCGACAATGAGTCGGCGGCACATGTCATAGTTCGGCTAGACGAGGGTGGCGGGTTCAACTCTTCAGGTAGACGATGGGGTGTGGATACTGACACCGACCCGGCGCTGGAGTATTACACGAGTGGGGAAATTACTGTGAAAGATGTTGGTGAAGACCACGTCGCATGGCACGTCGGCTACTGGTTTGGGTATCTCTTCGGGGCCGAAACGGTCGACGATCTCCCGCCTCCGTTTGACGACCCCGAGGACGATGATCGGGATCACTGGTGGTAATCGCCATCAACCATATCAATACCCGAGCTTAGATGGAGAATCTTCACCAAGAGGTGAATCGGGGTGGCTCAAAACAGAGCAAGTACGTGATATCACTGTTCGGATTGAATTATTGACTTTACCCAGCTGATAGGCACCTCGACGAGGGCGGGGAGGATCTCGCATCTTATTAGGCAGACACCGAGCTAGAGAGACATCTGGGGGAGCGTCAGACACTCCGGGAATGGAAGGTTCACACCCCTTCGTTTCATGTCGAGAAGCGAGAATCATAAGAACCCGCTAGCCGGCCTGAGCTTCTTGTTCAGGTCCTCGTTAGTGGAGATAGTGTCGCAGATCGAAGGTTCGGTTTATCGCACGCGCTCCAGCGGATAGCGCGTGACAATAGGACGTCGGGGGGTCGTGGAAACGGTCCGACCACCGTGCAGATGACCTCTGGCACGACAATGAACCGACGCCCTCGTGTTTCCCCCTGTTCGTCAGGTGACCCATTGAACTGCAATCGGCTCGTCCACGTCAGCAGGTGCTCCTCGACTACTTCGAGCCGTTATGAGCGCACGGGCACCAGATGCACCCAATTATTCTGTGTCTCGTGGTTGTATTAAGTCCCACTATAAAACAGAATATGCAATTGCGAATGGATGACTCTTAAAGAGACTCTCGTAGACTCAGTCACCCAAAGGACTGCCTATCTTCATCGATCAAAAACAGCCGAGGAACATCCGTTGTTTACAGTCAAGACAGCGGAATCGGCTGAAAGACGGGCCGCTCAGGGGACCCTATACCGCGGTTCGTCACCGTCAACGAGCCCCAGGCGGCCCGTCTCGACCGCTACCTCCAGGGCCTCGTCAAGGATTTGAGGGAACTCGCTCCACTCGACGTACTCGCGCGCTGGTCGATGTTCGGCTGGGCGACACTGTCCGGTTACTTCGGAGTTGTGTTGACGTCGACGAAGCCGACAATGTCGTCGATCGCTTGGTCGATGTCGGGTACTGGGTGGAGTTCCTCGTAGAGAATCAGTCGTAAAGGAAGCCGCTTGCCACCAGGCAGCTGCTTCTGCTCATAATACACAAAGACAGGGACCAGGTGCCTCCGGTTTGTAAAACGCCTTGGAACGCTGGTTTCTCAGCGACGGCCTCGGCGCGAATATTTGCGAGCTTATTGCCGACCGACGGGTCGTCCGTTCAGTGAGGGATGAGTCTCTAACGAGGTTGGCGGATCGTCTTAGGGTCTGTACTCATAATCGCCGGATGCGGGCCGCCCGGTATAATGTTATTTTATTTGTTGTTGTCACTCTTTTTCGCTAATTGGACGATTCGTACCTCCCAGTCCATACGCTCGACATCGTCGTGGCGGAGGTCATACCCCATATCGTTTACGTTCACGCCGTTTTCATATGCCGACTGAATGATCGTATCAAGCGCTTCTTCCAGTTGGTGCTTCGTTTCAATTGGAAAGTCGATGTGTGAGTCAGTATTGGGGTCAGTCACGTGGTGCTGAAGTTGAGCCCGTTTTTGGACGGTATGATGCACTGTCTGAATCCCAACCGTAACTCGACCAAGCTCCGCCAATTCACCGGTGTCCTGCACCAGTCATCAGCGGCGGTCAACTTGGCTGTACCGTCTCTTCCCCTAATTTCATCAACAAGCTTCTGAAATCTAAGTGTGGTGGCCGCCACTCCAGTCGTATTCTCAAATTGCTCCCCTACATTGTGACCACCGATTACCAAGGGCAAACTCGATTGCCAACTCAACGGTGACTGTATTTTATCGGCAGCAGTTGTCAGGTGTGCTTCCGTTCGTTTCGGGCGTACTCGATTAATTCTGGTACTGACGGTGGCTTTCTGAGGACAGTGGGTTAAGTCACAACACATTGGTCACGGCCAGCCGAACTTAATCTTCAGCCGCCGGCAGAACCCGATAATCTCAGTCTCAGATGGCTCCGTCTCATAGCCCGAGCTCTGTTCGTTAGTTGTCTGGAAATCACGTGGTGAGACAGATGGTCCCGTTGATCCACGCAGCAAGTCTATCGCTACTTCCACATTGATGATTTCGACCTCGCAGCCGCGATTTGCATGATCGTCGAAGTACTCTTCGGCATGGTCGAGTTCCTCGATGAGTGTACCCTCATCGCAGTTCTGGCAGAGACAACAGTACATCTACTCTTCTCCCGAACGGTCAGTTACGACAATGACACCGTCGCCACGAATTTCCACCACCCTCTGCTGGTACTGGAATGTCACGCGAACAGTCTCGTCAGCGCTATGCAGTAGTTGTTCAAGAGCATCAGTGTCAAGCTTATTAGCAAGTGAAGGCCTGAGTTCAACTACATCCGTATTTACAGCCTCCGAAATCGTGGCCAAAATTCGGTGGACAGCATTCCCGTCTTCAAAACCATCTGTTTGACTGCGATAGTCAGATCCCACTACCCTCACTCAAGTTGGCCATGTCTAAAATAACTATCCCAATACCATGTTTCAACTAAAAGCAGTATAAATGTTTCAGTTTATTTCGAAATCTACTGACGGTTCCAAACCTGCCACTAAAGTCGAATCCCGTTGATAGTGGAGATCTCGTTTGAACTTGTTGATGGGTTACCGTTGTAGACGCCGCATCAGATATACCTCTTGATGAGGGGCCAAGCCAACGCATCCTGTACCATAGACTTTTCTTCATATTCGAGTTTGACACTGGTGCCGTGCGAACTACTCCTTACCAAGTTGAAAAACGGTGTTTTTGTACACTGGTTGTGTATTGGATATAATGCGCGAGAGCGGCTTATTGGCGGCAATGCGGGAGGGTCAACAACATGGGCGCGGCCAGTCTGAAACCATCGGTGTTGTTCTCATCCTCGCCATCGCCATTATTGGGACGACAACGGTCGTTGCGCTTGGTTCCGACCTTATCACTGAGAGACAAGAACACACCCAGAATCAGCGAACTGAACACGCGATGACCGTGCTTGACGCAGGTGCCGCCACGGTTGCGCTTGGCGACTCAGAAGTGCGGTCTCTTGACGTGGGGGGCACTCAGGGGACATTTTCGGTCGACAAGTCAGCGGGTCGAATCACTGTTACTCACGTCAATTGGGACGGGACGAATGACGAAGTTCTCTTCTCGAAACCGCTTGGCGCGTTCGTCTATGCGAATGGCGATACGGAAATCGCCTATCAGGGAGGAGGCGTCTGGCGTCATCAGGGCAGCGAAAGTACGATGGTCTCACGGCCGGAGTTTCACTACCGGGGCGCGACTCTGACGCTTCCGATCATCCGTGTCACCGGTGGGAGTGAAAGCGATAGCGGGCCGGTCAGGGCGACGGTGAAAAAGGACCCGAATGTAACCTCTGAAAAGGTGTTCCCAGACGCAAGTAGTACCTACACGGGCAGCAGCAAACAGTACCGCAATCCGACTGACGAGGGAAGAATCATCATTACCGTTCAGAGTAGATACTATCAAGCATGGGGGTCGCACTTCGAGGACCGAACTGACGGAAACATTGTCTACGACCACGCCAATGAGGAGGTCGAACTCACCCTTACCACGACGGGGCAATCCGGACCTTTCCAGACACCAGCTGAAGATAGTTCTCTCAGCGTGCGGGGGTTGGAGGGCGGACACAGTCTCGACGAATTCGGTATGACGCTCCGGCCGGACAACACCGACAGCGCGGATTTTTCGAATCTCCAGTGGTCGCTCTGGGCCGAGGGAGCCAACGGCAAACAGCAGTTCGAGGTTCACCTGCGAAGGAGCGGCGGTGGGAAGACCTGTAGTAATCCCGCAATCGCCTCGATGACGGTGTACTACTCCGACGACGGCGGATCCACCTACCAGGGATGGGCCCAGGATACTGCCTTCACCGCCTCCTGTGATTCCGACAACAATATCCTCCTCGACACAACGTTCCTCGATCCCACCTATCCAGGGCCGACACTCACGTATACCTCGCTCAGTCAGAGTCAACTCGGCCATTTCAATCCAAACGGCCAACTCGTGAATTCGCCGACGTTCGACGAACACGAAGACACTGTCGAGTGGGAGCCGAAGACCTACACAAGCGGAGATACGGAGACGAGCGGACGTCTCCTCAATCACTACTTTGGCCTGATTTCACCGGACTTCGACCTCACCGTCGACGATAAGAACTCGAACACGGTCAGCGAGGACGCATCAACGGGAACGATCGAGTACCAAGGGTCGGACCAATACGTCACCTTCCTCCACATTACAGAGAACGGCGTCGAGATCGATACATAGCGGCCGAACGAAATCATCTCAAGGACCGTCTGGACGCTTGATGCAGTCGATGTAGCTCGAAGGACGTTTATCTTCGCACCAGAAGTAGACAGCGTTCAATCCACTCCTGGACCAACGTGGACTTCATCTCCCTGCACGTCCAGCGGCGCTACCACTACTCACCTTCTGCGGCACATCGACCTCGGAGCACTGGTCGAAACGGTATCTCCCGCTTCTGTTTGAAACGATGGTGGCAAGGACACTCGAGCGCCATCACTCGATCTTCACGTCGATTCGCGTTGCGGAGACGTAGAGTTCGTGAACCGAGAACGAGCACGTCACAATACCGGTGGACTCGGAACAGCTGTTCATCGACCCCGTCATGGGTTCAAGCTGGTTATCGAGATAGCGGTCCCAGACCGGCCCACGTTTGGTCGTCGTTTCGATAGTCATTGTCACATCATATGTTTCGCCGACGTTAGGATTGGCCGAGGCGTCGGGTTCGACGTCACCGATGATCAGGTCCGAACTCGCGCGTTCGGCTCGAATCAGAACCGTCGATGAGCCACCAACCCCTCCGCTCCTGATTCGTGTCTCAATGAACGGAATTACCGCTGTCGTCTCACCCCCGGAAGTACCAAACAGCAACCGTGGTTCGCGCTTCAGTATGGCACCGTCGCGATCCTCACGGATAACCGCCCCGTTTGAGTAGACGATCGAGGTGTCCGTCCCCGCTGCGGTGTAGACAATCGGATCAGTGTCTACGCTGAACCGGGGGTTCGGTGACTGGGCGTTTGTAATCTCGACAGTCATTCTGGTCGTCTCGCCCCGCTTGAGTTGGGCGTCGGCCAACTTGAGTTCCGTCGCACGGTTCGGAGCATCATGTGCATGGATCTCATGCAGATTGTCCGCGAGAATTTCAAATGCCCGCTCTGCGTTATTCACCCGTTCGAAGTCACGGGTCTCCTGCAGGCTCCCGATTCCGTAGACTGTGGCGACGCCGACCGAGGAGATGATCAGCGTGAAGACCAGCACGAAGCTGAGTGTGTCACTCACCGCCCGGTCAACCATCGGTCACCTCCAAACGGTCGTTGGTGGCGTCGTATACAACGTGGACGCTCCCGCCCTGCACCCTGCTGGTGGCCAGCGTCGTTCTGCTCGCGATTGCTACGCGGACGGTCACGTCCGGATCGTTCGTTGCAAGTTGGAGGTAGGGGTCGCCGTCATTCCAGTCAACTGCAATGTAGTACTGTACCCCAACGATGTCCTCGGGGAAGCGCCGGGTCAGTTCGACGGTAACCGGCGATCCGCTCGTCGAACGTGCGAGTCTATCTGCCGCACCAATGTCGCCGGAGAGCTGTTGGCCGACGACATGCAATTCGGTTCGAACGCTCTGCTCGCGCTCGCTCGAGACGAACCCGCCGCCGGCGATGAGCAATCCACTGACGAGAAGCGTGGCGACGGTCAGGTTCAACGCATAACCAAGCGTCGTCGCTGCCGCGCGCTCATCACGCATCCTGCTCACCCGGTGCCACCCGGACGTCAGTTTCGTATGTGATGTCTGACGACCGGGTGTAGAGGTGGACCGTGACACCATACACTGAGTCGTTTGCAACAGGGTTTCCGGTCAGATACGGACTCGACGGGCGGGAAGTTGACTCGCCCTCCTTTCCGGTGACTTCGTAGGTTCCCGTTGCGTTACCGCCATGCTCATACCGGAGATCGAAGTCGGCCGGTATGTCTTCAAGAAACTCCAATGCCGGGCAGCGCTCACCATCGACGGTCGCAGCGGTCACGTCTACGGTTGTTCCGGTCCCCGTCGTGTCATGACACTCGCCAAGCGACCCCTCAGGGCCATCGACCGCAACGACGGTGGCGCCGCTGTCGTTGTAGAGTAAGAGTGTCCATTCATCGCCAGTCGTCGTTGCGTCCTGGTCGAAGACGATCCGAAACGCGTCAGTCTCCGTCCCCACCAGCGCTGTCCGGTTCGTAATCGTGACCTGGAAATTTCGGACGGCTGGTGTCTGCTCAACCAGTGTCCACGTAGGATCGTCGATTGAGTCCCCATCGGCATCTGCCTGGAAGTCGGCTACCGTGTCCTGATGGATACGCATCCCCGGCTCGTCACTCCCGGCCACGTATTGCAAGCGAATCCACCGGCCATCCGAAGCATCGTACCGCATGAACAACGATTCGAGCGCGGGAATCCCCGCCTGAATGGCGGTGAGTTGGTCCATATAGGCCGCGTGGTCGCGGTTCGACTGTTCGACGATATCGCTCATCCCCTGCTGGACATCGGCTCTCACCTGAAGCGTCGCATCAACACCCGCTCCGCCGCTGCCTCTCGTCGCGAGGTTTTCTGTGTAAATCGCCGAGTTCAAAACGAGGACGAGAGCGACAAGCACGAGCGCTAACGCGAGACCACCGATAAGAAACATCTGGGCTCGCTCAACGGCAGCGTGATCCCTCGAACTAGAGGGATCTCTATCCAGCACAGTCATATCCGCCATACGACCACCTCCACTTGGACGACATTGTAGAGGTGGCCACTCCTGACGTCAGGTGCATAGAACGTGGAACTCGAATTCAGTTCCGTTCCAGTTGGCTGTTCGTCAACATCGTACAACCGGTCGCCATCGGTCAGCGTGATCCACTTGCGAGCAGTGATGGCGTTGTCGCTCGGTTCACCGCGATAGACGAGTCGCTTGCTGCGGACGTCGCCGTCAGCCAGTTGATAATTCACGTAGACGTTAAAGGCGATGCCTCGGCCGTCGTACGCATTCGTCAGCATTCGCCCGAAGGTGAACCTGCTCAACTCGCTGTTTGAGACGTAGTAGCCCGTCTGATTGCTGCCATGGAAGGTGCGTTCCGTGTCGTCCCAGTAGAGGACCGCGCGCTTCAGTGCGCCTGAATCCGCTGCCGCATTCAGTAGTCCAGTCGTCGACGCCCGTTGCTGATTCTCGATGTGCTGACTCGACGTACTCGCCGTTAGCGGTGTGACCGCCATCGCCTGGAGCGCGAAGGTGAGACTACTCAACACGATGAGCCCGGCGATGAGTCCCTCAAGGGTGTGGGCCTGTGCTCGCATTGTCACCACGACCTGACAATGAGAGCGGCGTCCAGGGTGCCGATGCTCACGAATCGCCGCGCCGATACCACCGAGCCGGTCTCCGAGGGTGAGGTCCCACCGAGTTCAAACGGGACTTCGCATTGACCGAGATTGTCCCCATTCGCGGCGATGACGCCTTCGTCCGTTCGTTCACCGACGCGACCGACGTTGTTCGGGTTTCCATCGTCCGCGAGACAGACCGTTCCGGTCGTTCCATCGTCGGTAGCGTCGGCGATGACTGTCACGCGCACCCGAATTCGATCACTGACACCGACCCGTTCGCCCAACGGTTCCGCGTTGTCGAACCGACAGCTGGTGTCGTCGCGCGAGTTATCGAAGAATGCCGCGGTACAGGCGATGTCGAGTGTGCCTTGATCCGCTGGATGAGCAAGTATTCCGTCCGCGAGGTGGTCCGTAACGCGGTCCGCGGCGACCGTCTCCTCCTGGAGCCCCTGATCGAACGGCTGGAACATACTGGGAATGAAGGCAACGGTGAAGGCGACGACAAGTAGGAAGATACCGGCCCCGATGCCGAAGTCCACCGTGGTCTGGGCGCGCGAGCGCTCTCGTCCATCCCGCTGTAACCGCGAGGGGAGCGTTCGGTGCCGTTGTGTTCGCCGACGCTTATCCTTCGGCCAGTTCATCCGACCACCATCCACACCATGAGGGCGATCGTCTGGAGGATGACGACGAATTTCACGCCGGACATGATGTCGGCGCTCCCGATGTACCCGCTAATGAGCCCCGAGAGAATTGCCTGCAGCGTGACGGCGTGAAAGAACAGCACCGACAGGACATTAGTGTCCACACCGCCACCAAAGCTCATACCTCCGGCCTGTGTGCTGCCACTGTTCCCACCCGCCTGCGCGGTCAGACCGGACATCACATCGAGGAACTGCGTCTTCAGGATGGCCATGACGGCGAGCATCGTCAGGTACGTCATGATGATAATGACGATCTGCATGCGCGTTCGTGACGTGCGCTCGCGGTCGATATCGTCCTGGTTCTCCGAGGCCTGAGCGGCGGTCGTCAGCACGGCTGTGATCTGGCTCGACGCCTCCTGCGCCTTCGTGATGAGTTTGACTGTGCGAGCCAGCCGAGGAATGTGGTACTTGTTGTTGAACTCGACCAGAGCCTCCTTGAGGCTCATCCCGTACTTCACCTTTCCGTACATGATATCAAACTCGTTCGCGAGCTTTCCGGAGGAAGTCTCGGAGACAGTCTTGAACGATTCCAGAAGTGTGAGGCCGGTATCGTTGGCGCTCGAGAGTTTCCGGAGGTCATCCGAGAGTTTCCCGATGATGGCGTTGCGCGAGCGAACGTTCCACGTGTGGAACACCGCCAAGGGGATTGCCACCACGTAAATCGGAACGTAGATCCAGATGAATGTCCCCCAGACTGGTTGGGCAACCATGCCTTCCCATGACCGTGGTGCAGAGCCGGATGTGACGGCAACGGCCAGCAATGCAATGGTCGCAGGCACCGTCAGCACGAGCGTGTACGCCGGCTGATCGCGGAAGAAGCGGTGCGGTTGTGTGAGGAGCTTCTTGGTTTTCCAGGTTCCCTCACGGGACCTGACGCGATCGAACAGGCTGTGTTCACCGACGAACGATTCAACGAGACCGAGGTGGAACAGGCTCTCCCTTTGTGCCCCTCTGAGACGAGTGCTGGAGTCCGACGGACTGAGATAGCCGTCGCCGACCTCGTCTTGCTTGACCGTCGAGACCAGCACCAAGAAGCCGATGCCAGTCATCGGAATGAGCCCGTAGACGGTCGCGTAGAGCATGGCGTCGTCGGCGCTGCCGAGCATGCTCATGATGACGAGGATGATGATCAGTAGCAGGGGGAACAACGAGAGAGTCATGAACATTTCGCCGAACAACTCCAGTGTGTCCAGGGTCATCTCCTGTTCCTGTTTTGCGGTGCGCATGTGCTTCTCCTTCTTGTCGTCAAGGAACTGCTCCATGTCCCCGCCGGAGTTGATTATGGAGAGCATGTCGGTGAGGAACTGCGAGAGTTCATCGCTTGGCGTCTCGATCGCCTGATTGCGAATGGCTGTCCGGTAGTCGATACCGAAGTATTCAGTCTCGTTAACAATATTCTGGAACTCCTTGGCAACCTCACCGTACGTGTCCTCAGCCTTTGCCATGGACTGCAGGATCTCAAGCTGGTTCAGCCCGCCGACCGACAGCGCGTACATGAACGAGACGGAGTCGGTGAGGAGCATGTTGATCTCGCGTTTCCGCGAGGAGGATTTCGAGTAGGGAATCGCGACCATCGTTCCGAAGCCCATGCCAAAACCGATAGAGCCGAATACGAGTCCGATAAGCCCGATGGCCACTGGGACCTTCGCGGCGACGATGAGGTTCAGTAGCCTCATGTTGGGGATGCGTGCACCGAGCGAGAGCATCTCCTCTGTGATGACACCAAGATTGAATAGCATGAACGCGAGCAGCGTCCCGGCAACCCACAACAGGAACCCGACGATGACGCCATAGGCAAGCGATCGTGAGAGGTATAATTCGACGGTCGTAGACATCCGGGCCTCGGCAAGTTTCCGCTCAACATCGTCGACGAGGTCACCATCCTCGTCAAAGAGGCGCTGGAACAGCGGGTAGAACGCATCGCCGAGTACGTCTCGGTCGCCGCCCATCCCACTCTGCGACGTCCTGAGGCTCATCGATCCTCCTCCTCCTCCTCATCGCGGTTAGCCTGCGAACTTGAATCGTGGAACCGGCCGAATTCCCAGTCGTCGTCGTTCGAATCGGATGCGGTCTCTTCGGAGGTGGTTTCACCGCGGTCAGTGGTATTGTCAGCCTCGGAGTTGGGGGAACCCCTCGCACTGTCAGTGTCGCGTTCGTCCCCTACTCCAGGATTCTCTCTAAAGGCAATACCCGCGTCGAACCGGTCGTCGTCAGCGTCGCCCCAGTCCTCAAATGCAGTGGCTTCGTCATCTCCACCTACGTCTGTGGCGGACGTCTCCTCTCGGTCATCACTCCCATCACGGTCGGGGAATGTCTCTTCGCCACTGGACGGAGGTGCTTCGATGGGCTCGGCCGGTCGGATGTCAGCGAGCGCCTCTGCAATACTGCCAGTCGGATGTTCGCGGTATTGCGGAAAGAGGTCTTCGTCCGCTCGTGCGAGAATCTCGTCGGCGAGTTCCATGACTTCCGGGGTCGGGTCAGGTCGTGGGACCATCGCCTCCATCTCGGGATCAACGTCGATGAGGACCGACTCCATCTCCCGGAGGTCTTCGAGCGACGCTTCGAGTTCGTCGGTCGCTATCAGCGAGAGGATGGAGTCAGCATCGTTGATGAACGCCTGAAGGGTCGCCGCAACTTCCGTGTACGTGTTCAGCCCGCGGTCGATGAGGTACGCGATGACCACCTCACGCTTGAATAGTTCCTCCTCAAGCGTCTGCTGGTTCCAGCCGCGGTCGAACTTTATCTCCTCGAGCGTGTTCGACTCGCCCATCTCTAGATACTGGTCGGTCTCGGCTTGCCACTGGTAGATATCTTGGACGTTGATCTCGTCGTTCTCGGCGTCGTAGTGGTTGATCTCGGTCAGCGACTTGTTCCGGCGGACTTTCCGTCCCTGTACCCGCGTCGACGTCTGGACGGAGACCAGGTCGAGCGCCGTGAACATCGTCTTGGAGACGTTGATTGGCTCGGTAGTGAATCGCTTTAGCACCTCGCCGACGCTGTCCGCGTGGAACGTCGTGTAGGTCGTGTGGCCGGTCGACATGACCTGGAACAGTGTTCGCCCTTCCTCGCCCCGGATCTCGCCCATCACGATGTACTCTGGCCGTTGTCGGAGCGCAGCCTCGAGCAGGTCGAACTCGTCCACGTCGCCCTTGTCGTCGTCGGAGAATGACGGGCGGGTGACCGACGCGATCCAGTTGCGCTGTGGGAGTTCGACCTCGCGGGTGTCCTCTATAGAGACGATTTTCGCATTCGAGGGGATAAACAATGAAACGGCGTTCAGACTTGTCGTCTTCCCGGACGCTGTCCCACCGGCGAAGATCAGACTCTTGTGGTTCTCGATGCAGAGCCAGAGGAACGCCATCTCGTCGAGCGAGAACGTGTGCCAGTTGATGAGGTCGATCGGTGTAAATGGAACCTCCTTGAACTGGCGGATAGTGTAGTTCGTCCCGTGGTCCGACACCTCTCTCCCGAGGGTGAGCTGGGCACGTGAGCCGTCCGGGAGTGTCGCGTCAACCTGGGGACGACGCTTCGAGATACCCTTCCCAGACCGTTGGGCGAGTTTCACTACGAAGTCGTCGAGTTCCGTCTCACCGTGATAGACGTTC
This sequence comes from Halorarum halophilum, assembly GCF_013401515.1. Lineage (NCBI taxonomy): Archaea > Methanobacteriati > Methanobacteriota > Halobacteria > Halobacteriales > Haloferacaceae > Halorarum > Halorarum halophilum. The sequence goes on along the minus strand of NZ_CP058531.1, from coordinate 57,096 downwards.
GAGATGATCTGCTCGTAGTCGCCGTGGTAGACGAAGACGGGGCTGTTGTACCCGTCACAGGAGATATCCTCCACGTTGACGTCGTGTTTGATGCCATCAATGCGCTCGTAGCCGATGAAGTCGCGCTGAAGGTAGTAGAGGAGTTTGTTGACTTGGAATTGGTTCAACGTGTGTGCGTCTTCCGCCAGGACGACAGGCTCCGGTCGCACTGACATTCCTTCGAGAGTGGAGGAGTCCGCCGTGAATGGCTCCCAGCCAAACTTTCGGAGCAACCGAGCGGGTAGACGATCGCTGTCCGCTTCGACGCTGAGCATCTCGGCGAGTCGATCGACGAGACCGGCCGATTGTTCGCGTTCGTAGAGGTCATACCGCTCAAGGAGCCCGTACGTCTCCCGTTCGATGACCGCCGCGCGGTCGTCTTCGCTGCCAACGGCGACGTCCGAGTCGGAGTACTTGATCGCCGTGCGTAACTTGCTCGTCATGAATTCCTGAAAGTTCGACTCGACGTTGTTCATGTACGGCTCGATGACGTAGTATTTTTTCTCGTTCTCCTTGGTCGAGTGAAAGATGATAACGAACGTGTACGGCTCGTGCACCCAGTAACGCTCCACCTCTTGGAAGTGGGTCTTCTTTGCCATCGGGACAGCCTTCTCCAGGTCGTACCGGCTGACGACGGTGGGTGTACCGTCGTCCTTCGTGAAGAACGCATCCTCGTCAAGATTCCCAGCGACGTTCACCGTTCGCTCGTCTATGAGGTCCGCGAGTTCGGGAGCACGCTTGCTCAGATGGCCGATAATCTCCTCGACTTGGTCAGGTTCAAAGCCAAGCTTCGGTGAAGGATCGAACTCGACCAGCTTCCCGTCTTCGGTGGGTGGGTTCCCCTCTTCGTCGTAGTAATATTCGGCCTTGTAATGTTCCCAGACGTAGTGGTCCTTACGGACGGGCGTCGTTTCAGGGTCACACCACTGCTCAAAGTATGACTGAAGGTCCGTCGCGTCCCGCCTTGCGTCGTCGACCCGCGACTCAATGTCGTCCGGATGGAAGCCAAGGTGCGGGCTGACATCATAGTCGATGCGGTCCCAGTCGCTATCTGACGGTCTGGCGCCGGCCGACGAGTCTTTCCGCCGGTCGCTGCCGGGAGTGTGATCGCGTTCGCCATACAGTTCATCGGCGGTTCCATCCGGAGCGTATTCGGCAAGAAAATCTTCCCACGTATACGTGCCAACCCTCGCTGGTGGGGTCGTCGTTTCGTTGGGCGTGGCGCTGGTACCCGTGGAATCACCATCACTTTCCTCGTCCTGCTTCGAGTCGGAGGTCTCAGCATCATCCACGACCATCATCGAAGGAAGACATCAGAGGACTCCCCTTGCGGGGGTACTGATTGAGAGTGGGAGAAGTTTACACCGAACCAACATATCCTCCACATGTTCAGTGTATGGCTCTCACATCACGCACAAATATTTGCTGGTAAAGATAGCGAAATTAACAGAAAGGATGCTGAACATCCCTACCGACTCTATCATTCGAGAGCGAAAGAATCTCGGTCAGCCTTAGAGATGAGGAGTTATTTCGAGGGGACATCTCTGAACTGCCAGCTTGATTGGATTACTGTTCACTTTCCAAATCGAACTCCGAGAATTTCAAGAAGGGTAAGAAATCTCTGCGCATTTCGAAGGAGGAACATCCTTCGATCGCGTTCTCAACCCACTCTTTCTCCAAGTAATAGATGGTCTCATCTTCGAAGTCGGCCAGTGATACGAGGTCTGAATCGTCGATATTTTCAACCTGTATCCTGTGGCCATCGCTGTCAACGAGAACAGTCCCGTCTTCGAGGACGGTCTCGTCGGCAAACGAGAGGAACTTTTCACCCCGGACGGTCCCCGACAGCCATCGCTTGGGCAGGAAATATGGGGCAGTCATCTCGTCTTCACAGTCCACTTTCCGAAGTGTTACTGCGCAGTCGTTTGCCTGTTCTCGAACTTTGAGTTCGTTACCGTCACAATCGAGGATTGTATTACCAATTTTCATTGGGACTTCCTTCACGAAGCATCTTTCTTCAACTGCTCTCGGCGTTGTTCATCAGTATACCCAGCATCGGAAGGAGAGCCGACGCTGAAACCTGCTTTCGCTGACGATTCCTGAGCCAGGTCTCCCAGTTTGATTACGGACGGGGCGATGACGGCCGAGAGGATCACGTGGTCGCCGCCATGAGGACAACCCCGACAACTGGGCCGATAACGAGGTCCCTGGAGTTCACGAGGTTAGGGGACCTGACCGGTAGCGAGTGTCTGGGAGTTGCCGCCATTAGTCGAAGTCCAGATGACACGGACATCCGATCCTGATGCAACTCCAGTTAGACTCGCTGAATCTCCAGAACTTACCCCACCGCTATCGAAGGTTGGGAACTCTGTTCCCGATGTAGTCCCACCATCCATTTCTGAGGCATTCAGAGTGAGGGTGTCAGCGTTGTCCGAATTGATAGTCGCCCCTCCCTGATGAGTTGCCGTAACGTTATAGCCGGCTGGCACATCGCTTTCTTCGAAATCGAACTGGAAGTTCGCGTTCGGCGAGGTTTCCTGCAGGTTGTTCCCGAGACCGAGCACGAACGTCCCGATGACGGCCGCGAGGATCACGGTAATTGCAACCATGAGGATGACCCCGATGACTGGTGAGACGGCTTGTTCGTCGTGGTACAGCTCTTTCAGATTCATTATAGTAGTTCGAAGCCTCCGGTTGCGTACTCTCCCGCCTTATTTATATGAATTTTGGATAGTAAATTAAGAAGTATTAGGGGGAAATTAATCCAGCGCGATGTCCTCTGAGCGCGGGCGTTTAAAAACGAGATACTTGCTCTTCCCGATGTTTTCCTCAACGGTCTCTACTAACTCCCACCCTTCATCACCCAGCTGGTTGAGTGCTGATTCAGGGTCATTCGACAGGACCTCGACGCCAGCGTACGATTCAGACGGATTGACTGTTTTATAGTCCCATTTTTGGACCATATCTAATTTCTATCTCCCCAGTCTAAAAATATTCCCCATCTAGTTAATTATATTATATATTATTTGTGAAGATAGTAGAAAGAAGGGTGTCCGTGGAGTCCAATGTTACCTACCAAAGAAGAACTGAACGAGACCAACGGAGAATCTGTGACCCTGAGGGCGCGGAGATCGCATCAGTGCAGTAATGGCTGAATAAGTGTTGCCGAAGCAAGCATTGGTATTTTACATTGGGAGTGTCTATGAATCTTATGGAAGTTGGGGTCGATCCATATCAGTTAGGGTTGGAATTCGGTGGGGGACTGTTCATCGGAATGTTCGCGGGAATCGCAGCGAAAAAGCTAATCGAACTTGTCGCGGTAATCATCGGAATTGTGGTTGCGCTCTTCAAATTTCTCGAATCTCGAGAGGTGATCGCAGTAGATTGGGAACAGCTCACAGCGGGAATTCTGGAGCTGGGTGGTCCTTCAAGTGGCTCGCCGACTTGGGTGATGACGATTCTCTCAACGCTAAGCATTAGTGCAGGGTTCGTTGGGGGATTCTTTATCGGGTTCAGAATAACATAGCAGTTTCATTACAGAATTCCGAATCGGACTATTCAATAATGACCGCTAGGAAGGCCCTCGGATTATAAAAATCACTATCCTGTGGAAAGAGAGGGTTCCCTAGAGTGAGTAGACACATATCGAATAGAAATAACGAGTATCGCCCCAACAAACACGAGCCCTCCGGCAACACCAAAGGCGATCATGTATCCTTTACTCGCTAACCAACCTCCGAGGACGCTTCCAACACCTCCTGCGAGTGCTGAAAGCGCGGTATAGATCCCAAGTACCTGGCCACGAGTTCCGGCAGGAGCAAGACGTGTAACGATCGTCGCTGTTGTCACTGCGATGATCGCCCATGACAAGCCGATGATGACGAAGATGATCGCGCTCACAAGTAGCCCAGTGAATGATGCAGCAAGGGCAGTACCAACAAGCGCGACCGCTGGAAGCGCTATTGCTCGCAGCAGCAATCCTCCTGTTTGCAGAAGGTTAATGTCGTACCTGCTCACGAGGTTTCCAGCTGTCACGTAGAATGCTGCGGAGCCGAGACTCGATACAAGATAGAGAACAAATATCTCGCCAGAACCATACCCGACACCGCTAAGGTAAATCGGAAGTGGCGCAAAGAAGGCGCTAAATCCAGAAAAAAAGAGAATCACGGCAACAAAATAGAGTGAGAGCCTCTGCGTTAACCGATCGAGTAATTGCGCTGGCTGGAATGATCGGGTGGTCCAGTAGAACCGACCGCGCATGAAGGGGAACGTTGCACCACGAACCGTCAGTTGACGAACGTTCGTTAAATGGCGGGCTACTCGACGGGTGTTTGGACGGTTTGCGCTGATTTTCGACTCAGCCGGAAGTAAGCGAGCGGACGCCAGAGTCGCGGCACCACCACACACCGCGCACACTCCAAAGAACGTCCGTTGTGCAAGTACGGGGGATACCAATCGAGGCAAAAGGGTGGTCCATGTAACTCCAAGGATGAGGCCCCCTGACCACCCCCACCCTTGATACTTGTTGAGTAGGGCGAACCGCGACTGCCATTCGGCTTCGGGGACGTCGATTGTCACGAGTAAGTTGAGGACCGGTGCGGCTGCTGCCGCCGCAAACCAAACAAGCGCGTTGAGGCCAATAATGAGCAAAATCGAAGAGAGAAACGGAATGAGAATAAGAGCCACAGTCACCGTTGTGAGACTTGTGAGTACAAACACACGGCGTTTCCCGGTCCTGTCAGCGATGTTGCCGAGAACAAGCGCCCCTGGTGCGCTGATAAATGCTGCAGAAGCCGCTAATATTCCGAGCATGAACGGGTTAGCACCGAGCTCAACGATATAGAGTGGAACGAGTAACGATGCGCCACCTAGTGCAACTGATCCTAATCCCCATGCAGCTAACCATCGCTCAGCCATGCCATATATTCAGAGATTAGAAGATAAAAATCAACTGGCAAAGATTATGCTCATTAGGAAGGTAGTGGCTAGAATAGCAGAAATCCGTCTAGGACTAACGACCAGAGCTCTCCGTTCTAATGCCGAATAACTCCCCTAAGGTGCTTGTCAGATTTGCGAATTGGATCAGTATACCGACGCAGGGGGCCTGTTCTAGGAGAGGAGCCGAAGGCACCGCGATAAACCAAGGTAAGCAGTAGTCGAACGGCCCACCTACAAGTGGTTCCGCCAATAAGCCCTAGATGTCCTCTCATGGCCGCCCTTAAACGTCGATATTCGACGGGTCTGACGTTCCTCAATTCTCGTCTCGACGGTGGGATTCCAAGCGGCAAGTTGCTAACACTGACAGCACCTGCAGGTTCTCAGAGTGAACTTCTCCTTTACCATCTTGCCACATCCCAGCCGATGCTGTACATCTCAACAACCAATCCTGCGGAGGCTGAACTTCGGGCAGCGATCGAGGGAACAGCGATTCAGAGCCCCTTTGACCTTGACTTCATGCATGCCACGCCACGCGAGTTATTGGAGAACTCCGATCAGTACCTAGAGCGGATACGCCCGGAATCGTTCGTGGTTATCGACTCAGTCGATGGCCTCGAACGAACAGGGTACGACCAGTTTCTCTCGTTCGTAAACGGGTTGAAAAACCATCTTCGCGAGACGGATAGTGTCGGGGTTTTTCATGCGCTCGACACGGAACCGATGCCCGAGAGCCGGCGACTCACGTTGAAGCGAACTGATTACGTCTGGCGGCTTGAACAGCTCGTCAACTCTCGAGAGATCAACAACCGGCTTCTCGTCACGAAAGCGCGCGGGGGACGAGCGCTCACAGAACCCATCCCGCTCGTCATTAGCGATCATGTCCGCGTCGATACAAGCCGTCGGATCGCGTAACGAACGAACGCTATTCTAGGGCCTCTCAAAACCACTCTCCTGTATCATTGAATACGTCTTCGACGTACTGATTCCCGTGAGACCAGCCCTTGAGAGACTGCTGATCGAACAAGCTCGTCACCCCAATTCGAAGTAGAAGCCAATATAGCAGAAGTGGCGATGGCGAAAGCTCGCCGACCGCTGGAGTAAACTAAATACTCTCGACTGTCGCAATTCAAGACCCATAGGGCCTTTGAAACCTCCGTCGACATGGTCGCTTTTGCGAAGTAAGTTCGTCGTTCACCGGTGCATGAAGTTTCCATCAGGTTTATGACCTCGCAATAAATCCCTAAATTACAGATGATTCAGGGTTGTCTATCTACTTCCAATCCATTCAGGAATCTCACAGTGATATCTCGATAAAAGCCAGGAGAATGGGAGAGGGGCCTTTGCAGTGACGTAGGTACGCTAGACCGCTCTTCCTCATCTCGAGAATTCCTCGGGTATTCCTGTTCTTCTCCGCGAGGCGGTAGTCAGTGACGGGGGGTCGTCGATGAATGGGCTTGCGAGCCATCGTGCGACGCTATGTCGGTTATGGTGGGATTTATTTCACTTAAAAAAATTTAGGTTAAATGTTTCTAGATGATAAAATTAGCTAGCGAAGCTAGAAAGAAACTAAATGCAGTCCGCCCGATGTTGGAATTATGCGTGAAATGCGCAGCAGCAGGCGATCGCTCATGAAAGCCGCCGGATGCGCAACGTCACTCCCGGTTCTAGGAGCTGGTGTCTGGGGTGGGACGACCGAGGCAACCAAAGGAGAGACTACCCTGGACCAGGAGAGTTCGATCCAGCAAAATCAGGATGGTAGTCGGGTCGCTGCGAGAGAGGAAGGATTCAGTAATGTCATTGATATTTCTGAGGCCGGTGCAGACAACACTGGAGAAGAGTCCATCAATCCGGTACTCGAGGAGGCTCTCGCCGATGACACCCTCGTCAAATTCCCGCCGGGGTCGTACCTTCTGACCGACACGATTCGGTTCGCCGGCTTCTCCAATTTTGGCCTTATCGGAGAGGATGCGACAATCAAGATTGGTCCACACAGGGGGTTCAGTACCGATATCGCGTTCAAACTCGGCGTGCCGTATGCGCCAGGCAACGGCCTCCTCGTCGAGTCACTGACATTCGACCAGACCGAACCCGGTCGTGGCGTAAAGGCGATTCAATCGACGATGAACGATGGCCTCCGTGTACGCGATATCCTCGTCCGTGGAGTACACGATACGGCCGCAGAATCTGGCGGGACGTTCAATATCATCGACCCAGACGGGCGCGGCGTAATCGATCGATTCGCATTCCCTGACGGCGTCCGCCCGATGCGAACGGATGATGGCTCGCGAGTCGTCCCGGGGCGGTCCGGAATTACGACTAACCGCAATCACGTGGGGACGCTCTGGTATCGCGACTGCATCATTCGATCCTGCCACGACAATGGTCTCTACGTCACCGGCGGCGGCGGGACCGTTGTCGTTCAGGGCGGTCATTACCGAAACAACAACGTCTCGAACATTAGGATCGGCGGTGCTAACAGCACGATCAAGGACGTCAAGGTCGTCGTCGATCACAATGATGTTGACCACCTAAACCAGCGTGGCATCCGTCTGGACGCCGGCGCGAACGTCATGGTCAACAACGCCGACATCCAGCTGAATCGGCCAAACGGTGACGCCATCTCGGTTCTCAATGGGATTGAGTCGGCCACCATCACCGACACACAAATCTTCATGGGCGATCGGCCCAGCCGCGGAATCAACGTGAGTAAGAACACTGGTCCGGTCCGAATCGTCGATACGGAGATCACCAGCACCGGTGCTGACGAAGGAGGGAATGCCATCGCGTTGCAAGGGGGGGCGTCTGGAAACGCGGCCAGCGTCATCGTCGAGAACACAAAAGTAACAGGCAACGCTTCCGGCGCGACTGGTGGTCGTGAAGCAATCCTGGCGAGCCGTGACAACGTCACGTTCCGGGAAGTGACAGTCGAACAACCGGGGACGAACCTTCGTCAAGGAATCAACGTTGGTGGGGACAACTGCAACATTGTCAACAGCACCGTTCGCGCCCGCCATTACCCGCTGGTCATCCGGGGTGAAAACACCCTTGTCCAGGGGTCCCAGCTTCGATCCCTCGGCGGATACGAGGCGATTAGATTCTACGATGGCTCGACCGGGCGGGTCTTCGACAATATCCTCCAGAACGGGATCAACAACTCCGATACAGCCTCAGTAACCACTCGGGGGAACGAGTACCTCTAAGAGCGCGGCCACGAGAAGTGGTCACACCGAGACGCACATTTGTGTGACAGTCGACTCCATTAACGGAGGTTAGCAACAACATACCGGACTGATTCAACCTCCAGTCGAGCTTTCTGATCGTGGGTCGTTGATGATACGAAGGGACAGCAGATGGTGAGTGACATGGGTACACGACGAGTTCTACCCTACCAATTCTGTTTTGTCCAGTTGAGGAGGACCCAATCTGCCGCCAGGTGGGTTTCTGAGTATAATAATTCGAGCCAAAGATACTTATTCGTTGGGATAATATGAGGGATGAATAAAACAATGGAATATCAGTTCAAGTGTGGGTGTGGCGAGGAGGTCTCTGACTTTACTCGTGGGGGAGATATCGAGATCAGCACGAACGCGATCTGCGAGCACTGCGGCACGGTTTATGCCCTGACGATCACCACGCTTCGGACTAAGTACGACTGAGTGTGCCCACGTGCGTCGAGGTTAGCTCCGAATCCGACGGATGCACTCGCCGATGAACGTGTTGAGGTTACGGGCAGTTTCCGGTGCCAAGGATACGACCGTCCCCTTATCGGTCCCTGTGGGGAAGTGAAGAATGATTGCCTCGTCGAAAATCCGAACCGTCGCATGCATGTCGCCGAACGGGAATGAGCGCTCTTCTTTCGATGTTGCCTCGGGACGAAGGCGTTTCAATATCCGATCGATCTGGCTCAATAATCGTTCCTCTCGAATATCGTCCCGTAGATAGAGAATGTCGATTTCGGATCCGTCATATTGGACGGTTCCGCGGTGGTATTCCCGTGCCTTGTGTTGCAAAAACCGGACTAAGTCGATTGGGTCCATACATCCGCACTTGAATTGGAAGTTGTTAGTTTCCCCTGAAAGAGGAGATTCAGCCGGAGATGAACGGACACGCTCTAACTATTCCTGACTCAGCCCCACTCATCGTGCATACTGCTTCTTGGAGCCGGCAAAGCCCCTGTACTGTACGAAGTATTCTGCATCTGTACCGAGCAATTGGTTCACTCCGGATGGTGGATCGATGAATGTCTGGGGATAAGGGGAACACCGAGCACAGAGTCGCATGGAGGCTCAGTTCCGACCATCATTGTCAGTACTATCGGCAAGTGAATAATCGAATTCCGCTCAGACTCTCCGAGCGTCCATATTCGATCGAATAGCTCATATTCGAAACGAGGGGAAAAAACGGAATCAACGTGAGGTCGTCGTCATTTTGGAGACATAGTCGCATATACTGCTCCTGTGGAGTTCGAGATGAGCATCCCCTTCGAAAACCGGAGGCGAATAGCTCTCCATCGTCTCAATGCTTGCCATGAGGACGTCGGGGGTGGTCGCGTGTGAGAGACGGCCACCACGTCAGATGACCTCGACGTGTCGATTTTCCGACGCCCATCTGTTTCCCCCTTTGCCACAGGTGCCCCACGCGGCGATGAGCGGCTCGGAAAGGCCGACGAGACGTACTGTCGACATTGGGCCGCCTGAGCACACGGGACACCACGTGCGCCCGAAAATTCGTAGATACCTGGTTATATTAAATATATTGGCACCTATACTGATATTAATCGAGGGACAGTGAAATACCGTCTTGGAAATTCCAAGCCGCAGTCAGGACGAACTCGGTTCTTGATTTTGGAAGGGAGCGTGTTCACCCTTCAATCTGGGAACGCTAGATTAGCATAACGGAGTCGTATGCCTGGTCGTTCTCGAATACTGCAATTCCACACCCCATTTTCCCGACAGTCAACTGAGACCCGGAATTCCTCAGAGTGGCGCCACCATGAACATCGTCGACTCGGGTGCAGACTTGATGGAGTCGACCACCAGATAGTCGAGCTCGACCGACTGGGTGAGCGCCGACGCGCTCCCCGCGAACTTCACGGCGATGCGCGTCCCGGTCGCATCGTCCGTGGCCTCGACGATCTCTGCGCCGGCGGCCTCGAGGTCATCAATGTGTTCCTGGCTCATTGCCGATATATTCGGCGGGACATGACATGAACGTTAGCCCTGCGTGCGCGGTGGAAGATGCAGATTCGCCGAAACTGGAACAGAAACCACCGGGAACCTATTCATGGAGGTATTCACTTGCAAATCACACGAAGCGATACAAGATTATAAAAATAGTACGGCACTATGTCCTACCCTGAGTGCGAAGAGGAAAATCCTGGTCTTCGATATTGTGACTTCAGTGGACGAGGAGTACGACTGAATCAAGTATAGCTTAGTCGTAGGGTTTGCTACGGGTACTTATAGTCCGTCCAAATTAGAGTTGTACAGCGACGTTTGCGATCTTGGTCACTTTCTACTTCTTCAAGATGGTGGACCAGTTTGACAGCGAGTCCCTGGTTGCGTGTCCACTGGAATCCAAAGCACGGGGCGTGATGAAGGCAATTGCCGAGACTGATGTGGCTATCATCTCTGGAGTCGGCTTGGACGAGTACTGGGGGTTCATGGTCCGAAGTGACGACCGGCATGGGGCGCCGAGTTTCAACAGTACTACCGCGACTATAACATTCCCATCCAAATGATTGTGCTCCACACGCTGACCTCATAAACGAACGATACTGTGTACGGCCGCAATCGCATCGTACCACACACTCGGTCGCCTCGGTTTTCCTGCTCCGTCGCTCTCAAACTCGATCCGATCCAGTTCGGCAATCTGCTCGAGGTTCCAGTGCACCTGCTGGGTGTCGCTGTCGACACGCTCGATGAATTCAGCCGGCGTGTTCAACTCCGTCTTACTGGAATGTGCCGCTCCGAAGTGGTGTAAGGAATGCGATTCGATTAGTGGTCTGTAACTGCGGCTAAGAACGTCTCCAGTCCGGCGTGACCGTGGTACCGGACTGACCCATTCTGATGGTATTACTCTACTGCGTCGACTGATTCCAAGCGTGGCAGTGTTGAATGGTGCAACTGTCGGTTATCTGGTCCAAGTCCTCGTTGTCCCCGGTGCTGAGCTCGCTCGCAAGGACGTCAACGGTTGCGACATCCGCCGATGTGTCCTGGAAGTAAAAGAGCACGGCACGACAGTGCTGGTCAGCCAATACAGTTAGGAGTTCATCTAACTCGGAAGCCCGAGTGGAGTATTTGTGTTCCATAATTGTAGTTCGCCTCGTCCAGTACCCGTGCAGACACTCTGGGAACGGACTGTTTTGATTTGGAAGCCCGAAGATTCGCTGTACTGGACTTCTTGGCGGAAACGTAGTGGCTCCCGGACGATCGCCGAGTGCAACAGCGAGGAACCTCGTGGCTCTGAGGGGTCCTGTGGGTACAGCTCCGACGAGGTCCGGCGAAAACGTGGCGACAACAGAATCTGGGGCACTAAGCACACAGATTTTCGGTGAGTTGGCCTGCCTACTCCTCAGCGGGACGTGCAAAGAAAAGGGAATTGTAGGGGACGTATCCTACTTTCTCCACGACAGAACCAGTGTTGCGGTGAAGAAACACTCCGTTTTCTCCCTCCTCTACTTTTGCTATGTCTTCAATCTGCGAGTTGTTCGTTAGGATGACTTCCATCTTACCCATGTTTGTTTCGTAGTTGTCTATATTGTATACTTATTTCCCTGTTCTGAGCGAAAGGATAGCGAGGACGTCTTCAAGGCGGTCCGCCACGACATAGCCGACCTCCAGGACGAGTTCGATCACCGGGAGCTCAACGATGAGAAGTGACCTCCTCGGCGAGTCAGTCCCCGACCTCGAGCAGGGCGTGACGCTTCTCACGACGCCAAAGTATCGCTCGGGGGGACTGCAGCAGCTCATTGTCTCCCACCTCGTCGACGGACAGACGCGCCAGGCGTGGTGGGTCGACAGCGCGAACGCCTTCTCGACTATCTTGATGTACGAGTTCGCGCCGGGCGAGCACGTCCTCTAGCACCTCCAAATTTCGCGAGCGTTCACCGGCTACCAGCAGCACTCGCTGATTCGAGAGGTCCTCGAGCGGGCGTCACCGCGGGCGGAGTTGATAGTCGCCTCGAACATCGCGTTCCACTACCGCGATACGGAGGTCCCGGGGTTCATCGACAAGCGCCTCCTGGAGCTCTCGACCGCGCTGCTCGCCCAGCTGGCGGAGGCGTGTTCGGTGCCCGTGCTGGTGACGGCCTGTTCCGCTGCAGAGGACGGGTACACGGAGATCGTAAGGGAGTACGCCGATTGGGAGTTGCACGCTGCGGAGACGTCGCAGGGGATCAGCTACTCGGGTGAGGACTTCACGACCGAGGTGTACTGGGGCGACGGCTACATGCAGACGACGATCCCTTACTGGGTCCGGCTCCTGGGCGTACTGGGGGAGGAAGAACAGGTATTCGAGTCGCCTGGGCAGTATGCCGAGGTGGGGCTGGACGTCTGGGGGTAAGTTTCTCAATGACCGTTTTTGTTATGTCAGGTGACGGTATCCACTATCAACGTGGGCTGACTAACTGACTGTCGGACCCGCAGATGCCGGCCTTTCTCTCCCTTGGGGCCGGCATTCTTGTATCGACGCTCGGTATTCGATCGAAATCTGATTATGCGAGAGAGCGTCAGACACTCCGGAAAAGTGGTGTGTCATTGCAGCCTCTTTGTTTGTAGGAGTAGAGTGGAAACAGTGTGGGGGCGCGGGATGTCTCGCACCCGGCGATCAGCTGGGGCTTGAGTCGCCCCGGCGGGTCGCTGACAACCAGACTGACAGCGTAGTCCGTGGCAATAGCAACGACAAGGCCACAATAATGACTAGAATTGAAGTCAGAATGGTTCAGATATTTTAATTAAAAATCGCAGTAATAATTATCCGAACCGGATTCTAAGCGGGGAGCGACGTGGTACCAAGGCCAAGATCCGGTGGCGATCCCGACAAGCTTGGCCGGTGCACAGCCTGTGGGAAAGTGTATCCACTTCAGCGAACGGAAAACGGTGGACTGAGACCAATCGGGACGTCTGGCGCCTGTTCCTGCGGAAACACAGTGTTTGAACCAGTTTCATAATCGAATCTCAATTTAGCAGCCACTCCCATCTCAAGTAACTCCCTTTCAGCCGATATTTTTGCCTTGAAACCCAATTGCAAGGGCACAACTCCTTCATAATTTAAGCGAGTTTTTTTTTTGCTGCTCCAGTTGCACGACCCGACCGATGAGAGAAGAGGATGCCAGCAGTGCCAAAGTTGCAGTTCCACCAGTGAGTGAACGTGTTCTTGAGGCTGTCGCGGAAGAAGAAGGGGAGCAGTTAGTCGAGAGTGATGAGCGGTTAAACGATGTCGTGGATCCCGACGCGCTCAACAAACTTCTCACTGATGCGCGAGCGGACCTCACGGTTGAGTTCTCATTTCTCGACTATCAGATACTCGCTCGCGGTGATGGAGACGTCATCGTATCGGCGTAATTGGGAGTTTTTGGTAGATACGATGAGGACGTCGGGGATGGTCTGGAGTGATGACCATCTCGATTGCTGAGCCCGAGATGCTGAGTGCCCGACGTCACTCACGTTCCCCAGCTTTCCCTTCAGTGTCCCACGCGGCCGCTGGCGGGCCCACTATGGCAATACGTGGGAGTGTCGCTGATCTGGTCCGCAGTGAGCACACGGGACACCAAGTGTGCCCAATTGTTCGCCCCAGACCTATCGTAATAAATCCTCAGCCCATATTTGAGTCTATTCTCAGAAGAATGCTATTTTCCGATAGAATAACAGCGATACCTGCTCCGAATTTGGAACGGGCTGAACAGCTTGGAGAGACGGCGCAGGCAGCACGATCTCCCTAATCACTTAGACAGTCACCTTTTGCCCCCGTGAACAAAATCAATGCCAATGACAATTAGTCAGTTGAACTAAATGGGCATGAATATTTTATTCATCGAAGATAATCTCACAGATGTCGAGTATATCAAAGAAGCGTTCAACAACGTGGAAGCTACGACATTGATTCACTCCGTCGCAACCCGACGGGAAGCACTTGAGCTACTCTCTGGAGAGGACGACGGTATATCCATTACCTCACCTGATTTGCTCCTCCTGGACCTCACCCTGCCAGAGGACAATGGGTTCACTGTACTGGAATCAGTGAGAGAGAAACCAGAACACACTGGCCTTCCAGTGATTATTCTCACGAACTCCGATGACGAAGAAGATATTCTCAGGAGCTACGAACTACACGCGAATGCCTTTCTTCGAAAACCCAGCGACCCGAGCGAATACGAAGCATTAGCGGAGCAGATCGTCAAATTCTGGGTGAATCATAACCACACTCCCCCTGAGTAGCTCCCAAACCAAACCCGTAGTGAATCCTCGTCTGTACGTAGTTATCCGGCCCAACTTCTACCGACCGTCGCTGAGAAATCAGTCTTCAGAAACGTCGGTGATGGTGTCGACATGGCCGCTGGCATCGAGGATAGTGGAGGATTGGTCCCGGACTGCAGCATCAATTGCTTTGGCTTCGTTGTGAACGCTATCCGCGTTCTCGGCGGTTTGGTCGACCATCATGGAGATCTCCTCGGCGCTAGCCGCCTGCTGGTCGGTTGCGGTGGCAACCTGCGTCACGCCGACGTCGAGCTCTTCGACCGAGTCGGAAATCTCCTCGAGGTGGCCCATTGCAGTATCCACCTCGCTGAGTCCCTCCTGCAGCTTCGAATCGCTCTCGTCGAGGGCATCGACGGCATGAGCAGTGTTCGTTTTGATCGTGTCCAGGGTCGATTCGACCTCACTAGCCCGCGTTCTGGATTCCTCGGCGAGTTTCTTGACCTCCTGTGCGACTACAGAGAACCCGGCGCCAGCCTGCCCTGCGCGGGCTGCCTCGATAGAGGCATTGAGTGCGAGGAGATTGGTCTTATCCGCGATTTCATTCATTACGTCAAGGATCACGTCGATCTCGTCGACACCATCGTCGATCTTCCGCACACGCTCCGACACAGTGCCAGACGCCTCGCTGACCGCTTCCATTGTGCTAATAACGCTGCGCGCTGACTCATGCCCCTCGCCCGCGAGGTCGCTTACCTGCCGACTCTCAGCGGCGACTTCTTCGGCTGAGGAGGCGACCTCTTCGACAGCGGCACTCATGTTTGTGATTTCTCGACGAACCTCACCCATTCCTTCGTTTTGATCCTGACTTAAATCGACGATCGTGTCCGTCCGGCTCGCGATTTCCTCGGACGATCCCTGGAGTTCCGCGAGGGCGTCCGTCACGTCGCGTCCGGCATCATCTAGACCTTCTCGATGAATCGAATCCGTCACACGATGGCCGTTTGCTGTTGGCTGCGAAGTCATTACGCAGCACGACAGCGTTACGACCCATAGAGATTCGTCCCAAGGTTCGATTTCTGATAACTGGGCTCGGCCACTCTGTGGGCAGTCACCCAGTAGTTTCGATGGTAGCGTCAGTGTGCTCACGAAGGTACGACGCGATATCGGGATGGTTGCCGAGCAATCGGTTGATGTACCGTCGCCATTTTGCCATTCGATTCTTCCCAATGACGATGATCTCGGCACCCCGCTGTTCGGCTTCTTCTCGAATCACTTCCTCGACGAGGAAGCCACGTCGGATGATTACGTTCACAGGTTGGTCACCGACGATGGGCGCGATTGCTCGCTGGATGTCCTGGGCTGTGGAATGCTTGTCGTACTGAACGAGATCGACGTGTAGAACAAGTAGCTGTCCGTCGTCGTGTTCCTCGGAAACATGACTTGCGTGTTCTAAGGTACGGGTGCTCTCTGCCGTCAGCGGATAGCGGATAGGTGTGAGGATTAATGGCGTGTCCGTCGTTCCGTTCATATCAGTCATCGCTGCCTCGGACAGAAAGGATTTTACTTCGATATCATAGCCAGCCTAAGAGATTATATGCTTAGAAGGAGCGATTGACCGTATGTCTTCGTCCGAGCTTCTAGAGTTTCTGGAAGAAACAGCTGGGAAGTACCATCGCGGAACCGTCCGATACGACGGCGCGAACACGGACGTGCTCTATCTGCGGGACGATCTCCGTGAGGAGCTCATGCTGAGCCAGATTGACCAGATGCTGACTCGGCTTCGTCCTGAGGCCTCCTCCAAGGAAGAACGATCATTTCCCTTTGGGGATCTCCATACAACGGTTCGTGCGTTTGACGAGGCAATCATTCTTCATTTCCCAATAGGTCACGACCGTGGTGTCGTTGTCTCGTTAGCGTCTGAGACCGCCCAAAACCTCAACACATTCATCGGCGAGTGTACGCGGCGAATCCAAGGGTAAGCGCGAGGCTACAATCGTTTGGTCTCTGGAGGTGGCCTTGTCGCACCTATTCTAGTCAAATAGTTTGGGATGCGGATATACAGATAGATGACCAAGGATTGCGTGTACGAAGTGCATCGGTGACCTTCCTCTGGATGGCCCACGAGCGTTAGACAGAGCTCTGTCACCGTTCCTCTCACGAAACATACTCTGAAATCCATGCGAGTTTCTATCACTGGGTAACGCTGAGTTACTCGTGGGTTCTACTATGCCCAGAGATGACGATGTGGTCGAGGACACGTACACCTCCGAACAAACTCGGACGCTCTGTGGAGCTATCATCGAAGCTATTGCACAGTACAGGGGTATGGACCCCCACACTGTCGACTTTGCATTGTACGAGTATATTGAACCCGACGCACTCACGAGGCTCCTCCAGCACGACACCAGTCAGAATGCCCTCATCCAGTTCACCGCTGACGATACTCAGATAACACTTTATGGTGATGACCAAGTCGAGATCCGCGTCAATAGTATCCCCGACGAACCGTACTCCTTTCTGGAGTGATTGAACAAGGCTGCATCGTCGGAATGAGTTGTGTTCACTTCAGTTTCATCAGGTTTTACGCCGGTCATAATCCCTGCGTTTACTTCGGACGTTACGGGCCTCGGTCTGGGCGTTCGATAATCTTCGCCACTGAGATGACGGCGTTGAACTTGGGAGCAGGTCCAGTGAGTTCGACCGTTCGCTCTTCAGGGTTGTACTGGACGAATGTTGCGGTGGACGCTTTCGGCAAATCCACGTGAAGAAGCTCAAGTTCGATTCGGTTGAACGTGTCCTCTGGGATAGATACTGTTCCAGGGTCGGCCTGCCACTCGGCAACCTGTGCTGCCAGTTCATCTACGGAGACGGGCCCATCGTGTTGGTCGAGGTAATACAGCGCGTACCGTCGCCGTTCTTCGCTTAGAAGGTCGAATAGCCTGTCCAACGATGTCACTTTCTACTATATATCCGTGGGCAATGAAAACGATTGTGCCGGAAGAAAGGACATTATTCGACATTTTGCATTTCAATTGTCATTTTTCTGGTTCTGGAACACCGCGGTTCAATAATATTCACGAGTTTCACGTCCCCTTGGCAACCAATACGGCTACGTCAGATTGAATGACACGTACCCGCAACCTCAATACACTCATCAGCGAGTGTACACGCCGGATTCACGAGTAGGGATGTAACGGAAACGCCCACTTTCGTTCAAGAGAGTGGTGACGACTTCTTGGAGCTCAGGATGAATGGGCCGGTCGAGGACAGTGCTCCTGATCTTGATCGGACCACGAGATAACCAAGCACCTCTCCGTTGTTTTCTCACTCTATTTCGTCATCGCTAGTTCAATCGCCGCCGGAATCCTAGGTGAGGTTCCGTTCATGATGATCCTGACCGTTACTGTTCAGCGGAGAGGACGTGAGCAGGGGGTTCTGATTGTTGGGTTTCGGAGCGAGGGAGCGTGAAGTAGAATGTAGCTCCCTCACCTGGATCGGACTCGACCCAGATCTCCCCACCGTGGCGCTCAACGATTCGCTCACACAGGGCTAGACCAATTCCCGCGGCTTCCGTCTCTGAGGGATTCTCGGCAGCATGGAGCTGCTTGAACACGGTGAAGGTTCGGTCATGGTATTTCGGATCAATGCCGATGCCTTCGTCGGCGACCGAGAATCTCCAGGTGTCCGCGAGACGGTCAACAGTCACGTGCACCTGCGGAGGCTCATCTCCACTGTATTTGAGGGCATTCAAAAGGAGATTCCGAAATACCTGCGCAAGTTGAGCTGGGTCAGCGGTTACCGTCGGCAGTTCGTCAGTAGTGACAGTTGCTTCAGTCTCCTCAATTCGCAGGGCGAGGTCGTTGAGCACATCTTCGAGAACGTCCTCTGCGTCGGTTGGTTCCAGTGGTTCTCCATCAGTAGTGACACGCGAGTATTCCAACAGGCTCTGGATCATCGCCCGCATCCGGTCAGCTCCATCGGTCGCGAAGTCGATGAACTCCTCAGCATCCCTATCAAGCTCATCCCGGTAGCGAGACTTTAGGAGTTCAAGGTAACTTGAGACCATCCGAAGGGGCTCTTGGAGATCATGGGAAGCCGCATACGCGAACTGTTCGAGGCGATCGTTCGATGCTTCGAGGTGCTCGATAGTTTTCTTCAGTTCCTTTTGTGCTTGTTCGGCTTCGTATGCTCTTGAGAGTGCCCGAGCTTCGTTGAGGCCAATCGCAAACCCGGCGACACTACCGAGCGCCGTCCCGGCCATGGGAGTAAACACCGGGCGATTGAGGCCAGTACTGATCGCCAACACCCCCACAACGCCGAGCATCATGCCGATTCCCGCAAAACACCGAGACACAATCTGTGGATACACGTTAGGATGGAGGTCTAGGTCAGGCAGTCGATATCCACCGTACAAGAGAACGATACCGGGGAGAATGATCAGCAGATCGGTCGCTACAACGTGTATCAGTGGGCTCCCCTGCTTCCACAGGATGACCCGGCTGGCCGCCATCACAAGTTCGAGGGCACCAAGTCCTGCGATGATTCGCGCTTCGCCGACTGCGGACACGAAGCTCTTCCAGCCATCCATTACTGTGAATCGGGGTAGCAAGTCACATCAGTCTAGCGTTTAGAGCGGTGTCGGACGCTCATCTCCCGAAGCTTATCGCGTTGGATGCCCCGTAGCCAACGCACTGGTCCAGCTACGTCGATACGACACCGGGCAGCCCCGGGACGACGAAGGGGTCGAACAGCGGCTCAGGGCACTTGGATATAGAGAATAATTTGGCAGCGCCGTCCTCATCGATGCGAGGGTATTGTGAAATCCTATCAGTTGTTCAATACCCCTGAGATAGAGGAATCATCGATAGTTCGTCGGAGCAGGGACACTTTATGAGAGGCGATTTCTTCGAAGAATTGGAGGTGTACTTCTCCGCAGTTTCGTGCACCCCCTTCCTGAAAGACAGGAGTGCACCAGTTCTACAGATATACACATCCAATCTACTTGCCGTCATTCGGCGTTTTCTGTAGGTGTATGATTCGCACTTCCCAGTCAGGAATATCGGGAACATCGTGACGGAGGTCGATCCCAATATCATTGAAGTCTACACCGTTTTCGTGTGCCCTCTGCAGCACCATGTTCAGTGACTCTTCCAGTTCCACTCTCGTCCTGGGCCTAGTCTCGTTTTCGGCTGGTGGTCCTGATTGCTTGTCAGGATCTGAGTCAGTCATCGTAGATGGGTGGCGGAGTGAACTTGAACCGTCCTGTGCGCCGTACACGGCTATGATTGCTAAACGACCGTAGAGTCATTGAATAGTTGAAGTAGTACTTGTGTTCCCGAGAGTGATACACAGTATGGAACTTCCTAATTTCTTGTTTCCGAAAGGAGGTATCTACTGAGCAATGGTTGTTTTTGCTGTAGCAAATCCATTCGAAAGGATACTCTCGATACGCTTGCTCGACTGACCGGGAGTTTACGCGAAGTGTTATCCGAACTAATGTCTACCTTGGCTGGCCACAGGGGTTCTCGACGAAGGAATCAACAGTGTTTCGCGATGTTCTATGGAAGCCTCCAGCCCTGGATTTAGTTATACAAGATGGCCGAACGGCGAGGGAGTCGCCCAGAGATCCGCTGACGGTGAAGATATAACGGTAGTTCGATCGTTGTAGTCGCGATTTTGTTCGTGCTCATGACCGTGGATTATCGTGGAGGGGTCGCTATAGAACGTATCTTCCGCTGAACAAGCAAGGCCTAGCGTTAGAGGTCTCGTGGCTGCACTGTCTTCCGCTCATTGGCCTCAGCCCGGCGTGCAGCATCCTCGAGAAGTTCAGCGACCTCCTCATTGAGTCCATCGTAGAAGTCTGCAGCGACATTGTTTCCTTCGAGATGCTCCTTTACGGCCGATTTAACGACAAGGTCTGACATGCAGCTACGGGTTCAGAACTCGAAATAATAAACCTTTATGAGATGAATTTAGACGATAGTTCTAGGTAGTCTCCTCCGGAACCATTGGTGCAGAGGTGCTCCGAGAGATCTGGTAGCGCCGATTCCTCGTCGTAGCGTGCACAGGGAAGTGGTAGAAGAATGAACAGGGGCGTTGGCCAAGCGGCACAGTTTTCTTAAGAATAAGGTTAATCGTATGATTTGCCCTACTCCGAGTCCGAATACTGGCGAAGTGCAATGACTGGATCGGGGGAATCTCCTCGTTATATAGCTGCGTTCGCGAAATCAACGACGTCACGGAGCGGAAGTTCGATAGAGACTGTCGGCTCTATTGCGCCCCGGACTACGTCAGTAAATGCATCGTGGACCTCCATGAGGTGGTCAGAAAGATGGTCCATTGAGTCGAACGAGGCGCCACAGCGGTTACAGTCGATGCTCATGTGCAGTCGGTATTGATCTCAATAATCATATAAGATTAACCGGCTCAATTGAGATCTCCAGCGCAGGATAAGATTCGGCGGGCGTGCTGAATACAAGGCGCGTATCGGTTATCTAGGCGTCCCAACCTTCAGACTGAATTCAGCGATAATTGGTGCGTGGTCACTGCAGTCAAACCCCTGCTGATCGTAGAAACATGAAGATGGATTCAACTATACGGATCGCATGAGTTGACAGAAGCGTTTCTCTTAAATATTCTACGTGTATCTACCAGCAGTAGTAAACGAATCTCGAGTGTGCGTCCGCATCTAACGCAATGGACGACTTCCTGACGGCCAACTGCCGTCTGTTCCCGTGGTTTCCCACGTGGTTCGCATACACCGTTCACACCCTATAGCAAGCGAACCACGACAATGGCAAAACAGCAACCAACACTCACGAACAAGAGAGACCAACTACGGACCCTATTCGCCAACCACCACTACCGACCGATCCTGCCCTCCCTCCGGGGTTCGTCTGCGGAAGCCGCAGCAGGTAGCGACCCTGCGACCGACATTCGGACCGACTCCGGACCTCACGCCACACCCACCGTCTCGGATGGACAGAGAACCGAAACAGGTGGAGGCGACTCCACTGACACGCGGCGAACGGAGGCTCTCCCGCACGATATCATCTTCGGCATACTGCAGAACCAGCGTCGTCGGCTGGTTCTCGCTGCGGTCGAAGAACAAAACGGCTCAACGACACTGGGCGATCTCGCTGAACACATCGCAGGCATCGAGAACGACAAGCCATCGGCAGCCCTCAACGCGCAGGAACGGAAGCGCGTCTACATCGGTCTCTACCAATGTCATCTCCCAAAAATGGCTGACGCAGACGCGATTCAGTTCGACCAACATCGGGGAACCATCGAACGCGGCCCCAAGGCGGAACAGTTCCACGAGTACCTCGACCGGGACTCCGCGTCGACGGACGCCTGGCAGTGGTACTACAGTCTGCTCGCTGGATCGAGTTTGTTCGGATTCTGCCTCGCAACCGTACTATTTACGAGCGTGAGTGGAATCCTGTACGGTCTCCTCACGCTACTGTTGCTCGTGCTCGCAGCCGCTCCCGTGGCTCTAAGAATGAAGGCCACCGCCAGCGAGATAACTTTCTGAACCAAGCCGATCAGGAACCGAATTCCGTTGCGCTTTAACTCAACTCGGCAGCGGATACCCCCGAGCAGTACCGTTCCTCGATGCTAATAGATACGCAGGTTCTTCTTAGCAGCTGATTCAGCATTCACTCGACAAAAAATCACCGGTGCGATGCTGAAAACACCCTCTGTAATCAGCATGCCATACCTATCAAGTTCTGAGGGTTTCAACAGAGACGACTAACCGACTGGATTCGGACCACCGTCTGCCCTATGGACCCAAGAAGTGGCCAACCCTACTAAGAGTAGACCAACCTGTCCCGTCAGGCGTCGTCGTTCGCATCAGCGAGCCCCCAGCGGCTTGCCCGCGGGTTCGCGAGGCCAGCGGCGACCAGGCTCCCCGTTGTACTCGAAGCGCGTGGCGCGCACGGCCTGCTGGACCTCCTCGGCGGTGTCGACCCGGGGGGAGAAATATTCCTGAGTTGTTATGAATAAGTCTCAGAGTGACTCGAATCCAGTTCGCTATTATTCTCACCGATTCGATGACCTGCAAGGGTCGTAGTCAGCAAGACTTTTACTCGGTCCCTCCCCCCCCGGCGGGCTTGGTTTTCAGGACTCGCTGAAGGACAGTTCGAATTCCGAGTATAATCCCCTGACAGAGTACCCAGAGGGTCGGTTTCGGATCTTCGATGGAGACAAACGTTTGGTTTGCCCGAAGACACGCCCAGAGGAAATGGAGCACCGCTGTCGGATTGCCGTGCTGAAGCTGCTCGTTGAGCCACTTAATATCGCCATACAGTAGCCGGTGGTGGAGACTCGCCGTCTGGGAATAATCTGGCGGCTCAACGTCTAATTCAGTGAGCAGCCGGTAGTGTTGCCATGGAATATCGACGCCGCTCCGGATTGCGAACGGAAGGGAACCCCAGTACCGACCGTTAACTTCGATCAGATAGGGCTCACCGTCAGGAGGCTGCATGAACTCAACCATCGCCGGGCCGGTCCAGTCCAAGGCGCTGATAATTTCCCGGGCAGATGCTAACATTCGCGGATCACGTATTCCCCGGAGCAGCGTCGAGGACCCGCCTGACGACGGATAAGTCCGGATTCGCTCCTCTTGAAAATGAGTGAGAATCTCCCCCTCCTCGGCAAGTACAACCGTCGTCGTGGTCGTTCCGGCGATGTACTCCTGGATGAGGGGGTAGTGCGCCTGCTCTTCAAGAACGGGATACACCTCCAACAACTTGTGGTATGTCGCCACGAGCTCGTCTGCGGATTCTACGTAATGGGTATCGTCAACTCGGGTGTAATGACACTTCCCAGATTCGTCCCTGACCGTCTTGCTCCGAGGCTTAACAATCGCCGGATACGGGATCTCGGGAGCGATTTCTGAGATCTCTGCGACGGACGAAGGGTCGCACGTTTCTGGAGCAGGGACGTTCAGCGATTCCGCAAGCGAAAAGAGCTGGCCCTTATCATACGCTCGGTCGAAAGTCTCCCAGTCTTCAACTGCGACGATCGTCCCGGTCTCCTCGATGTCCGACTTGTGTCTCGAGAGTACTGCTGTGGTAGCATCACGAACCGGGACTACGATGGAGTGGTCGGTCGTCTCCAAGTAGTCAACGAGATGGCTGACGAATCGTACAGAAGATGCGGTCGGATCAGGATACAAGTAGGCACTGGTGCTCTGCTGAGAAAGTCGTCCCAGCGAGAACCGAACACAACTCCCGGCTGTGACCGGTACTCCGTGTCGGCCGAGAGACCTGATGATGGAAAGACTGGCCTGTCCGTTCGCGTCAAGAACAAGAACGCTACTGGGAACACTGCACATGGTAGGCAAGACAACAGCCCGGTCCACGGTTTGTTATCATGTCCAATCGATGTCTTTGGGAGGGCCTATAACGATAACTTATGATGGATGTAGACGGAGTCTCGGAACCTGCGACAGGGAACCCCCCCAACCAAGGTACCTCTGTTCTCGGTAGAGGAACGAGGGCGATCCTCGGAGGATCTGGCTAAGGGGTAGTCACGTATACTACTTCACTGAACATCGCGGTTGCAGAATGTGGTCGTAACGTGTCCAGCGTCTGTCTGGATGTTATCGACGAAACGCTCACTCTCGTCTCAGACGAGCGATTTCGCACGTTCTACCAGTGGTAGGCCAGACGGCCGAAGAGAATCCTTACGGGAAGACCACCTCACCCGAACGGACTCGGGTGGGCGATCTCCAATCGCAAATGGGCGCGTTGCCGCCGGGTCAGGGCAGTGTGCCCATCCGCGAAGACTAGGCCCGGAAGTATTGTTCTCCTGTCCTTACTCGATCCTGGTTTTCGAAAGGGCTCCTTACCTGGCAGCGCAGCATGGAAACCTCCGGAGTTCGACGATCGTGAAGGGCTTCGACGGAGTTCTCTCCTCTGATACGTTGTAACGCCACTTGGAGTGGCTCCACGGTGTTGTGAGGATCCGTTTGACAAATCTGTGGACGCAGCCTCAGTTCATGCTTCGTAAGCATCGACCATTTC
This sequence comes from Halorarum halophilum, assembly GCF_013401515.1. Classification (NCBI taxonomy): domain Archaea; kingdom Methanobacteriati; phylum Methanobacteriota; class Halobacteria; order Halobacteriales; family Haloferacaceae; genus Halorarum; species Halorarum halophilum. Next base: position 32,669 of record NZ_CP058531.1, on the reverse strand, counting down.
CGAGGATTGATCGAGGAGGGTTTTGATGTCGTATGGATACTTGTCCTCGTTGATCGCGTTAAACTTCCTTTGGGCGTCCTAGGTGAGATCACTTCCTGTTGCCATAGCCTACTTATCAGCCACGGATTAATTAGAAGTGGCGGGGCCGGCCACCTATTCATGGTTTATATCCAGATTGAACTATTTAGGTGGGTGATATTGGATTTTAGTTTCTCCACCAGATTGGTGAGGTTCTCGAGGCGGTGGTTCATCTTTGCAAGTTGGTAGCTGCCGTCTTCATCCGATACGATACTTAATTTATCTAATAGCATATTAAATAATACTATACTCACCATCTATTCTATATAAGGGCGTATGAAATCCATCAGGGTCAGTCGATGTCGCCTAAGACATCGGGACTGTTCATCATGCGACGCGGAACCTTCTGTCCCCCCCGACAAGGAGCCCTCTATCGAGTGCGTCGTCCAGGGCAGCGGTCGCCTCATCGAGGGATAATCCGTTCCTCGTGGCGAGTATTGTGGTGGTATGCTTGGGGACAGTGTCCGGCTGCTCTGGAGTCGCCTCGTGGTGAACGATTCGGACGATTTCTCGGTCGCGTCGCTTGTAGCCATGTTCTCCGTTGGATCCAAGCGTGATGAGTCCAGTACACCTTCACTCCGAGGCCAACATATAAAGGTTAGCTAGACAACACTATGGGGTGACGATGGAATTCCAGTTCGAGTGTGGGTGTGGTGAGCAAGTTGCTGACTTCACACGTGGCAGTGATGTCGAGGTATCTACCAATTCTGTCTGCGAGAACTGTGGAACCTTGTATGCACTGACCATCACAACGATTCAGAATCAGTACGACTGAGTGCCTGTGTTTTTGCACGATTGGCAACGGAGCTCGGTTCTAATTTCACATGTCGGTGATCTGCTCGTGGAGTCAGTTCCTATCCACTCCGCTGATTCGATTTGGGCTTCCCTCTGGCAACGTCTTTAGGTTCCGGAGATTATCCGCGGATTCGGTGTGTACACTCGCTGATGAACGTGTTGAGGTTGCGCGCTGTCTGCGGGGCCAAGGAGACGAGAACGCCGCGATCGTCTCCAGTTGAAAAGTGAAGGATGATTGCTTCATCGAAGGTACGAACTGTAGCGTGTAGGTCGCCGAACGGGAACGCCTACTCTTCCGTCGACGTCGTTTCGGGGCGGAGCCGCGTCAACATCCGGTCGATCTGGCTCAGCATCCGCTCTTCTCGGAGATCAGCTCGGAGGTAGACCATATCTGTTTCTGGTCCGTCGTAGCGGATGGTTCCTCGTTGATACTCTCCGGCTTGTCTTGGAGGTATTCCACAAGTTCGGACGAGGACATACGCCCAGTACTGAAGGGAGAAATAATAATCTCTCTGAATAATTGTGATTTCTCTAACTGAGTCCAATCTGGTTCGCTGCCACGGAGGGGCTGCTGAGTATTGGCTATTTCCGGTAGTGCCGTATTGCCGATCAACGTGGCGGTTGCTTGTCCTTCTATCGAATCGTTGCACTGAGGGTCATTCGTGGCCCTCGATGGATAGAGGTGGAAAGCTGATCGATGCGGATGAATCATTATTCGAGCAGTGAAGAATACCGATGTTCGGTTCCCTTGTACCTCCTCTGGGATACACAGTTCGTAGTAGTTCGGAAGCGATTTTATACAGATGTAGACGTGAGTGAACTATCGCACAAGTCTTTCATGGTTTAACACTGTTGTATGACGGGTGTCATACGCTGAATGCTACCCAGAGAAGGCTCCAAAGGTAGACCAACTAATGGATACGTTGTGCAGTTCCCTCCGACGGGAAGTAATCCATATGTTTGAATCAGCCCCCACGATTGACACTGCTTCTCTGGAGGAGGTCGCCACCCACATTGACCGTCGAGTTCCAGAGACGACTCCTACTGAATTAGAAACGACTCTTCATCACGTTCACCTCCCGAAACTCGAAAACAGAGGCTGGATTGACTATGATTCTCGGATGGGGGAGATACACTATCATGGAAAAGATGACGCTGAGCAGCACTTAGCCGAACTCACTGCCGTGTTCGCATAGTAGCGCTGGTCTATTCGCAGAACTACGAAGCAACTGATTCTCCTTAAGATATGGGGAACAAAGAGCTGAAGTTTAATGGTCGGACGGACTGACTCATTTCCCGGTCGTTCTCGATATTACCACTCTCGAATAGGGTGCCCGCTAACTGATGCTACTCGACATTCAGAGGAACACCGTCATAGAGGCCAAACTCATAGTTCACTACCTCGAGGACATCCTCACCTGGCCAGCTAAGATTCTGCTCTCATTGAATTCGAACTAATCAGGAGGTGAGAAAAAAATTGCTAACTATCGAGGTACTGGGATTCCCAGTCCTGTCGAGCTTCGATCTCACGCCGGCCACGGCCGGAAATCGTATACACATTCGTGCGGCGGTCTTTCTCACCCTTCTCGACAAGACCTTTCTCGACGAGCGTGTCGAGGTTTGGATAGAGCCGACCGTGGTGGATCTCTTTCTCATAATAGTCGTCGAGTACGTCTTTGAGGGCGAGTCCGTGAGGTTCATCGAGGCCAGCAACAACGTACAAGAGGTCCCGCTGGAACCCAGTGAGGTCATACATCGTCCTGTCCACTGATACAAGCCGTATTGTATAATGCCTGCTTATTCGAGAAGTAGTACTCTTCCTTCCCGTGAAGCAGGGCAACCATGCCCCGCAGAGGCGGGTACTGCGTGTTGCTGAACAGGCGAATTAGGTGGTGTTCTCGGATGGTGATGAAGTCTCGCTGTCTCACGTATTGGGAGCTGGATCTGAAGCCTTCTGTCTCCTGCTCCCAGAAGTTGGAGGACTTGTGAATTACGATTGATGTGATCAATCGGATCGGCCCCGTCGCCTTAGCTGGCGAAAAACAGGATGTCGAGTTCGAGGCAGCGGACCACAACGAGTAAACTGGACTAGAGCAGAAGTTCATTGAAACCAAGATGTGTGTATCTCATCTTCGGTACCCTTCGCTCGCTCAGCATACTGGTTCTGGAAACGATGGTCAACAACGGTCCGCTGTCGCTATCTAACTTCATTCTTCTCGGTAATCGCAGTTCTCAGCTCTCACTACAACATTTCTTTGTCCATATCGACACCAGATTAGTCCGGGTAGTGCCTACTGGTTTGCTATCGTGGGAGATATTCGTCTCCCTCAATAACGATCGATCCTAAGCCGGATCTTGTAGATAATCCACCCGCTATGCAAGCACTAGTCTATTTGTTTTACCGACGGCCAGCGAATCTCCCTCAAGCACGGGATCTTCTGGATGCAACAGCCCTTATACGCAGTTTAGAAACACAAACCCCTTCCAGCAATTACAACATGAATCGAGATACGACTTGTTGGGAACGAGCATCACTCATCTGTTTGGAGACGGAGTCGATCTCATCAAGCAGTCCAAGCCATTAGTTCACGATCCACGAGAAGTGCGACTGGCCTTTCCTATGGAGTGATACTGATGGGACTACTCGCGTTCGGAGTCAGGCTTACTATTAAAGATGCTCAGCTCGTCTTTGAGTGTGCTTGAGTCGGATGGGATTTTTGTTGTGAAGGACGACACGCCTGCTCGCGAATTGATTCGTAGAGATCGATTCCCCACTCAACAAACTCATCGTTCGAACTCAGCAAGATCGCGGTGTGTCTACCGTTCCCTGTTTCGTTGAAAGCCCCAATTGCCACCTTTCGATCGTCGTAGATTCCGATTCCAAGCGTCATTTTATCAGGCAGTCGGAGTAACCGATACCGATCGTATTCGGAGTCATCAATGAGGTGCGCCGTCTGCTCGTTTTCTCGGATTTGCTGGTAAACCGACGCATCTACAATTGCCTCCCCGTCTAGCCCTAAGTTGAAAATTTTGTAGTAGGTAGTGAACAGCCGCGCGTTATAGATCGAGGTGAAGGCCCGGAAATGGTGGAGATTCCGATCACAGAGTTTCAGGGCCAATGAGAGAGCTTCCCCAGGAGAAGAAGGATCTGACACAGCGACCTCGGCTTCGGCGAGCGCTTCCGGTGGGAAATCAGCTCTTGCTGGTGAAAGCCGCTGGAGAAATGTCGACTTCTTGACCGATTGTGTGGTCCGGTCTATGATGGTCCGATGTGCTTCCAAGACCTCTGTTCCAGTCGACGTGAGTCGGTATCGTCCATGGTCTTCTCGACACCACCCCTGGCAAGTAAACGTGCTGAGCGTGCGCTGGATCGTCGATCGAGAGGGCGACATTCGTTCCTCTTGTGCGAGATTCCGAGGTCGAACCGAGCCACGGCTAAGTGCATACAATAATTGGCTCGCTGATGCCGACCGAGTTAACAGCGCCAACTGCTCGCGACTCACGACATCTGAGTGAGTAGATAACGACTGGACGACGAATTTCCCGCCAGCTGTGATTCGTTGCTCACGCGGGTTTTCACCCCGGTTCGTCAGCCCTCGCTTCGCGAGGTCTGCCAGATGTTTCGATGCTGTCTGGCGCGATACCTCTCCCATTTGTTCGATATCGGATGGTGTACGGTGCTGATGGTCGGTCAGGGCTTTGAGAACATCCAGACGGGAGGAGTCGACAAGCTCGTTAATGAAGTTCCGAATGTTAACTATCTGGCCTGTAAGCGGGTGTTTGACCTCCGGTTCGTCGTAGGTTGGCCCATGAGATTGGCGTTCGCTCGACATAAGTACACCTCCTATTGTCATTATTTCTCCCATTTCTAATGAAGATATTGGATATATATCTGATGAAAGGCCCAACACGGGAGCAGTAATCGCTGTTGTATTAGATACATTTCGTGTACACCCTCTGACGCTGTATAAGTGTATGGCGGGTATCAGGAACCGAAGAGACGTCCGGAGTTTTTACACTGACAGCGAATTTGATCGTCACTCATGGCAGCGCCTCTTCCCCCGAAACCATCTGGCCATCCCATTCTCAAACACGCACTACTATTCGTTCGCAATCCCTTCCAGTTCGTAGAGGTCGCCACCGCTGAGTGCGGGGATGTCTATCGAATGGATCTTCCCACTCTCGACGATATCCATGTCCTCACCCATCCTGAACAGCTCAAGCGTGTCCTCGTAACAGATGTTGACTCGTTTGGAAAAACGGAGGACTTCCAACGGGCGTTCGGGAGTGGTCTGCTCTCAACGGAAGGCGCACAGTGGCGGCGGCAACGAGAGGTTATGCAACCGCTCTTCTTCCGGGGACAGATCAGAGGCTATACCGATGAGATGGTTAAGTGTGCTGAGCGGCGCTTAGCGACCTGGGGCGATAACGAGCTTCTCGACGTCGAACGCGAGATGCGTAACCTCACGCTTGATGTGCTGTTCGCGACGCTCTTTGGTCGAGAATTAACTCCAGGTGAGGACGAAGGGCTCCGAGAGGCCGCCGATGGGCTCAATGGGTGGTTCGAGCCGACGTCCTGGGTACTACCGCCTTGGGTGCCGACGCCCGCACGTCGGGACTTCAAGCAGTCTCGCAAACGGCTCAAAGAAGAGGTTCGAAAGCTCCTCGCCGAGAATTCGTCTCGTCACACTCCTAGTGGCGGACCACCAGACCTCCTTTCTCAGTTGCAGATGGCTCGTGATACCGAGAAGGGTCCACAGCTGTCTACCGAGGAGATCGAGGATCAACTCGTCACGATGGTATTCGCGGGTCACGAGACTACGGCCGCAGCTCTTGGATTCATCTGGTACTTACTGGCGACCCATCCGCCGATTCGAGAGCGGTTCCATGACGAACTCAGTACAGTTCTCGACGGGGATCGGCCAGCAGCCGAGACGCTACCCAAATTAGAATTCACTGACCGAATCGTGACTGAGGCACTTCGGCTGTATCCACCGATTCACACGATTCCACGCCGGACAGACACCGAGGTGGAAATTGACGGGTTCCGCATTCCAGCGGGCGAGCAGATCCACCTCTCGGTGATCGATGCCCACCGAGACAAGCGATTTTATGATGATCCCTATGAGTTCCAGCCGGATCGATGGACGGATGGATCCGAAGAGGAACTCCACGACTTCGCGTACATTCCCTTCGGTGGGGGCCGTAGGACCTGTATTGGACGTGAGTTCGCTAGGCTAGAAGCGAAGATAATACTCGCAACAGTCGGTCAGCGATTCCAGTTTGAGTGGGATAGTTCGAACAGTCTCGAGATCGAACCACAAATGACGATGCGGACGTCGAACGGAATCCCAATGACGATCACTCAGCGCTGACCCCTCGACTCTAATCTCTTGTTTGTAACTAGTGGGTCTGACCGGTCAAGTCCCAGCAATCCTAATATCCAGAAATCAAGCAGAAGAGGGTCTGTCGGGCGGTATTGAAGCACCTTTGACGGTGTAAACTCGAATAAATATAACAGAGTTCCCACCGGGGTCAGAAGTGGAGGACCCCGAGATGACTTCGAGCGATACGCAGTCCGAAGAACAAGCACAGACCCACACATCCGTGGGTAATCGCATCCCAGGTACAACCCGGACGTATATCCAATCGGCGGGAAAGGTGGTCGTTGCTGCCCTCGTCGGAATGACCGCTCCTGCCTCCGCACAGGCAGGAGCGGGTATCTGTGGTACCCCCCTTGCGGACACGATCAATCAGGCTGCTCCACTCATCGTTGGCCTGCTGATGATCGGCGGCGCAATTCTCGCGTATATACTGCACAACGCCTCCGCGTTCCCGAAAAACCCCCAGTCCGTGCAAGAGATCAAGGACTGGCGGAACCGGGCGGCGTTCGCCTCCATCACGACGCCACTGTTCGCGCTCGTGATGGAGCTGTTCATTGGGTTCACGGGCGTCAACCTCGCGACCTGTGTCGACCTCGTCCCGTTCATCTGAATTCCCACGACGGAGCGATCCAACGACCGCTCCCCACCTTCCCCTGATGAATAACTCCACACATCTGCTCGGGCTCGTACTCCTGCTGGTTGTTAGCACCGCTGCCGCATCCCCAGCCACAGCACTCCCACCGACGCCCGTATCCAGTGATGAACCGCCTAGACCGTCCTCACTGTCGTCGACATCGTCTTTGTCGCTGATGACACCGACGACGCCGGCGACTCCCACGACCCCGGCTGTGCCTGCGAACAGCACGAACGGGTCAGCGGTCAACGCGAATGGCGTGTGTAATGGCGTCAGCGGTATCGGTGGGCAAGTCTGCCAAGGGCTGGTACAGACCGTCGACGCTGTCGGCGACGACGTCAAAGACTGGGTGCTCTCTCAGCTCCAGAACGCCGCCGAGGACGTCGTTCAGATGCTGGTCAGCCGGCCCGTCCCACTCCGAAACGGAAACGTGGCACTCGCCGGTGAGCCGACCAACCCACCGATGACCACGGTCCGCGCTGTATGGCTCAACGTGGGCCTGCCCGCCGCGATCGGCGTGTGGATACTCTCAATGCTCCTGCTCCGACTCACCGCATTCCTGCCGTCCGGCCCGACAGTTGAGGCGAAAACGAAACTATCGGAGGGGTGGATTGCACTCTTCCGAATCCTCGCGTCGTGGATCTGGTGCTCGCTCGTGTTGCACCTCTCGCTCGGGATCGCACAGACGTTCGCGCCCACCGGTGATGAGATCTTCACGAGCCTCCAGTCGGTGGTAGGGACGGCGGGCAGCGCCGGCGCTGCGGCGATCCTGATCTACCTCTCGTCGGGCGTCCTGCTCGCACTCATCGCGATTGTGTTCGGGTTGTCCTACGTCGCCCCGTTCATCCTGATGCCGGTGTACCCGGTGTTCATCGCACTGTCGTTGCCGGACATCTGGATCTTCGAATGGATCGCCCAGAAAGGCGAGTTCTTCCGGTCGTTGTTCGCGCCCGCGGCACTCATGCCTGTCCCGACGGCGATCATCCTCGGGGTCGGCTATCCCGTGGTGAATGCGCTTCGAGGACAACTCGGCTGGGCAGCAGGCTTGGTGATTGGCGACGATGTCATGATGGTGATGGTGCTGACGTTGTGGTTCACGGCACTGACTGCCCCGTTGTTCTTATTCGTTGGCGGGCGAAAGATGCGCCCATTACAGATGTTTGCCGCCGGTGCCCTCGGCGCAGCTGCTGGACGGAGCTTCTCCCGATCCAATCTGAACCTCGGTGGTTCGGGTCGGTCGGGAGCATCTAGTAGCGACGAGGGAGTCAATACTGCCGGCGCCGGACGGGCGGTCGACCCGCTGAATGGCTCACCGTTCTCGCATGAGAACAACGATGCGTTCGGCGGCCGACTCGGACCGGCGAACGGTTCCGAGGTCGCCGGTGAACTCGGCGATGGCAGTTCGAGGGTCGAAGGTGTCCGCGGGCCACCGGCACCCCCGACGTCGCCCTCGTTCGGCGCGACTGGCGGCACGAACGAGAGTACGTCTGCCTCAGCTGTGTCCGCCTCGAGTAGTTCCACGAAGAGTAGTAGTGCGAGTTCGAGCGCGTGGGACCAAATCACTAGCCGCCCGACGCAGGAGTACGCTGACAGCGTTCCTGACGGGCTCGGCTTCGAGAAAGCGATGACTCGGATGGAACTGGATCAAGACCAGTACAATGCGGGCTATTTCAAGGACGACGGTGAGTTCAAGTCCGTCAGTCAAGGGGACTCGAACTCCGGTTGGCTACTTGATGAAGGAGGGCTCAAGGAACTCTCAGAGAAACGTGACGGAGAACCTGTTGTTCTCTACGATGAGTCGCACGAGACCACCTACGACGCCCGAAGGGTAGTCCAAGATGGGGAGTACCGGCAGGGACGGTACGAGCGGCAACACCACGACAGTATGAATGCTGTTCGGGAGACTCAGCGATGACCAGAGACGCTGATTATAGTGAGGCAAGCGATGCCGCACTCAAACGGGACCGTCATACCTGCCAACTCTGTGGGACTATCGGGTACCCCAAGACGGAACGGGGACTCGCCGCCGTTCCAGTCAAACAAGATGACCATCGAGTCGAGAACCTTGTCACTGTCTGCCACGATTGCCTAAAGAAGGATGACGAACAGCTTCGCGAAGAGACATCCACAGCTAAGGCACGGCGTCAGCGCAGAATGGGTAGCCAAGACGCAAATCAGACCTCTAATATCGACAGCGACAGGATGGTGTCGTCATCGCTTCGAACTCGGCTTCACACGGCTATCGGAACAGTCGGGAATGAGCTACATTCCCTACTTCCTGAGCGACAAACAGCTGAAGTAGAGACGAGTGACCAGCTCATTCATCGGGTTGCTCGACGCGATAACTACAACTGCCAGGTCTGTGGGAGTGTAGTCATTCCTAGAGGCCGTGTCGGGTACGTCATGGGATCAGTACAGCCAGAAGGAGAGATTGACGGTCCCATTGATGAGAACATCACGATCTGCTGGGACTGTGTCGAGTGGGAAGACAACAATGTCGCTGACCAGAAAACGAAGCGGGCGATTGAACTCAAGACTGCAAGTAAGGAGCCTTCGCTGAAATATACGAAGGCGTGCCTACGCGAGTTCTCCGAGAAACTCCGTGTCTTCGCTCACACAGGACGGGCAGTCATCCTTCGACGAGCGCTTGTCGCGACAATCGGACTGACTGTACTACTCGCGATGGGTGTTGCAGCTGCCGGTGCTATCGGAGCGTTATTCGTTTCCCCCGAAACGGGGCTCCACTGGGCGGGGTCCACAGTTACCCAGTACCAAGCTATCGGATCGGTACTATTCGATCGTCCATGGCTCGCCTTCGTCGGGATCGCTGTCGGATACGTTGTCCACGTCTACGAGCAGGAGCGTGCCTACGAACGAGAACTATTCCGCGACAAACGACGACGTGGTGAGACACCATCAGTTGGACACGGCCGCCCGCGCTGGCAGTTCGTCGCCGGCCTTGCCGCCGTCGGACTGTTTGGCGCGGTCGACTGGATTCTTATCCGGCACAATGTCTTCCCCGAAGGGATGCTGTTCGGTGCGCTCATCTTCTGGAGCGTCGGGTCAGCCGGCGTCGCGTTCTACCTCCGAAAAGCACTCCGCAAAGACCGCGATATTCACGGACAGCCGGTCAACCCAGCGCCGTGGGTGTTCGGCTCCTGGTACGCGCTGTTCGTCGCGCTCGCTGGTGCCACCACTTCATACCTAACTTCGGGTTCGCTTCTCCCTCCCACTGTCTTCGAGTCCACGCTGATTGCCACCCCAGCCGTCGGTGCGTTGTACGTTGGTCGCCGGCTGGCTGAACAGCGGTCAGTGTGGGGTGCGCGCACTATGTACAGCATCCGGTCGGTCATCGACCGCGTCTGGTCGCTCGACGACGACTGGCCGCCGACCGAGCAGAACCAGAAACACGCGAATCCTGACGACACAGACCCGCACAACGGCTAACTTCAATCCAATCCATGAGCAACAGAAGCCGCGATCCCCACCGACGGGTACTCGATGAGTTCGGCGCCGACGACGAAATCGTCGGCGTTGATATCGACTACAGCCTCGACGACCTCAAGCTGTTCATCCCCGCAATGTTTGGGGCCTTGCTGGTTGTCTCCCTCAGCTCTCGCCTCGGCGGGCGCTGGGGAGTCACGATCGGCCTCACAGTGGCACTTGCGATCTTACTCGTGGCAGGTGCGATTGTCTACATCGCGCCGAACCACATGACGCCGCATCGATGGCTTGCGCGTATCGCGCGATTCGCCACTCGCGAAACCACCCGCTCTGCCGTGGACACAGCCCCCGAGGACCGCCCCGAGACACTCACACAGGTCGCCCGATTCGTCCCCGAAGCCGATACGGTAGAGCGACAGGACGGCCACCTTGTCGCCGCCGTCCGCGTCGACCCAGCGAACATGGCGCTCGCGACCCATGACGAGTGGGACGGGGCCGCCGACGCACTTGGCAACGCGTTGAACACGCTCAGTTTCCCGATCCAGATTCACGCCAGCGCCCGGTCGATCGACCCTGAGCGGATCACCGAGAGCTATCGGGATCGCCGTGACGACCCCGACGTCCAGGCGAACGACGCGCTTCAGAACATCGTCGAAACGTACGAGACACGCCTTCCGGCGGAGTTCCGGGCACGAGGCACCAGCCTCCGCGAGTACCACATCCTCGTGCCGGTCAGCATCCGCGACGTACAGTTGGCCGAGCGGGGGGCGACCTCACAGCTCCAGTCGCTCCCCTACGTCGGCGGGTTACTCGCGTTCATCGGTGCCGAGAGTAGCGGCCTCTCAGACGCCGAAGTCGAACAAGAACAGCGCGAGACGCTCGAACAGCGCCTCGACGACGTGCAGGCGGCCATCCGTGGTCTCGACTCGTGCGATTGTGAGCCCGTCTCGGCCGACCGTCTTGCAACGCTGATCGAGGAGTTCTGGACGGGCCGCCGTACCCAGTATCGTTCGACGACCGACCGCGTTCGTTCCATACCCGTCGTCACGGTTGGCGACGCCGACAAGAGGGTCTAACACATGCCACTCATCAAAACGCTACTCGACCGCTTCACCAGTATCGACGTCGACGACGACCAGACACTTGACGAGTCCGACGCCCACGCCCAGAACGTCGGCCCCGCGAGTATCCGGCTCGAATCCGATGCCACCCGCTCCGGTGATCAGTGGGTCAAGACGCTCATGATCACCGACTGGCCTGATACCGCAAATCCGGGCCATCTCGACACGATCACGACCCACCCGAGCGCCGACGTTGGCCTCTCGATTCACGCCGAACCCCGTGAGACGGAACAAGCGATCACGCAGGTCGAAAACGCGATCCGTGACCTTCAGACCGTTCACCGAGGCAAACAGGAGAACGGCGATCCGTCGATTGGGCTGACCGAACGACGGATCAGCGACCACGAGGACGTGCTGACGCAGTTGACAGATGAGTCGCAGTCGATCTTCGATGTCTCGGCGTACCTCCCTGTCCGGGGGGAGTCAAAAGAACAGGTCGAAAAACGGTGCCAGCGGATTCGCGCGGAACTCGAAAAGCAACAGCTCACCGTTCGGTCGGTCGACTATGACCAGTCTGACGGACTGGTGAGCGCGAGTCCCGTCGCGAAGGACACCATCAGCGAGTGGTTGCCGAGTGCGACCACGCCGATGCTCGGCAGCGCCCTCGGTGCGCTGTTCCCGTTCTCCGCGTCGACGTTGATCGAAGAGTCCGGTGTCCTCTACGGCTACCACGCCACGACGGATGCGCCCGTAGTCGTGGACCGCTTCCAGCGGCCGAACGGCTACAACGTCCTCGCGGCGGCGCAGGTCGGGTCGGGTAAGTCAGTCACGGCAAAACTCCTGAACCTGCGTGAGATCGCCAACGACTCTGAGACGATCCTCATCATGGTCGACCCGCTGGAGGGCTTCCGGAGTCTCGCGGACGAACTCAGCGCGGAACACATCATCGTCGGTGGCCGCCAGCAGATCAACCCGCTCGAAATCGAGGCGACCCCACAGCACGTGCTGGAGCGGACCTCCAAGTTGAACCCGTACGGCCAGCGGGTGTCGAGCGTGATGGGCTTCTTCACAACCTACTTCGGACACATCGATAGCGCCGGTTCCGGGTTGGACAAGGAGGAACGAGCGATCCTCGGTGACGCCGTCCACGAGGCGTACCGGCGGCAGGGAATCACGACCGACCCGGCGACCCACAGCAACGGGAGCCCCACCGTCATCGATGTGTTTGAAATCCTTGGCGAGATGGCCGAGGACGTCGACGCGTTCGTGGCAAACGCTGAGTCGGACCTGACGGAAGTCACGGCGACCGAGTCCGAGAAGTGGGGCGAACTCGCGGCGAACCTCCGCATCTCGATGCGGCCATTCACCGGCGACGGCGAGTTCGACAACCTCGCTGGGTCGTCCGACATCGATCTCGAGGGCGAGACGGTGTCGTATCTCGACCTCCAGCAGGGTGAGGCCGACCAGGAGATTGCGCTCATGTTACAGGTACTCTTTGACACCGTGTACGAGCGCGCCAAGCAGACGGACAAACGCGTGATTCTCGCCATCGACGAGGCGCACTACCTGATGCAAAGTGAGGGGTCGCTCGACTGGCTCGAACGTGCCTATCGACACAGCCGCCACCACGACCTCAGCGTCCACCTGGTCACACAGGAGATTAGCGACTTCTTCGTTCACGAGAAAGCCGAGGTGCTGGCGAACGAGTCGTCGATCAAACTCCTCCAGAAGCTTCCCGGCCTCTCAGAAGAGCATCGGAAGAAGCTCGGTTTGAGCGCACGGGAGGCACAATTCCTTCGTGACGCCAAGCCGGGCACCCGCGAGCGTGGGTATAGTCACGCGCTCGTCTGTGTTCAGGATAAAGGCCGGTATCCGGTGAAGGTCACGGCGTTGCCCGAGGAGATGGAAATCGTCGACCCGCCGGAGGACGAGCCGAACGACGAGAGTGCCGTCGGGTCGGGGGTGACCGTATGAGCAACGCTCGTGAGTACCTCCGAGTGCGCCCCTCGTCACAGTCGCTTCACACCGAGGCGATCCCGCGACTGATCGAGAGTCTCCACAAGGTCACGGTCGAGGAGTCCACGAGTGGCGTCACACGGCTGTTGCCCGGAGACGGGTCGTATCCCCCGCAGTTCGAGTTCCTCGCGCTGAGTGAGGGCGCAGACGAGCCTGTGGAGTTCTACGTCGGCGCCGACGGCGACCTGACCACGTTGGAAGACCGACTGGAGTCGATGTACCCGACCACGTTCGACATCGACCGTGTGGAGATGGACGTCGCCCACCGACTCGTCCATCCGGTCGAGTACCAGCGAGAGGAGTTTGCCGACCGGCTCGACAGCGACTCGCTCTACTACACGCCCGGTGCGGCCGACATGATTGACGACGGCACGAGCGGGCTGAGCATTCTCGGTGACGGCGGTTTGCTGACGAGAGAGAAGCAGGAGACCGAGGGAGACACGGACGACAACGAGACGGGCGAGAGTGACGACCCTGCTGACGAGGAGAACGAAGCAGACGACGAAGAGGACATCCCCGATCCGACGGCGGTTGAGTATAGCAACGGCACGTTCCGTCTCGATGACGCACAGCGTTGCGTCGAGCCAACCACGCTCACCCGCCCGACGCTCACCGACGACGGGACAGTCCTCGCCCGGCCACCGATCAACGACCTCACACCGATGGGCGTCCGGTGGCACGCGCTCGCCGCAGAGCACAAGCAAGACTGGATGATGACCATCGCCGATTTCCACGACCAGACGGCCTCCCCGTCCGACGACTCCGAGCGGCGGGTGCCGCTCGCGACGATCATTGACCATCTCGTTGAATCCGAGGCACCCATCGCCTTCCAGGTCGTGTTCCGGCGGAAGGCAGACTGGTCGCCCGACGCGTGGCAGCGCAAACACGACATCAAACACAATCTAGATACGTGGTATGGGAAGATCTGGGACTTCATCGAACCCACCACGCCCGACGAACACGAACTGAGCGACCGTGACGAGATGCGGCTAGATCAGCTCGACGACAAACAGCCCAAGCGGACGTTCACAGTCAACGCCCGTGCCGTCGCAATCCCGAGCGACGACACGACTGAGGAAGAACTGGATACGCGCCTTGACGCCCTTGCCTCAGGCTTCGACGCGCTCGATGGCGAGTTCTACCAGTTCAACGGCCACCGCCTGCGCGGGAGCGGCTTCCGTCAGAGCAAGAAAGAGCAGTACGCCCGGAGCGCCCTCGAACGTCTACTGGACCGTAAACTCGTCACCGGTGGCCGCAAGACTCGGTTTGATTTCACGTTCAACGCCAGCGAACTCGCGAACCTCATCACGGTTCCGTCGGGGGAAAATCTCTCGATGGAGGGCCGCCGAGGGACCGACGCGAAACAGGAGAGCCAGAATCCGCTCCAACGGCCGGCGCCTGATCACGCCGATTCCTTCCACGACACGGGTGGGCTGGCGATCGGCCGAGCGTTGGACGAGACAGGGACGCCCGAGGACGACCCGACCTACGTCCCGCCGTCGCTCCTCCCGACCCACTACGGCCGGTTCGGGACCACTGGGTCAGGCAAGTCGAAGGCGCTGATCAACGACGCGCTGTCGCTGTACGAACATACGGACGGGCCAATCGTCCTGGTCGACCCGAAGGGTGACGGCCTGCCCGAGAACTACATGCGGTCCCACGCCGCCCGCTTCGGCGTCGACGACATGGAGGAGAACGTCGTCCATTTCTCGATCCCCGACATTCTGCCCGGCTTCTCGTTCTTCAATCTCCGACCGGCGCTCGACAATGGCCTGAGTCGGATCGATGCGATCCAGCGGACCGCCGACCACTACGAGGAGATCCTGAAGCTCACGATGGGAAGCGCCAAGTACGAGAGCGCGACCGTCGCTCCGACGCTCATTCGGGCGCTCATCTCCGCGCTTTTCGACGCCGAGTATGGGCGAGACAACGGCCAGTACCGCGCGGATGAAGACTACTTCGCCCATCGGCAGCTCGAATACGCGCTTGATCAGTTGTGGCAAGCCGGGCCACCCAAGCCACAGCCCGAACACGCGCCGCAATCGAGCGATCCCGACGACCGGCGGCGGATCGACCGGCAACTCCAGTTGGACCAGACAGCGTTCAGTCGCGTGATGGGAGGGGTCAGCAACCGCCTCGCGTATGTTTCACAGGACGGGCGGCTGCGAGACATCTTCAACAACACTGACCAAGAGTTCGACTTTCGGGAGGTGCTTGATGACGATACGGTCGTCATCTTCGACCTTGGCAATCTGCGGGCCGAACCGACGAAACTTCTGAGCGGCCTGATTCTGAGCAACCTCGAGGACGCGCTTCGCGAGCAGTCGGACGACCTCTCCGACAAGCCCGAGGAGTACGTGGTCAATCTCCTCGTCGACGAGGCGGCGTCGGTTGTCACGTCGGACATCATGAATCGACTGCTGGAACAGGGTCGTGGCTTCCGGCTGTCGGTCGGGTTGTCGATGCAGTTCCCCGAACAGATCGAGGAGGAAGGTGGCCGGCGGCTCTACCTAAACGCGCTGAACAACATCGGTACGACGCTGGTCGGGAAAATCTCGGTCGACCGCGAGATCGCGGAGGCGATGGCTCATGAGGAGATGAGCCCCCGAGAGTTCAAAGACCGAATCGCGTCGCTCCCGCGTGGGGAGTGGATCGCCCAAGTGCCGAGTCCGACGTTCGGCGAGACGGGCCCCAAGCCGTTCAGCGTCGACCCGCTACCGATCCCCGAGGGCCACCCCGAGAGCGACGAGCCGTTGACCGGCGAGAAGTCGAAGCGTGTCGAGAGCGCGATTGACCGAGTGCAGACCCGAACCGACGAGGTGTTCGGTGTACCCGAACCGGAGCCCGAGCCGCGTGACTCCCCGGAGGACGTGCAGGAGCGACTCAGCACGACGAACGCCGACCTCGATCAGGCGCTCGCGAAGGTTGTCCGCACCATCCAGCTCAGACACGAGGTGCGCGAGGAGAACGGCGAGGTGCCTGTCGAGGAGGTGGACGAGGAACTACGCGAACTGTTCACCGCCGGTGACGAAAACGTGGAGCCGCCGAGTTACGACGAACTGGGAGCGGTCCGAGAACGCTCACAGTTGCTCACTGTCGGACTCGACACAGAGGAGGACCAGCTGGTCATCTCGCTCACCGAGCGCGGCGAGGAGGCCGTCGCGCCCGACACAGGCGACGTGCAGGCGGCGGGCAGCGAAGACCACGACAACGCCGTGTACGAGGCGGAACGAGCGCTGACTACGGCAGGGTTCAATACGACGGTCGTCCCGCAGGATGGGAGCGAACAGCCCGACGGACGGGCGACCCATCCCGACTTGGACGACGAGTTCGTGATCGAAGTCGAGACCACGACACCGAGTAAGCCAGCGAAACTGCTGACGAATCTCCGAAAGGCACAGGACGAAGAGGCGATCCCGCTGTTCATCGTCCGGCCCGAGGAGAACGACTCATACTGGGCCGAGCGGATCGAGGGAATTCTGCATCCCCCGGTCAAGGAGATCGACGACAGCAACGAAATTCGCCTCTACACGTTCCCCCACCAGCTGGAGGTGCGGCACATTGAGACCGGCCAGCGGTTGACGGCTGTCCGTCCGGCGACCAGCAACGATGACACGCGAATGTCGATGTGGCGACGCGACGAGGAAACCGGAGACGCGGTTCTGCCTGTTGAAGGCGATAGCGACGATGCGCGGATTCAGCGTGTTGACACGGCGATGGACCGCGATGTGCCGGCGGTCTACACCTATGACCCCGACATCAACCAGTACATCGTTCTGGAGGACGACACCACCCACACCTACGACTCGAAAGAGGCGTTTGAGACCGAGTGGGTGCCGATCAAGAAGCCGTTCATTCCCGAACGGGAACTGCCTGTCCCCGAATACACCCACGACGCATACGCGATTGTCATCCTCCCCGAGGGTGGCGATCCGGTCGTCTACCAGCAGGGTGAGACAGCACCGATTGAGACGCTCGTTGACGACGGTCCGCAGCTGGCTACCGCGGAGGCCGACGATCAACTTGATCAGACCGAAGCGACGAGTGCTGAGACAGTACCCAGTAACCCGGACGGGTCCCCCGAGGAGACACCGTCTACGATTGAACCCGATAAAGCGGAAGCAGAGTCGGACCCCAACCCCGAGGCGACCGCTGAAGCCGCCGAGGAATCCGACCAAGCAAACAGCATTGCCGACCTCGACAAGAAGGAAGCACTCGGCATCTTCGCGGACCAGCACCTCACCGAGACTGACGAGGACGTAGCCGTTCGAAAGTCGAAGGTGTACTCAGCGTACGAGTCGTGGGCAGACGACCTTGGCGTTGAGGTAGTGAGCAATAGCTGGTTCACACGACGGCTCAAGGAGTATATCGAAGTAGAGACAGATAGACAGAGAATCGACGGTGAATTGACCCACCTCTTTGTCAGCTTCACGCTCGACACAGAGGACGACTCCACCTAATATTTCGAGAAGATGTATGAAATATCCGACTTTCGGAATCGCAAGAGGGCGAAGTGTTCCACCCAATCTAACGGGACCGCCGTGATCATGTTTAGTGTTCCGCCCAAAATCGCAGGACGGCAGAGTGTTCCACCCATTTCTGACGCGACATCCCGCTCATTCGTGTCAGCCCGATGCGTGGAACATTGGGTGGAACATCGCCATGTCGGGCGATTATCGGCTCAGATCGAGTGTTGTTCCGACCAAAATCCGACTAGTAGAGTGGTGGGGGGTGGCCGTCGGAGAGTGGGTTGCGCGGGGCCGCAGGCCGCAGGGGAGGTTTGTCAGCAAGCTGAGAGGGTGTGGACTGCCGATGACACAGGGTCTGAGAACCATGAGTGAAAACAGTGTCACAAATCCGGTAGGAGTACCACGTGAGTTCGTCGACGTCGACCAGTGGATCTGCTGGCGCGAAGAGGAGCGCGACGGGAAGCCAACCAAGATTCCCATTACCCCAGGGACGGGGGTGTTCGCCTCGTCTACTGATCCGGAGACGTGGACCAACTTCGAGACTGCACTCGAGTACATCCGGAGCGACGAGGCGGATGGACTCGGCTTCGTGTTCAGTGAGAACGATCCGTTCGTCGGGATCGACCTTGATGACTGCCGGGATCCAGAAACATCGAGCATCGACGACGACGCTCGTGACATCGTCAACCGGCTTGATTCTTACACGGAAATCTCCCCGTCGGGGACTGGATTCCACGTCCTGGTCGAAGGGGAGTTGCCCGAGGGCGGGAACCGCCACGGGAGCGTGGAGATGTACGAGTCGGCGCGGTTCTTCACCATGACGGGCGATCGCGTCGACGTTAAGCCGCAGAGCGTGGAAGAACGGCAGGATGCGCTCGTCGAGGTGCATCGTGAGTACGTTCAGGAGCCGTCGATGGGCGGCAGGGAGATGTCGGAAGAGACGACTCATTCGGTCGATACCGGGGCAGCCGGCCTTCCGGAGGAATCGGTAACGGAGGTCAAGTTCTCCGACGAAGAACTGCTTGAGAAGGCGCGGAACGCATCGAACGGCGAGAAGTTCGACCGATTGTGGCGAGGCGGGACGAGCGGATATCCGAGTCAGTCGGAAGCGGATATGGCGCTGTGTTGTCTGCTGGCATTCTGGACGGGTGGAGACGCGATGTGGGTGGACCAGTTGTTCCGCAAGTCGGACCTCTACCGAGAGAAATGGGACGAAATCCGCTACTCGAACGAGGACACCTACGGTGAACGGACGGTCAAGCGCGCCATCGACAACACTGGCGAGTTCTACGAGCCCTCGAAAGGGAGTGAGACGGCCGAGCAGGAGGAATCCGACGGCTTCGACGAAGAGGTCACAGCAGTGTCGAACGGTCCGTCGGCCGAGAAAAAAGGAGCGGAAGTGGGCGAGCCTATGGGAGCACCACAGGCAGAGACGAGCGAGTCAACGGAAACAGCACAGACGGAGGTGGGGGAACCAATTGAGCCGACGGAAGCCGAAACAGGTGGGTGGTCGGATGGGCGTGAACGTGCCTATCTCAACGAACGGAACAAGGTTCTCTCGGCGAAATTCGAACAACGAGAGGCCACAGTCGAAGGACAGCGCGAACGGATCGAGACGCTCGAAACGGAACTCACAGAACTCCGAACATCATTAGCGTCGACCACAAACGATCAGATGTCCCAAGACGAGACATCTGCCGACGAATCGGACTCATTGGGTAGATCTATCTGGGAAAAGGCAAAGCGGCTGGTAGACGGCAGTCACTCGTAGGAGCGAGGCAGGATTTGGAGCTTCTCCTCCACCTCGTACAGGGATCCTTCGAGGAGAAACGCTTCGATCCGGTCACGGGCTGCCGTCTCTTTGACACCGTGTACAGCGAGATTGGCAAGTGCCGTCTGACACGAGTGCGCAGAGGACGTTCGCGAGAACGCACCGCTCCCGTGTACCGTCTCCTCGCATCCGCGGGTTGACGAAAGCGCCGGAACAGAGGCTGGGACTGCTGGGGAGACGACCGAAGAATCACCCCGTGGCGACAGCAGGAGTGGTTTATCCACGCCTGAGTGGGCGAGGCGCGCTTGCAAGCGTGCCGGAGCGTGAGTCCTATGACTGGTCCAGACATCCTCAAGGACACGGCAGACAATCATGAGCGGCTCGAAACTGACCTCCTCGCACAGGACCGGGACGCAGCCCGGGTTTCGACGACGGACGTCGACGAACCAATTGCGCAACAACTGGTCAGTGAGCTCGTCGACGACGGTGTGGTGACGGCAGTCGCCGAGCAGCGAGCCCTCATTCACGAACCGAGCGGCGAAGCTTTCAACGCGATTCGACAGCTCGCCGTCCTCCATCATGGATGGACGGCTGGTCGTGATGCTAACGAGGAGACGTCGTAATGCAGCAGGCCCTTTCGGGATGTGCGTTCTGCGATGCGCTTCCCGGGTTGGAGCATGGCGAAGCCTTCACCTGAGGCAAAGACGAGCGGGTTTCGCATCCGATCTGCGTCGACTGCGCCATCCAAGCCCGGGGCGACCCCGACGACCGAGATCACCACGCCTGTGATAGCTGTGGCCTCGTCGTCGACACGCTCGCAGCGCTCACTCGATTCCGCGTCGAACTCGGCCATCTCGAGGGGATACTACACCTCTGTGTCCGCTGTAATCCCGGCGGACCCGGCACGTACTGGACGCGCGACCTCGACGAGCATCTCGTGAGTCCTGATACAGAGTCGTAGTCGGTCAGAAAGGGGTGTAGACTGCTCTGTTTAAATCCCTAGATACTGATAGGTTGTTAAAACCGTGCTACATACAGGGCGCGTATCGGTACAAGGACGGACCGGTGTGACGGTCGGAAGTTTCGTTGAGTAAAGGTAACTGCGGTATCACCACTCTGAGTTCTTTGACGATCCCAAGGCGGCCGTCAGCGACTGTGTCCGGAGCTAGAGGACTATACGATGGACAGGGCCCGCAATTCCCTGAGCGAGCTGATGGAGCTGGCTCCCGACGAGGGCACCGTCAGGTTTCGACCCGGCTGGAGGTCCAGTTGACCACGATGGTCGAGCCGGGGTCGACGCGCTCGGTGGGCGTCACCTGGATCACCCGTGCCCAGGTACCACCGCTCGGGGCGGTGTAGACCATGCCGCCGCAGTAACAATCGACCTCCAGTGCTGGATCCTCCTCGTCGTGGCCGCCGTAGGGATGGCCGGTGCGATCCCAGGCGCTCCAGTCGAAGGCCTCGCCGTCGTGGCGCGCCACGAGGGTGACCGCCAGTGGCTCGCCGATGGTCGTCGTCCCGTAGTGGATGTCCTCCTGGTCGGTGGCGACGGTGTCGAGCGCCTGTGGTTGGTCCGGAAGCAGGTCCACCTGACTGAGATCCTGGGTGTCGTAGGTCTTCGTGGCCTGCATCTCGGCGCCGTCCGGCGCGTGATACACCTCGGTCTCGAACGGGAGCGACGAGTCTTCGAGACGATAGCCGATCAGGACCTCGTCGGAGGAGACCGACGTCTCCTCGACCAGCGTCGGGTGGATTTCCTCCGGGTTCCGGGCGAACTCGACGGATTCCGGCGGTTGGGCGTCCGTGTGCTCGTGGGTGTGCTCGGAGCCCGTGTGTTCGTTCGTGGCGGTCTCGGTCGACGTCTCCGTCGGGGTCGACGTGGCCGTCTCGGTGTCGGTCGGCTGCTGTGTGGGATCCGAGGATCCCGACGCGTTACAGCCAGCGAGACCGACGACGACGCCGCTGCCGAGTGTTTGGATGGCTCTCCGTCTTGTATGAGTAGGCTCCTCTGCCATGGAAAGGGAGTATCGCTGCGGTCTGTTATACCCCCCTGACTCTACGCGTGACACAAACGACTTACCACCAGTCTAAACGCCGTTTTCATGCTGGATGAGCGGGTATGTTCAGGTCAGATAGATTACTGAGTGACGCTACCAGATGAACAGATAATTCGATACGGCTTACCCCGCGCGCCACGTGTCCCCCCGCGTGTCGCTTATCACCACCCAGTCCGTCGTATAAACGCAATGGACAGTAGATATACGGATCAGTCAATATTCGGCCTGTATGTTGTACAGGTTTGTCAGAAAAACCCCCGCCCTTTCTAGTTATGCACCAGAACGATGACGGCCACCTGTTCTGATTGTCGTGCATGGGCCAGCCCGAACGAGAATGGCATCTGACGCTGACAGATAATCGACCAATCCAGTTTCTGCTTACGAATCGCTACGTCCAACCGGCCGTCCACGTGGTGACGGTCTCAATCTTCGCGTGGGCGATCTGGTCGGCATTCATGGGTCCCCAAAACCCAGATACCAATTTCGGGAGCGTCGCGTTCTTCGGGCTCTGGTGGTCGTCGGTCATGCTCATCAGTCTGGTCGTGCTCGGTCGTGTCTGGTGTTACTTCTGTCCGATGGGCGCCATCGTCCGGTTTACCCAGCGATTCGGACTGAAGCGGCATTTCCCGATGTTCACCGGTCCGAATGCTCGCGTCTTTGGAATCTCCCTGTCAGTCATCTCGATCACCGCCATTACATTCCTCTTCGCACGGATGCCGATGTACAAACTCGGCGTCGTGTTCTCGCCACGGTTGATTGGCTATTACTTCCTCAGTTTCACCACCCTCACGGTCGGTGTGAGCCTCGTCTTCCAGCGCCAGGCGTTCTGTCGATATATCTGTCCGGCGACTGGGGTGATGAGCGTCACGTCGAAGCTCTCACCGTTCGAGATCCGTCAGGAGTCCGAGACCGGCGTCCCATGTGCGACGCTCGAATACCAGAGCGAGTACCTGAGCACGGACCGGCGCTGTGTCTCGTGTATGAAGTGTACGACCCAGCAACCGGATGAGGATGTTGGGCTGCGCGTTCGCTGGCCAGGAATCGCTGCCGTTCACCAACGCATCCCGCTCGCCGACGAGGCGCTCCTTGTCATCATCCTCTGGGCGGTCTTTCCGGTCGACCACGTCCTGGGCGATCACGCAGCAGCGCTCGTCCCACTTGGTGAGCCTTGGTCGGACGTGATTGCGTACTCCGTCAGCGTCGGCGCCGCGATCGGCGCGTATCTGGGAGCAAACGCGCTCGGTACGTGGTGGAGCAGCGTCGACTGGGAAGCGTCCTTCACGCGCTTCGCGTACGCCTATCTCCCATTCAGTATCATGTACATGCTGGGCAACCACGTTATTCCCGGGTTGATGGAGGAAGGTGGGGCTCTCTTGAATGTGTTTTTCCGGGGAATCGGCGTTCCCCTAGCTCTCCCGGAGGCATTGGCCAGCCCATCGACAATCGCTACTTGGGAATGGGTCAGTGTGACGATTTGGCCATTGATTGCTATCCTATGGGGCGTTGCCATTGTCTGGTATAGCGCAAAATTCCTAACTAAGTCTGACCAGCAGGCGATCAAAGCGATTGCTCCCCACGTCGTCCTCCTGGTCGTCTCAACGGCCTGGATAATTGGTCTGTTCGGCCCTCTGCACTAACCCCACGCCCGATTCACAGGTTCCTCTTAGCGACTGTTTCAGCACACATTTCGGCGAATTATTACCGGTGCGCTGCTGCATACATCCGCTCTAGTCAGCATGCTCCTTTTGACAGATTTTGAGTAGATCGTCAGGAGTACGCTGAATACATGGCGCGTATCGGACACGGGGGCGGGGGCGATGTGCCGGGTAAATGAAGCGCTACGTAAAGTCGCTTCCCTCAGCGAAGCTAACGCGACCCATGGTTACTATTAACACGTTCTGGCCCGACACGGTCGTATGAGCGACTATGAACAGCCGGGCGAGCGGGGTAACGTCCAGTGCGACGTCGACGAGTTCATTCGTCAGGTCAACCCCCCACCCAGGGACGTGCTCGACATGGAGTTTGTGTATGAAGCGTTGGCCCATTCGAGACGTCGGTACCTCATTTATTCGCTCCTGTCCAGCACACGCTGGTCACTGGACGACTTGGCAACGAAACTCGTCGCCTGGGAACGGGACAGTTCAGAGGCGGAAGTCGCTCCACTTCACCGTGACGAGATGTATGTCTCGCTCTTCCATGTCCACATCCCGAAGCTCGTTGAACTGGACATCCTCGCGTTCGAGGCAGGCGACGAGGAGGTCATCAGAGCCGCCGAGAACGTCCCCCAGGTCCTGGCGGTCCTGGAGGGCGCGGGAGCGAGCCTTGACGCGGCCCAGGAACTGCACGCACGACAGGACGACTCCGAGGAGTGACGACGATGGACGATAGACACAACAGTTCCAGACCAGTGGAGGAGATCGACGGTCTCTCGGCGGATGAGTCCGTGAACGAAGCGCCCGACGGCGGCTGGGCGTTCGAAGCACAGATACAGTACGACCCGAGCGACCCCCGTGACCTCACGACTGTCATCATCACGGGAATCGCCGAGGCCGAAGGAGTCTCAATAACCGAGGTCACATCGCCGCCGCTGTATGAGGTGGTCGACATTGTGGCGATTGACGACGCGCTGTTCGGCAGGCCCAACGCCTCACGGGAGGACACGGATTCGGCGTTCGAGTTCCGGTATCACGAGTACAAGGTACGGGTCGAGGCCGACGGCTGGGTGACGGTGCTGCGCCCATCCGACGGTCCGACGACCGAGTAGGAGTCTCCCCTGCCTCCAACTACGGGAAGAGGTGCGCGCTTCTCTCAGGAAGGCCTCCCCGGCTACACTTTCTTAAATACTGTTCGCTACTGAAAGGTGGAATTTAAAGTGGTCACGGTCACTCGAAGGACCCACTTGGGTCCCATGACCTACGCAGTTACTTGTTCAGAATGTGCTCTCGAGTGCGAGATTGCGGGGGAAGACGCCATGCTCGAGTTCCAAGAAGAACACCGAGCAACGTACGGTGAGAAGCACATCCTCGAATTTGAGCTAATTCATTAGCAGGTTCTACTGAGCAACTGTTTTGTCGTTGACAGCCTGAAACGAACGACGACCGTCTATTGCATACATCCTCTTCATTCAGCAGACAACTCGTAACAGCGACGGGAGAGGTCAGAAGCGACCGTGCCGAATGCAGCGCGCTTATTCAGAAGTCCTCGATTCAGTATTCACCTATCATCGTTCGACTTTAGCGACGAGGAAGGCTTGCGCCCACCGTTCATGTGGCGCTTGAGGCGAAACGAATTATCAACGCTCATCGTCCGACTCCTTCCACTGGCCGGGTTCGACGCCGTGGATTTCTCCCTTCGCCTCACGTCTGCCCGGCCCGTACGCGACCAGCAGGACTGCGATATAGAAAAGACCCATCGCCGCGGCGACGACCGGCCCTGGGACGCCTGGTAACTCCGCCGCCTCAGTCCACCGTGCCTCGGGGATAAAGAGCGTGATTTTAGAGATCCAGGCGAGTCCGACGACAACAAAGAGCAACGCGTACACTCGCCGGATTCGACGAGACAGTGCTTCGAGGTACGAGACCTTGAACGTCGGTTGACGGAGGTCGTCGCCGATCTCTTCTCGCCAGTTCGGATAAAGTTCGACGCCCGCAGGGTCGAAGACGTTCGCGAAGACGTTCTCCTCGACGAACCGGACCTGAGACCGCCATACGCCATAGAACCGATAGCGTCGAACTTCGAAGAAGAGGAACATACTCAGCAGCAACAGCCCGATCAGCAGGAGGTATGCTGGCATATCCTCGCTTGCAAACACGATCGAGAACAACGCGGCGACCAAGGTGATTGCCCAGTCGGTTGTCCTGTCGAGTTGATCCTGCGCTCCGGTTGCCTGACTCACACTGGCTCGATAGAAGTGCGGGATGAGCGAGAGGAACTCTTCCGAATCAGTGCCGATAGCGGCCGCAACCTCTCCATCTTGAGAATCGAACTGGTCGTTCGTCTCGTCCATGTCGGTCGTACGCTTCCGATCGGAATAAGGAGGGTCAGTCTCGATGCCCATCGAGGAACCCCATTCACCTTCTCGAGATCTCGGTGCTCAGTTCGTTGCTTCTGTATCGATAAATTGGAGGAAGTTGACAAGATAGATGGCGACCGAATGCTGCAGACACCCTCCGAGTCAGTCACGACTTTCCTGACACGAACCGAGTAGTTCGGGTAACGATCGCTGAATACAGGGCGCGTATTTCGCACAGGAGTCGACCGAGTCAGACCAATAAAACTTGGTAGACTACACCAGTGACGATCCCGGCACCAATCGTCCGGAGGATACTTTGGTTGAATCTCAAGAGCAGGACGCCAGCGAGGAGTGTGATTCCCAGGGCAGCTACGTTAAGCGAAGTGACGACCGGAAGGAGAACCCGTACTCCGTAACCCTCGAAGACGTAGACAGATTCAAATAGGGTGTTCACTGCAAACCAGAGACCGAGGTTCACGATGACACCGACGACTGCGGCGGTGATCGCGGACAGCGCCGCGGTCAACGACGTCCGGCCGCGAAGATATTCGATATAAGGTGCGCCGACGAAAATCCACAGAAAACTCGGCACGAACGTGACCCAAGTTACGACGAGCGATCCGATGACACCGGCAACCAGCGGATCAAGGGACCCCGGATTCCGATACGCACCCATGAAGCCAACGAACTGGACGACCTGGATGAGCGGACCAGGAGTCGTGCCCGCAAATCCGAGACCATCGAGCATCTCATCGGGGAGTAACCACTCGTAGGTGAGGACTGCTTCCTGCGCGACGTAGGCGAGCGCAGCGTACGCTCCGCCGAAGGAAACAACCGAGACGAGACTGAAGAACAGCCCTTCTTGTACGAAGACATGGTCGCGGCCGAGAACCAGCACAAGCGCGAGTAGCGGCAGGAACCAGACGATGAGCCATATTGTAAGGGTTCGCAGAGCCTGTCGTCTCGAGGGCCTACTGACGGATTCGGGAACGTCGGAGATGACGGCATCGGCTGTGTCCGAATCGTGTCCGGTCATCACGGTGAATACATCGGGTGCCCACCGATAGCCCAGATACCCGATGATGCCAGCGGCGACGATAATGATCGGGAATGGGATGTTGAAGACGTACATTCCGAGGAAGGCTGCGACCGCGAGCGCGACCATCGCGCGGTTTTCGAATACCTGCCGACCTAAACTGATGACGGCAGCTAACACGATCACGAGGACAGCTGCCTTGAGCCCAAACAGTAATCCAGTAACGACCGTGAGTTCACGGTACGTCACGTAGAGGACGCTCAGCGCGAGAATCGACACGAACCCCGGAAGAACGAACATCCAGCCGGCGATAAACCCACCCTTTGTCCTGTGGAGTAGCCACCCGAGATAGACGGCCAGTTGCTGTGCCTCCGGTCCAGGCAGCAGCATCGTGTAGTTGAGCGCATGCAGGAACCGACGTTCGCTGACCCACCCGCGTTCTTCGACGAGGAGTCGGAACATCACCGCGATCTGGCCAGCGGGGCCACCGAAACTGGCAGCGGCAACCCGACCCCAAGTCCATGTGGCCTCGCGCAGTGACGGAGAAGACGTAGAACCGATAGAAGTTAACTCGTCTTTTGACTCTCCGACCTCATCTTCCATCGCCACGACCAATGACGGGGCGACCGCAAAGATAATCTCTGGTTTCAGTCCGGCAGGCATGGGCCTCGAACTCCTTTCCGAAGATGAGGAAGTAGCCGGTTCCGATCAGTCCGATGACTGCGGCGACCGTGAAGGCGACTTTAGGACTGACGAAGTCCCACAGAGATACTTCCGAGAATCACGTATTTCGGACGCTCTTCCTCGAGGACCGACTATCACTCACAGCGCTCGCACTCACTGCCGAAGTTGTTCAGGCAGTTGTGTCTGGATCAACCGCTTCGTAGAACTGCGAACATCGCGTTCCAGTGTACCCTCTCCGCTCACCGAGCCACAACGACATAGAAGTAGATTCGATGAGTACTATCGAAGTCGAGCCAGCCATGCCGGACTTTTACTGTCACGACTGTGAACAGCAGTTCTTCACAGAGGTCGAGAACGACTACGGTACTTACGAGTTCAGACGATGCCCGCGCTGTGGGAGCGCGAAGACGACGCTTGCATGAGAAGCCGGGGTCGCTTTACCCCGCGGCTCCAGCCGAGAATTGCTCATCTGACCGAGCAATATTCGATGGCTTCATCCCTGATCTCCTGGCTGGTGAGGCCGTCCAAGTAGATGATCGGTTCGTCGGGGGACAGTACAGACCCCGCATTCGAGTGACTACCGCTCATCGAGACCGGGAGAACAGGCCGAGCGCCCAGGCGTACCAACCAGCGCCGACGACGAGCAGCACGGAGACGCCGACGAGAATCCATCGCTGTGCCGGAAACGCCCAGCCCGGTGCCAGGAACACGTCGACACGGCCGGTAAGGACCCACACTAATACGATGGTGAGGATGCCGAGGCTGATGCTGAGTACGAGCCCCGCGCCCAGATCCGGTGACAGGTGATCCCGACTTGTCGCAACGAGCACGACGATGACTCCCAGAGCGAGGATTCCGGCGGCAAAGGGACTGACCACCCCCGACGTGTAGTACACGTTGATGTTTCGAACTGACTGGGGAACGTACGCCCACCCAAGTACGGCGAGGAGGAGCAGGCTTGCGATGAAGCTGATGATGGCTCCGCCTCTGCGTCTCACGACCGAAACGACGTTCGACGACTAGATAGGGTTTGGGACCAGTTTCTTAGGACACGGGCCCCCTCCTGCACAGTTCCTAAAAGCTGAAGAACTTACTTGTCGGCTGGTTGTTGCTCCTCATCCGAGGAGGTTTCGTTCGCAGTCTGGGGTTCCTCTGTGCAGGCATCTGGTTGGGTTGGCCCAGGATTTAGTTGCGCAACCGTCAGCTCCACGTTGATGATCTCGACTTCACACCCGCGACTCGCGTGCTCATTGAAGTACTCCTGCGCCTGTTCGAGCTCTTCAATCAATTTTTGTTCTTCACAAGTATCGCAAAGACACTGGAACATCTACCGTCTCTCCGAGGATGGAGTTACCTCAACCGCGCCGTCGCTGTTGGCTTTCACCACCCACTGCTCGTACGGGAACGTCACGCACAATCGTTCGTCGGCGCTCATGAGTAACTGTTCGAGGGCGTCAGTGTCGATCGCATCGTACAGTGGTGGCTGGAGATTGGCGATGTCCACCTGCGTGACCTCCGAGAGAGCAGTCAGAATAGTGAATGAGATTTCGTCTGGTTGCCCCTCGGCCGAGAAACTCGGTTGCATCTGTATCAGGTCCACCTCTGTTAGCCGAGGCCAAAAGAATTATCTAAACATGATTTTTGAGTAAACAGTACCTATATATGGACTTCTTAATTCGAAGGGCGATGGGCGTAAATTCGGATGGCGAAACTCCTACTTTTTGGAAACCATGTGTTCACCGAAGTGATTGAACGGGCGTCGATGAATCCGCCGGACGAGCCCTTCTCGCTCGATCGTGAGACCCAGGTCAGAAATCCGTTCGGTGACGTCGTGGAGGTCTTCTGAATGGTTTGTCACAACTAGAATTCGAATGTTCTCGCGAGCGCTTAGCAACTCTTCGACGTCTACGACGTTGTGAAGCTCGAGCGCCTCCTCAGCGAGAGTTTCGCGTTCCTTCACGGGTGCAGTACAGATGAACTTGATTCGCAGCGGAAACCCAGATTTTTCGTAGTCGATGAGCGGGACGTACCCCTCGATGATTTCCCGTTCCTCCAGTTTCTCGATTCGGTTGCGGATCGTCGTGTCGGAGACGGGCAGCAGCTCCTGCATGTCGACCGGCGAGGTGTGGCGTGCGTCTTCCTGGAGCAGATGGAGAATCCCGAAATCGAGTTCGTCGAGTGCGTCCGTGAGCATAGGCGGAGTACGATAGACCGGGGCAAAGGACTTTCCGACAGAGGAAGCGGGAATCATAATACGAACAATAGATAGACCTATTTAGCGGCTGTTTCGCCTCTGTAAGGATGAAACGAGCGACGAGCGTCTACTGCACACATCCTCTGTATGCTGCAGGTGGTTGGTTCCTGCTGATCGACAGATTAATCGAGCGTTGCTGAATAGAGAGCGCGTATCGGTCAGCGACTCTGCGCACAGCAACGGATTCAAATCGCTTAGTACAGGGCTCGTATTTCCCAAATGAGCTTGTAATCTGGTGGACGGAACTTCATTGGACTCACGCTTGCGAGCGTGCGGCCACTTTCCGAGGGTTTCAGCGGGACTGTGCGACCGACTGACGCCAGTAGTAGCCGATGACCGGCCCGAGGACAACGACGGCACCGACGACGACTGCCGTGAGGATGAGAACGGTCTCCGGGAACGTGGTGGTGGCTCGGAGCAAGTCGGCGGTCACGGCGGTCACGAGGATGACGAGTATTATCAAGACCACTCCCCGTACTGAGTAGAGACGACTTTCGACCCCGAGTAGCGGCTCGTCACCCCTAATCAAACGAGGGACGGCATCAACCACTGCGACGACCCCCAGACTGAGTGTTAGTGCAACGGCGACACGCAGGTAGGGATGGAGGTCCGCCGAGAGTGCCGTAGTGGTGAGTGCCGCGCTGGTGAGTCCGTACAGGAGCAAGAAAGCGAGTGAACGACCAGCATCGATCCACGTCTGCTCGGAGACCATGCCCAATACTGTTCATTTTGGGTTATAAGACCTGTTCCACAGACCATGGCACTGCATTCATCCTATAGTCAGCACGCTCCTTTTGACAGGAATTGAGTAGATCGTCGAGAGCATTCTGAATACAGAGCGCGTATTTTACTTTGAATTGTGTCCTACCCCGAGTTGCTAATCGGAGACTCTGAGGAGAGGCCCACCAGAAAAGCCTTAAATGGTTGACTGTAATATTCACTGGTTCGACATGTCCCGCCAGTTCATCCGGGCGAAACCTCTCCAAGCCTGCAAACTCATCGGCATCGTCGCCACCTTCGTCTTTTCGGCAGGCGTGTTCTCCGAACTCATTTCCGACCCAGACGTAATTACCCTCCTTCTCATCCCAATCCTCGCTCTCGGCCTCGCCATCGCCATCGCCGCTGAGACGCTTATTGTGGGCTACCGATCTCTTCGCAGTGGTGGCCTACAAAAAGACCTGCTCGCCAACCGTCCGGTGTACAGTATTGTCCGCGCAGTGGAGGTCTTCCTCGTCATCCTTTCGGTGGGAATATTCATTTTCATCATCACCACTCTCCCAGACGGGCCCATGGCTGGGCCGGGAGCCATCGGTCTGTGGTTCATTATGGTTGGGCTCGGCCTCCTGATTCTCGGGGGGAGCCTCGTCAGAACGCTCACCGAGTACTACTACCACCGCCAGAGCACCATAGCCTGAACGCTCGCCGCTGTCCGGTATATCGGGCCAGGTCAATCAAAAGCTGGACACTGACCATCCTGCATTCTGGAAGTCGTGCATGTCAAACCTCGAGTAGCGAGTGGCTGCGCTGCGAGATGCAACCTCTGTATGTGTCACGCACTTTCTGCCAAGGTCTGACGGTTTCAACAGAGCGTATAGACTTGCTCACAGCGCAGTCACGGCCTCACGTTCTATCGCCTCGTGATCAGATCGTCATTGAGCGACGTTCTACGCGCCCATCCGTTACCACGACGGCATCTTTCTCTTCCAGACGCCCCACAATCTCCCGTACGTCCGCTGCAGGCCAGTCGAGTTCCTGTTGTAGGTCAGTCACCGATTTCGGTTCGTCGAGGGCGTGCAGCACTTGGAGTTCCTCGTAGACGCGCTCGGTGATCTCCGCGACAGGGTCGTGCAACGGTGTCGTCACGTTGTGTTGCTCGGTGAGATCGGCCAACGCTTCGTTGACGTACGTCACGAACAGTTCTTGCTCCAATAGTTCGACCTGCGTCTCGAGTTCCGCTTCGACGACGTCGAACTCAAGGCCGGTCTGCATCAACGAAAACATATCCTCGATGTCGTCCACCCGACCAGCGACTGCTTTGAACAGGAAGATGTCTTCTGGACTCACGAGCTCGACCACGAGATCCCCAGGATCGAGATACCGTTCGCTCCGCTCACGAATGCCTGGAGACAAAATCAGTTTGCCAATCACCTGCTGGTTGAAAACGTCGATGCGACATCCATCATCGTTCTCGAGGATTCGCTGGGCACCAAGTTCTTCGTACTCTTCATCCGGTTCCCGGACGATATCGTATCCCAGTTCGAGGAGCACCGCTTGTAATTGACTCAGATCGTCGCCGGAGGAGACGATGAGGTCGATATCTTTGGTCGTCTCTTTGAGACCGCGAAACGCCATCGACCCCCCGCCGACCAAGAAGACGGTGAGTGGGGTGTCCAGCTGCTGGCCGATGCGCTCGAGTTCCGACCGGATGTATGAGCTATCGAATCGCGCCCTCATGGCGTCACCCCGTACTCTTCAGCCAGTTCCTGGAAGTCCTCCCACTCGGGAAGTCGGGACGTCCGCTGGGCACCGCTGGTGTCGAGATATGTGCAAAGCTCGTCGACAACGTCGTCGACGCCGTACGTGACGGCTTGGGCTCGGAGTTCGTCTCGGTCGATGTCGACGTGACTGAGCAGGAGCAGGCAGTATGACTTCGTTCGTGCGCCCGAATCGATTATGAGCATGTGGCAGCACAATATCTCTGGGGAGAGCTCACTCGTCGTCTCCGAATAGAGGTAGTATCGACGGTCACGTGCCAACAGCGGGAGGCCATATCGCTGAAATTGGTCTGGGCCTGTCGGAATGAAGTGTTCCTCGGTGATTTCAGTCGGCGTCTGCACAAGGAACTCGTCGAGGGATTCCCACAGAATGGTGTAGGTGTCTGTCTGTTGTTCGACAGTCTGGCGGTGGACGTGATGGGCAAGCTCACGAGCGAATGCACTCAGCTGTTCGAAGCCATCATTTAGTGCGTACGCAC